>NZ_JBTLMO010000032.1:0-105143 GCF_054462255.1 Streptomyces sp. SD15 | reverse complement strand
CCCATCGCGTCGACGCCCTCCTCCGCCTTGCAGCTCGACGCACCAGACCCCGCTCACCTGCGCCGACAAGGCACCGCTGCTTCCCTCCGACCTGATCCGCCGGACAGGCCCTAGCCGAGTTCGAGCGTGGTGACTCCGTAGACGCGCTCTCCGGCGAACGGCCTGACCGGTCCGGTGTACATGCGGGCCGTCTCGAAGGAGGGCGCGAGGCCGAACTCCTCGGCCAGGGCGATGCCCGCCGCGTTCGTCTCGGGGATGTCGACGGCGACCTCACTCCCGGGGGCACCCACGGCCAGCCCCACGAGGAGGGCGCGGGCGTCCTCGGCGGTGTCGGCGAACAGCGGTCCGATGCGCGGGCAGTCGAGGGCGGGCCGGATCACGGCGTAGCCGGTGAGCCGTCCGTCGGTGACGCGGACGAAGGCCCGATGGCCCGGCCCGGTGAGCCACCGCTCCAGGAAGCGGGGGCGGTCGGCCGGGTAGCAGGCGCTGTCGTACGCCGCGATGGACGCGAAGTCGGCCGCTTCGGCGGGCCGGACTCCCCCGGGCATCCGCGTCGCCGGTACGGTTCCGGTGAACCGGACGGTGCGGTGGGCGAGTTCGAAGCCGGAACGGCGGTAGTTGTCCTGTTGCGCGACCACTCCGTCAAGGCCGACGGTCCGGCCGCCGGCGTGGGCGAGGCCCGTCTTCCACGTGGTGAGGCCGTAGCCGCGGCCGCGCAGATCCGGTCGTACGAGATAGAAGCCCAGGAAGGCGTAGTCCGCACCGTAGTTGACGACCGAGACGGCCGAGACCGGCTCCGCGTCCATCCTGCCGATGAAGAAACCCTCGGGATCTTGGGCGAAGAAGCTCTGGGCGTCGGCCTGCCCCGGATTCCACCCCTCGGCCGCCGCCCATCCGCCGACCACCGACCAGTCGTCGAGCGAGGCCTGGGTGACGACGAGGGCCTCGGGACCTGGAGAGGTCATCTGAGTGCTCCATTCGCTGGGTGTGGGGGTGCGCGGTTCGCTCGCTGTGCGGGTGCACGGTGATCGGCCGCGCCCGCAGCATTTTTGCCGATCTCCGCCGGGATTTCAGCGGCCGTCACTCGACCGGGTGGTGGAGTCGGCAGGGCTGATCCGCGCTCGGCCGACCATCAACTGGCCCGTGTCACCGCACTGTTGTCCGTATCCGTCCTAGGCTTGCCCTCCATGAGCGTCGATCAAGTGACTCTGCGCCCGGTGGCCGAGGACGACCTGTCGGTCCTGGAGCTGTTTCTGACGGATCCCGAGGCCGCCGCGTCCTTCCAGTGGTTCGGCTGGTGGGACACCGGGCGCTGGCGGCGCCAGTGGGCACAGAACCGCATGCTCGGGGACGACGCGGGCCAGCTGATGGTGGTACGCGGTGACGAGCGGCTGGGTTTCGTGGCCTGGCGGAAGATCGCGTCCACCCGGACCACGTACTACTGGAACATGGGCATCACCCTGCTGCCGGAGGCACGCGGCAAGGGTGTGGGCACGGAAGCCCAGCGGCAATTGGTCCACTACCTGTTCGCGCACACACTCGTGATGCGGATCGAGGCGGACACCGAGGTGGAGAACATCGCCGAGCAACGCGCCCTGGAGAAGGCCGGGTTCACGCGCGAGGGCGTGCTCCGCCGTGTGGCGTTCCGAAATGGTCGGTGGCGCGACTGCGTGCGCTACAGCATTCTGCGCGACGATGTCTTCCCGACCGCCGACATGCATCGTTGACGCAGGCCGGTCAGTCTCACCGACGCGACGACGAGGCCCCACCGGTGACCGACCCGGTGGGGCCTTCCGTCTTCGGTGGACCGTCCGGTCAGCGGACCACGGCGGGCCGGAACCGCCGGTACAGGACGGCCCCGCCCAGGAGCAGCGCCGCGCTCGCGGCGATCGCGGGCACCGTCTGGTCCGTACCCGTGTGGGCGAGGGACGCGGCGGGCGCGGGCGACGGGGTGTGCTGGGGCGTCCTGGGAAGCGCGGCCGCGCCGGGCGGCGTGGGCGGCTTCGGGGTGGGCTCGGCCGGGTGGTCGGGGCGGTCGCCGGAGGTGTTCGTGGACTCGTTGCCGACGGCCGCGTTGCCGAGGCCGACCACGGTCACGGCGTTGCCGCTGACGTTCACCGGGACGTGGACCGGGAGTTGCAGGCCGTTGCCGGAGAGCACACCGGGAGAATCCTTTCCGCCGCTGTTCGCGACGGCACCGCCGTCCGTCCCGCTCCGGCCTCGGCCACCGCTGCGCGGGCTTTCGCCGTCGCTCTCGTTGGCACAGCTGTTGCCCACCGCGGGGTTGAGGAGCCCCACCACGTTCGCGGTGTTCCCGCACACGTTCACGGGAACGTGCACCGGGAGCTGGATGGTGTTGCCGGAGATCATCCCGGGCGAACCCGCCGTGCCGCCGTCCGCCGTGGAGTCGGCGTGCGCCGGCATCGTCACGGCCAGCGCGCCCGAGGCGGCGGCCGCGGCGATCAAACCATTTCGGGCAACCCGTTTCATAGGTTCCCTGCCTTCCAGACATGGTCGCGAGCACTCGCCCGCACCGGGTAAAACGCCGAGAGAGCCATTCGAGTTATGGCTTATCGGGCTTTCACCCCATCGAGCGTCACGCTTATCGAACTACCGGAAGGATCGATGTCGTACTACCGAGAGAGCCTTTGTGTGGCACCCAGAGTAAAGGGCACGCAGAGTAAGGCTCGACGGCCCGGACCACTCACCGAGAGGCGTGCCCCCGGACATCCGATTATCGTGATTGAGGGGGTATTCCCGGCCCGCCGCCGGGCGTCCCGGGAGGCATGCATGGTGTCCGTGCACCAACGCTTCGCGTTCGTCGGAGCCTCCGTCGCGACATTGGCCCTGCTCGCGGCGGGAGTGCCATCGATGGCGACCGCCGCCGCCGACCCGGACCTGTCCCGCTTCTACCGCCAGGAGATCAAGTGGGCCGCCTGCGAGGGCGAGGGAATGCCCAAGGATCTGCGGTGCGGGAAGGTGACCGTCCCGCTGGACTACGCGAACCCGGGTGGCGGGACGCTCGACATCGCGCTGGCCCGCTACCGCGCGACGGGCAGCTCGCAGGGTTCCGTCCTGCTGAACTTCGGCGGCCCCGGCGGCCCGGGTATCTCTACACTCGCCGCCGCCGGCGCCCACTTCATGGGTCTCACCAAGGGCTACGACGTGGTGACCTTCGACCCCCGTGGCGTCGGCCGGTCCTCACCCGTCAGCTGCGGCCAGGGCACCGACGAGGCGTCCGACACGACGGACCCCACCGTCGACGTCGGCGACCCCCAGGCTGTCCTCAAGGCGTTGGGGAAGGAGGCCGCCGAGTGCGCCAAGCACTCCGGCCCCGTCCTGCCCCACATAGGCACGGTCAACACCTCGCGGGACATGGACGTCATACGCCACGCCCTCGGCGACAAGAAGCTCAACTATCTCGGCTTCTCGTACGGGGCGCGCCTGGGCGCGGTGTACGCCTCCCAGTTCCCGAAGAAGACGGGCCGGATGGTGCTCGACGGCGTGGACACGCTCACCGAGCCGCTGTCCGAGCGGGCCCTGGTGGGCGCCGAGGGGCAGCAGGCCGCCCTGGAGAACTTCCTCAACTGGTGCACCGAGGACATGGCCTGCCCGTTCGGGCAGGATCCGCGCCGCGCCAGGCAGGAGGTCGTCCAGCTCGTCGATTCGGTGGAGCAGTACCCGGTGCCGATGGACACCGGTCAGAAGTTCACGGGCCTGGACCTCGTCGCCGCCATCAGCCAGGCGCTGTACACCGAGGAGCTGTGGCCCACCCTCGAACGGGCCCTCGCCTCACTCCTCCAGGACGGCGACGCCCGCGGGCTCCTTCAGCTGACGGGCACGGGCGCACTGCCCGACCTACGGCGGACGGAGACCGTGGGGGACGGTGGGCTCGTGGACCCGGCGGACATCCCGATCGACAACCTTCCCGCCGCGCTGATGGCGATCAACTGCGCCGACGACCCGGACCGGCCCACCGCCGCCCAGGTCACCAAGGAGATGGACGAGCTGAGCGCCGTCTACGAGAAGGCGTCGCCGATCTTCGGCCCGTACCGGCTCACCCAGGTGCTGATGTGCTACGGCCGCCCCAAGGGCACCGACTACATCCGTGACAAGGTGCGCGACCTCAGCGCCCCCAAGATGCTCCTCGTCGGCACCCGCGGCGACCCCGCGACCCCGTACCGCTGGACCGTGGAGACCGCCGAGCGGCTCGGCTCGTCGGCGGTCGTGCTCGACAACAAGGGCGAGGGACACACCGGGTACGCGACCTCCAAGTGCGTGCACCAGAAGGTCGACGACTTCCTGCTGTACGGCTCCCTGCCGGACAATGGCAGCTCCTGCGGCCCGGAGGACTGAGCGGATTCGCCCGGACGCACGTCACAGAACAGACGCGGGGCGGTAACACCGACAAGTCGGATACAACCCCATGTGCGCCTCGACCGTCACACTGGGTAGGCGCCGCCCTATGCACGTCGACCCGTTCGTGACCGAAACAGGGGGAACCCACCGATGCGCTTCCGATCCGTCCTCGCCCTCTCGACCGCCGCCACCGCGCTGCTCCTCGCCGTGCCCCAGAGCGGCTCGGCCGCGGCGCGGCCCGCCAAGTGCGCGGAGAGGTCCGTCATCGTGCGGGCTCAGCAGTCGCACGACCCCACGGTGGTGCACATCAGCGTCACCAACGAATCCACCCGGACGTGCACCGTCGACCGCATCCCCACCGTCACCTTCGGTGACCTCGACGGCGCGGCCCTGCCGGTGCCGACCGGTGACAGCGGGCCGTACCGGATGGGTGCGGGCAGGACGGCGTACGCGGCCGTGCGCACGATCGCCGATCCGGCCGACCCCGAGGCCCGTCGGGTGGGGTCGATCACCGTCTCCGCGGACCCGTCGCGCTTCGGTCGCTCGTTCACCGCGCGCGAGCTGGGTGCCGGTGACGCCGTTCTCGTGTGGGAGCCGGTCACGACGTGGTGGAAGCCCTCGCAGGCCGCCGCCGACAGGGCCCTCGGCGGCCGGTAGACAACGTCAGAACTCCACGGGGTCGCGCACGATCGGGCACGTCATGCAGTGCCCGCCACCCCGTCCCCGCCCGAGTTCGGCGCCGACGATGGTGATGACCTCGACGCCGGCCTTCCGCAGCAGCGTGTTGGTCTGGGTGTTGCGGTCGTAGGTGAACACGACGCCCGGTTCCAGGGCGACCGCGTTGTTGCCGCTGTCCCA
This sequence comes from Streptomyces sp. SD15, assembly GCF_054462255.1. Classification (NCBI taxonomy): domain Bacteria; kingdom Bacillati; phylum Actinomycetota; class Actinomycetes; order Kitasatosporales; family Streptomycetaceae; genus Streptomyces; species Streptomyces sp. SD15. The sequence goes on along the minus strand of NZ_JBTLMO010000032.1, from coordinate 99,926 downwards.
TTGCTGCCGCTCCGAGGCGTACACGTCGCCGCCGGTCTCAACGACGCGCAGCTCGGACAGCCCGAGGGCTTTGGCGACGACCTCGGTGAAGGGGCGCGCGCCCTCGTCGGTGAGTTCGATGCCGGGGGCCTTGTCGCTCGGCCGGAGGGAGAAGGTGTGGACCGCGTCCATGATGGTCGGGTACAGCGTGACCATGTCGCGGTCGGCGAAGGTGAACACCGTGTCGAGGTGCATCGCGGAACGCAGCTTCGGCATACCGGCGACGATGACGTGCTCGGCCGCGCCGCTCGCGAAGAGCGCGGCCGCGACCTGGGTGATGGCCTGCCGCGAGGTGCGCTCGCTCATGCCCATGAGTACGACGCCGGCTCCGACCGGCATGATGTCGCCGCCCTCGAACGTGGCTTGCCCCCAGTCGAGTTCGGGGTCGCCCCACCACACGGTCGAGCCCGTGAAGTCCGGGTGGAAGGTGTAGATCGCCTTCATCAGCAGCGTCTCGTCGTGCCGGGCGGGCCAGTACAGCGGGTTGAGGGTGACACCGCCGTACAGCCAGCAGGTCGTGTCACGGGTGTAGAGGGTGTTGGGCAGCGGCGGCATCAGATATTCGCGTACGCCGGTCGACTCACGGGCCAGCGCGAGGTAGTCGGGGCGGAAGTCGTCCGGGAGATCGGCGGTGGCCAGACCGCCGATCAGATACTGGGCGAGCCTGGTCGGTTCAAGTGACTCCAGGAAGGCCCGGGTGTCGTCGACAAGCCCGAGTCCGACCTCGTTCGGGGTGATCTTCCGGTCCAGGAGCCAGTCCCTGGCCACGGGCAGCGCCATGGTCCGGGCGAGCAGGTCGTGCAACTCCATGACGTCGACGCCGCGTTCGCGCAGCTTGTTCACGAAGTCGGCGTGGTCGCGCTGGGCGTTCTCCACCCACATCACGTCGTCGAAGAGCAGGTCGTCGGAGTTGGTGGGGGTGAGCCGGCGGTGCGCCAGGCCGGGCGCGCAGACCAGCACCTTGCGCAGCCTGCCGACCTCGGAGTGGACGCCGTACGCCGGGCGGTTCGTGGTGTCTTGACTGGTCACGGTGTGCCTTTCTCCAAAGCCGAACAGGTCAGAGGCTGATCCAACCCAGCGCCAGGGCGACGATCCCCACGGCCGCGCCGGCGACCGAAACGGCGAGCACGACGAGTTCACGGGGTGAGAACAGCCGTCTGCCCTGCTCCCGACGGGCCATCACGAACAGGACCGTGGCGGGCGCGTAGATGATGAAGGAGACGAGGAGGTACTTCAGTCCGGCCGCGTAGAGGAGGAACGCGGTGTAGACGGTGGCGAGCAGAGCGATGACGAGGTCTCTGCCACGGTCCACTCCGGCGATCTTCACGGCGAACGCCGCCGCCAGCAGGAACGGGATCAGGGTCAGCGCGCTGGTCAGGTCGAGCGCGAAGTTGAAGGCGTCGTCGGAGAACAGCGTGACGACCAGCACGACCTGGGTCAGCAGCGTGGTCATCAGCAGGGCGGCCACAGGCACATCGGCGGGGGTGGAGCGGCCCAGGAAGCGGGGCATGTCCTCGTCCTTGGCGGCGACGAAGAGCACCTCGGCGGCCATCAGGGTCCAGGCGAGATAGGCGCCGAGCACCGAGACGATCAGGCCGACGCTGACGAAGACCTGACCCCAGTTGCCGACCGCGTGCTCCAGGACTCCGGCCATCGAGGGCTGCCGCAGCTCGGCGATCTCGCCCATCGGCATGATCCCGTACGAGACGATGGTGACCGAGGCGAAGACGGCGAAGACGCTCAGAAAGCCGAGGACGGTCGCGCGGCCGACGTCCTCGCGGCGCTTGGCGTGCCGCGAGTACACGCTCGCGCCCTCCACCCCGAGGAACACGAAGACCGTGGCCAGCATGGTGCCCTTGACCTGCTGGAAGAGCGAACCGGCGTAGTCGGCGCCGCCGAAGTTCTCGGCGAAGACCTGGGGATCCAGGTAGAAGAGCGCCAGGACGACGAAGACGAGGATCGGCACGACCTTGGCCACGGTGACGATCCGGTTGATGGCCGCGGCCTCCTTCACCCCGCGGCGGATGACGAAGAAGAACGCCCACAGGCCGACCGAGGAGAGCACCAGCGCGAGCACGGTGTCGCCCTCGCCCAGCGCCGGTGCGACAGCTCCGACGGTCGACATGATGAGCACCCAGTACGTCACGTTGCCGACGCAGGCGCTGGCCCAGTAGCCGAACGCCGCGAAGAAGCCCAGGTACTCACCGAAGCCTGCCTTGGCGTACGCGTACACGCCCGCGTCGAGGTCGGGCCGGCGGATCGCCAGCCGCTGGAAGACGAAGGCGAGCATCAGCATGCCGGTGCCGGCCACGGCCCAGGCGATCAGCGCCCCTGCCACGCCCGTCTCCTGGGCGAAGCGGCTGGGCAGAGAGAAGACACCTGCCCCGACCATCGAACCGACGACCATCGTCGTGAGCGTCAGCAGGGTCAGTTTGGCGGCGGGTACCCGGGGGCCGGTGTCCGCTTGCGGCAGAGGCTTCTCGGACTGCGTCATGGGCGTCCTACGGCGGGGTCGGGAGCATGCCTGGCGATCCCAGCGACACTAGCAATCAATTGCCCCAAATGCCCGAAATGCAAATCAGTCCTATGGTGCAGTTATGGAGCACGCTCTCAGTCCCGCAACCCTTTCCGAGCTGCGTCGGCCGCGGCCCTATCCCGCAGTTTCCGTGCTGACGCCGACGCACCGCCGCGAGCCCGACAACGCCCAGGATCCGGTCCGGCTGCGCAATGTCGTGGCCGAGGCCAAGAAGCAGATCGAAACCGATCCTGCGGTCACCCGCGAGCGGCGCACCGACCTCGTCCGGCAGCTCGATCTGGCGCTGGCGGAGGTCGACCTGTCGCACGCCGAGGACGGCCTGGCGATCTTCGCCGCGCCCGGTGAGCACCAGGTGTGGTCGCTGGCCCGCGCCGTGCCCGAACGCGTGGTGCTGTCGGACACCTTCCTGACCCGTAATCTCGTCGCCGCGCAGGTCTCGGAGCGGCCCTTCTGGGTGCTCTCGGTGTCGGCCGACCGGGTGACGCTGTGGAACGGCGGCGCCGGCCATGTCGTCGAGGACCACTCGGGCGGCTTTCCGCTGACCCGAGGCGTCGAGAACTTCGACGCCGAGCGCCAGGAGCGCATCGGCGATCTGCCGAGCACCTTCCGCGACGAGGGCACCCGCCGCTTCCTGCGCGACGCCGACACCGCCATGAGCGCCGTCCTGCGCGAGAGCCCTCGGCCGCTGTACATCACCGGTGAGACCGCCGCGCTCTCCTGCCTGGACGAGATCGGCACGGTCGCCAAGGACGCGACGCACATCCCGCACGGCGGCCTCGCGAACGGCACTCCCGACGCCGTATGGCAGGCGGTACGTCCCGTCGTCACCACCGAGGAGACGAAGAACACCGACGCGGTCGCCCGCGAGCTCGAAACGGCCCGTGGACGCAAATCGTTCGCCGCCGGAGTCGACGAGGTGTGGCAGAACGCCTCCCAGGGCCGGATCCGGCTGCTGGCAGTGGAGGAGAACTACCGCGAGACGGTACGCGACGACGGCGGCGACCATCTCGTCCCGGCCGAGAGCGGTGACCTGGACGCCCGCGAGGACATCGTCGACGAGATCGTCGAACAGTGTCTGGAGACCGGTGCCGAGGTCCGCTTCGTCCCCGACGGAAGTCTCGGCGACGCGAAAGGCATCGCCGGGGTGCTGCGCTACTGATCTCGCCGCCCCTCCCCCGGCATTCTCCGCCCGACCCTCACCTGGGTAGCTTTCGGCCGAGAGCTTTCGGTCGAGAGGTGGGCGCATGAGTGAGCTGTTGGGTGTGGCGGTCCTGGGCGCGGGCCACATGGGGGCCGACCACATACGGCGGATCGATCGGGCGGTGAGCGGCGCTCGGGTCGCGGCGGTGGCCGATCCCGACATCGGCCGCGCCAAGGAGGCCGTGGCCGGGATCGACGGCGTCACGGTGCACACGGAGATGACGGCCGCGCTCGACGCACCCGGCGTGCGGGCCGTGCTGATCGCCTCCCCCGGGCCCGCGCACGAGGAGGCGCTGCTCGCGGCCTTCGAGCGCGGCCTGCCGGTCCTGTGCGAGAAGCCGATGGTTCCGGAATCCGCCGGGGCACTGCGGGTGGTGGAAGCCGAGGCGCGGCTCGGGCGGCGACTGGTGCAGGTCGGCTTCATGCGCCGTTACGACGCCGAGTACCAGCGGCTCAAGTCCCTGCTGGACAGCGGCCGGTTGGGCCGTCCGCTGATGCTCCACTGCACGCACCGCAATGTCTCCTCCCCGCCCGACTTCACCACGGCGATGCTGGTCAACAGCTCCGTCTCGCACGAGATCGACGCGGCGCGCTGGCTGCTGAACCAGGAGCTCACGGCGGTCACCGTGCTGCGCCCGCAATCGTCCTCGCACGCCCCGCAGGGCCTCGTCGATCCCCAATTCGTGCTGTTCGAGACCGCGGACGGCGCCCTGGTCGACGTCGAGGTCTTCGTCAACTCCGGCTTCGGCTACCAGGTGCGGTGCGAGGCGGTCTGTGAGTCGGGGAGCGCCCGGATCGGGGACGAGCACACGATGGTCGTGACGGCGGCGGGCAGTGCGTCCGAGGTGGTGGCGCAGGACTACCTCGTACGATTCGCCGACGCCTACGACCGCGAGGTGCAGGCATGGGTGGACGCCACCCGGGAGGGCCGGGTCACCGGGCCCAGCGCCTGGGACGGATACGCGGCGTCCGCCGTCGCCGAGGCGGGGGTCCGGGCGCAGCGGACGGACGGCCGGGTGGCCGTCGAACTCGCCCCGCGTCCGGAGTTGTACCGGGACATCAGCCGCTGACGCTCGACGCGTACGCGAACCCGCGGGGTGTCCGCCGCCGTCCCTTCACTAGGCATTCTCGCGTTCGTGATAGGCTCTAACTGAGCTTGCCCAGCGGACGAAGAGGCGATGACATGACCCCAAAGAGCCGAACGGGACCGGGCCCGCGCGATCGGTTCCGAGCGCAGGTACGGCAGGAGGTCAAGGCCGCCGCCCTCCGGCAGCTGGCCGAGGGCGGCCCGGAGGCCCTGTCCCTCAACGCCATCGCCAAGCAGCTGGGCATGACCGGCCCCGCGCTCTACCGCTACTTCGCCAACCGGGACAGCCTGCTGACCGAGCTGGTCATCGACGCCTACGGGGACCTCGCGGCCGCCCTCGCCCGCGCGGCCGGCGACACCAAGGGGCACGCGGCGGCACGCCTGGCCGCGGTCGTGCGGGCCTACCGCGACTGGGCACGGACCGAGCCGCACCGCTACCGACTGCTGTTCCGGGCACCGCTGGCGGGCTACGACGCACAGTCCACGAGCCTGGTCGACGCCTCCCAGCCGGCCATGAACGTCGTACTGACCGTGGCGAGCGCCCTCGCGGCGTCGGACACGGCGCTCCCGGAGGGCCCTCGACCCCAGTTCGGGGAGTGGATGAAGCGGCACGCCATCGAAGGCGTGTCGGCGGCGGTCGCGGCACGGACGACCATGCTGTGGGCCCATCTGCACGGTCTGGTAAGCCTGGAGATCGAGGGCAACTTCACCTCCATGGGCATCGATCCCACCCTCTTCTATGAAGAGGAGGTACGAGATTTTGTCCAGTCGTTCTGACACCGGGCGGGCGATCCACAGGCGCCCCGCACATACGCCCGTCGAACACACGAGTCAACGCGGGGTGCGGCTACCTCCACAGCCCGACAAGTCGCGTATGTTTTCTACGACTTGACCACTTCACCCATGTACCGAATCGATCCCGGTCGGCCCGGCCGAGTGGACTCAGGCATATGCCAGAAGCACCACCGGATCGTGTGTTGCCAAATCCCTTACAGGGCGTCGCAGGCTGTGCAACAGTCGTAACGGTCCTTCCGCCAGCCTGCCTTGGTCGTACCGTCCCCGCATCGGAGTGCGTCATGCCGTCCCATCTCTCTGCGGATCGCCCAGCCGCCCAGCCGCCCCCGCGCGGCACGGTCGACGCGCTCATTTCGCAGACGCGGCAGCTCCGCGGCGAGGTGGACGCCGTACGACGCGACGCGCCCCTCGACGGCACGGATCCCCAGGGGCGCTGGCAGCGCGCTCTGTGCGACCTGGCGATGCATCAACTCGACGACCTCGACGAGCACTTGGGCCAGCTGCGGGACGGACCGCCGGCGGTGCCCGGCAAACCAGCCGGCGTACCCGCCGCCCGAGCCGTGCCGGCCGCGCCCCGGCGCGCTTCACTGCTCAGCCGGGTCGGCAGTGCCGAGTGGAACCTGCTGACGGACGAGGCCAGTTGGTCCGGTGAGCTGTACCAGATCCTGGGCCGCGACCCCGCCGCTCCCCCACTCACCCTCGACGAACTGCCCTCGCTGGTACTCGACGAGGACCGGCCGACGCTGACGGCGATGGTCACGGACTGCCTCATCGACGCGAAGCCCATCGACGGAGAGTTCCGCATAGTGTGCCCCGACGGCGGTGTGCGGACCGTGCACATGATGGGCGAGCCGGTGCTCGACGCCGACGGCAGCACCGCCTCGATGTGGGCCGTGCTGCGCGACGTCAGCGAACTGCGGCGCAGCCAGCGGACGGTGAGTGAGAGCCATGACTCGCTGCAACACCACCGCCATCTCGCGCAGACCGAGCGCCGACTCGCGGTCGAGTTGCAGGAGGCCGTGCTCCCACCCTGGCGCGGTTCCCTGCGATTCCCGCAGCGGGGCCCCGACACCCTGGACATCGCCACCCACTATCTGCCCTCGTCGACCACCTCACTGATCGGCGGGGACTGGTACGACGCGATGGAACTGCCCAATGGGGAAACCCTGTTGAGCGTCGGCGACCTCACCGGACACGGCGTCACCGTGGCCTCGGGCATGGCGATGCTGCTCGGCGCCCTGCGCGGCATGGCCGTCGCGGGCACCCAGCCGGGCCAACTCATGTCTTGGCTGAACCAGTTGCTCGACGCTGCCGTACAACCGGCCCTGGGCAGCGCCGTCTGCTGCCGCTACCGGCCGGGGACCCGCACCCTCACCTGGGCGCAGGCAGGGCACCCCGCCCCGCTGCTGTTCCGCAACGGGACGGGGCGCATGCTGGCGGCGCCGGACGGCGTGCTGCTCGGAGCGACCTCGGGTGCCGCCTATGGGCAGGCCGAAGAAACCCTTGAAGACGGCGACCTGTTGCTCCTGCACACGGACGGACTGATCCCGCGGCGATGGGGGTCCCCCCGCTCATGGGGGTCCCCCCGCTCGAGCGAAGCCGAGAGTGGGGGAGAAGCCGAGAGTGGGGGAGAAGCGGCGGCCGTCCAGAGGCTGCTCGACCTGGCCCCGCGCTTTCGCGGAGCCCGCACGGCCCAGGACTGCGTACGGACGGTTGTTGAGGAATTCGGCGAGACCGAGCGCGAGGACGACGCCTGCGTGCTCATCGCCAGGGTCGACACCTGACCCCTGGAGTTGCTGTCACATGCCGCCCGCAGATGCTGTCACGGGTGGCCCCTGAAGATTGCTGTCACGGGCCGCTCACGCCCGCGCGCTGCTCCCACCCCTCGGCCTCAACGAGACCTTGGGAAGGGCGAGTTCGATCTCCTCACGCAATTCGTGGATCCTCGGATAGCTGGAGTAATGAGCGGTGAGCCGGTACATCTCGCGCAGCCGGTCCCAGGTGCGGTGGGAGGAGTTCGCTCCCATCGACACCAGGGCCAGTCGCGCATAGCGGTCCGCCTGCTCGGGGTCGTCCGCGATGAAGCACGCCGAGGCCAGGGACAGCCAGTCGAAGATCTGCGACCGCTGCCGCCCGTTCGCCCGCAGCTCCAGCGCCTCCTTGGCGTGGCGTTGCGCCGTGGTCGCCGCGGCCGGGTCGTGCTCCGCGAGCGTCCGGTAGGCCAGGGCCTGCATGCCGTGCATGTCCGCCTCGTCGAACATCTGCATCCAGCTCGGCGGTGGCACATCACCCTTGTCGGAGACGAAGAGATCCTCCGCCTCGCCCAGGGTGCGCCGCATGGCCTGGCCCTTGCCCATCGACGCCTGTGCCCAGGCCTCGATCGTGTAGAGCATGGCGCGGGTGCGCGGCAGGGTCTCGGAACCCGAGCCCGACTTGGCGAGCTTCATCAGGTCCAGGGCGTCGTCGGGCCGGCCCAGGTGCACCATCTGACGGGCGGCGCGGGAGAGCGCCTCCCCGGCGCGGGGCCGGTCACCGCCTTCTCGTGCCGCGTGGGCGGCGATGACGAAGTACTTCTGAGCCGTGGGCTCCAGGCCGATGTCGTGCGACATCCAGCCCGCCAGCACGGCGAGATTGGCGGCGACGCCCCACAGGCGCCGCTGCAGATGGTCGGGGTGTCGGTAGGAGAGCATTCCTCCCACTTCGTTGAGCTGGCCCACCACGGCCTTGCGTTGCAGCCCGCCGCCGCGGGCCGCGTCCCAGGCCCGGAACACCTCGACCGAGCGCTCCAGTTCCTCGATCTCCTGCGACCCGATGGGGGCGGCCTCATAGCGGTCGAACCCAGCGGGGTCGGCGTGCAGGGGATGGTCGAGATCAGGGGCGTCGGCCGCGAAGGCCGGATCGGTGTGCAGCCAATCGTGCATGGCACTGCTGAGTGCGGATCCCGCGGCGAGCGCGGCGCCCGCGCCCACCAAGCCGCGTCGGTTGAGCATGAGGTCCATTCCCGTGAATTCGGTGAGGACCGCAGCGGTTCGCTCGGGCGCCCACGGCACTCCGTCGGGATGCTCCACACTCCCGCCGCCCGGCCGTTTACCCACACGCCCGTGCCGCACCAGACCGAGGTCCTCGATGGTCACGACACGGCCGAGACGCTCGGTGAACAGCGCTGCCAGCACTCGCGGAACCGGATCGCGCGGGATCTCTCCCATGTCGATCCAACGCCGCACCCGAGAGGTGTCGGTCGCCAGCTGGGGGTGACCCATGGCCGCCGCCTGCTTGTTGACCAGCCTCGCGAGTTCGCCCTTGGACCAGCCGACCAGGCCGAACAGGTCCGACAGACGAGTGTTGGGTTGTCCGTTCACGTCAAGCCCCCAGGTTCTCGGCTGAGTTGACAGTAACCCTCTGTCAGTTGCTGAGCGACTATTCGCCAGGGTTCGCCAGGGTGCGCCAGATGGTGTGCCACGGAGCGTCGGGTGTCAGGTAGGAACGCGCCACCCCGACCCGGTTGCCACAGGAACACTCCCCAGGGTGCACCAGGGGGACCGGGCCGGGTAGCGCAGCAACTTGCAGGCACACGAAGGGATCTGTATCGCCCATGTACACAGCATCGTCCTCCGTGTCCGCTCCGCCCCGGTCGCTGCACCCCCGCCCGGCGGCGGGCAGCGGCCCCTACCTCGACCCCGCGCGGCCCGCGGCCCCCGTGCTCGGCGCCGGCAGGGCGCGGCGCGTTCCGGGGCTCGGCACTCAACCGCTCAGCGGGAGACTCGACTTGTCCGGCCCCCAGGGCGCGCAGCTGCGCACGGCGATCGCGTCGGTGCACCGGATCTGTCCGGAGTTCGCTCCGGTCCAGGTGCTGCGCCGCAGCGGGCGCTCCGTGCTCCTTGTCGGCACGACAGGGCGCAGCACGGCCGTCGCCAAGTGTTTACTGGACCAATCCCCGATCTGGGCCGAGCGGATCCGGCACGAAATAGCTGCATATCGCTCGTTCGTGCGGCATCGGCCGCCGGTCCGGGTGCCCCGACTGATCGCGGCGGACCCGGACAACTGCACCCTCGTGATCGAGCGGATGCCAGGACGGGTGGCCGCGCTCCAGCGGCATCCGACCGAGGCCCCGCCCCGCGCGGACATCCGGGCGGCACTGGGTGCGATCTGTCGGCTGAACGCGTGGCGGCCGCCGGCGGGGACGTTCGACGCCCCGCTGGACTACGCGGAGCGGATCTCCCGTTTCCATGAGCTGGGTCTGCTCACGGACCGGGACATGGGCGATCTGCAGAAGCTGGTGCACGGCATCGCGCACTCCGCGGGCCGTCAGGGCATGGGCCAGTTCTGTCACGGGGACGCGTTGCTGTCGAACATCCTGCTCTCACCGGCCGGTCCAGTGCTGGTGGACTGGGAGCACGCGGGCTGGTATCTGCCGGGGTACGACCTGGCGACCCTGTGGGCCGTCCTCGGTGACGCTCCCGTGGCGCGCCGTCAGATCAGTCAGCTCGCGCAGTCGGCGGGGCTTGCGGCGCGCGACGCTTTCCTGGTGAACCTGATGCTCGTACTGACCCGTGAGATCCGTTCGTACGAGACGGCCGTACAGCGTTCGATGCACGACGCGACCCCGGCTGCACCGGGACCGGCCCACCCGGGTGCCGCGCCGTCCGGCGAGGAACAGCGGTTGCTGCTGCGGCGGCTTCACGACGACTGCCAGATGGCCCGCAGGGCCGTTCGAGCGGCGGTCGGCACTCGCTGACGGGGGATGAAGGTCCGCGGTGCGCCCAGGACAGCGGCGCACCGCGGACCTTCGTCATGCCCGGCCGACCCGGTCCACGTCCACGTCCACGTCCATGCCCACCAGAAACGATCTTCACTCGATCGAGCCCACTGGTCCACTCCACTGACGCCTCGCAGGCCGCGCCACCGCCGCCACGAAAACCCTTCGCCCCTTCACTGACATGGGAAATCACCTGCAGCTGGGCATGATTGACGGATCATCGGAGAGCCGATACCACTGACCCACGTCCGGCTCTCCCGCACGCCCCACCGCGCTCGATCGTCCCAGGAGGCTGCATTGCGAGGATCCTTCACCGACCCCCGGGCCACCGCCGGGCACAGACGCGCACGCAGGGCCGCGGGCGCCGTCGCCTCGGCGGCACTGTTGCTGCCACTGCTCGGCGCGGCACCGTCGGGCAGCGGCACGCCGGCCTCCTCCGCACAGCTGCAGCGGGCCTTCGCCGGCGCGGCCGCCGAGTACCACGTCCCGCTGAGCGTCCTCCTCGGCGTCTCCTATCTGCAGTCCCGCTGGGACGCGCACGCCGGCGCGCCGAGCGTCAGCGGCGGATACGGCCCCATGCACCTCACCGACGCACGCACCGCGATCGCCGAGGCACCGCACCACAGCGAGGGCCTGGAGGATGCCCGCGGCGACAGCTCGCGTCCGGCCCTGCTCCCCGACACGAAGGTGCCGGAGAATTCCCAACTCCCGCCCCGGCTCAAGACGTTGCCGAAGGCGGCCGGGCTCACCGGCCTCCCGGCCGAGCGGCTGCGTACGGACGCGGCCGCGAACATCGCGGGCGGCGCCGCGCTCCTCGCCGCCGTGCAGCAGGACCTCGGCGAGCCGCTGAGCGATGACGCGGCCGACTGGTACGGGGCGGTGGCGCGGTTCTCGGGCGCGGACGACAGCGCGACCGCGGCGACGTACGCCGATGACGTCTACGAGGTGATCCGCGACGGCGCGGAGCGCACCACGGACGCCGGTCAGCAGGTCGCGCTCACCGCCCAGCCCGGGATCGGCCCGGACACGGCACAACTGGGGCGGGCGGGGCTGCGTACGGTCTCCGCCAAGGACACGGAGTGCCCGACCACCGTGGCCTGCGAGTGGATCCCCGCCCCGTACGAGGAGTTCGGCGACGGCGACTACGGAAACCACGACCTCGGCGACCGGCCCGTCGCACAGAGCATCAAGTACATCGTCATCCATGACACGGAGGGCAAATGGGACGGTGTTCTGAACCTGGTCCAGGACCCGACCTATGTGTCGTGGAACTACACCCTGCGCTCGACCGACGGTCACATCGCTCAGCATGTGAAGGCGAAGGACGTGGCCTGGCACGCGGGCAACTGGTACGTCAACGCCAAGTCGATCGGGCTTGAGCACGAGGGCTTCCTCGCCTCGCCGGACGCCTGGTACACGGAGGCGATGTACCGGGCTTCGGCGCGACTGGTGAAGTACCTGTCCAAGGAGTACGGCGTTCCGCTGGACCGGCAGCACATCCTCGGGCACGACACCGTGCCCGGCCCGACGACGTCGACGATCCCCGGCATGCACACGGACCCGGGCCCGTACTGGGACTGGCAGCACTACTTCACACTGCTGGACCAGCCCTTCAAGCCCACGGGAAAGGCGGCCGACGGGCTGGTCACCGTGCTGCCGAACTTCACGGACAACCGGCCTGCATTCACCGGCTGCGTCACCAACGGCGAGCCCTGTGCGGTCCACGGCTCCAGCGCGGTGCGCCTCCACAGCCTGCCGAACGCGAGCTCGCCCCTGATCAAGGACATCGGGCTACGGCCGGCGGGGAACGACTCGACGATCGATGTGAACGACATCGGTTCGCGCGTCTCCACCGGCCAGCAGTACGCGGTCGCCGGAAGTGACGGCGACTGGACGGCGATCTGGTACCTGGGCCAGAAGGCGTGGTTCAAGAACCCGAAGAAGCAGCCGACCGCGGTGAGCGCGTCCGGGCTGGTCGTCACGCCCAGGGCTGGTCTCACGCAGATCCCCGTGTACGGACGTGCCTACCCGGAGAAGGAGGCGTACCCGACGGGCGTACCGGTCCAGTCGGTCTCGCCCCTGCCGTACAAGCTGCTCGCAGGCCAGAAGTACGCGGCCGGTGACAAGGTGCCGGGCGAGTACTACTACGCGCCGACCTTCGACACGGCACCGCACAAGGTCGTGATCGGCACGGACATGTACTACGAGATCCAGTTCGGGCACCGGGTGGCGTTCGTGCGGGCGGCGGACGTGGCGGTGAAGCACTCGGGCACATAGGTCGCCGAAGCCGGGTCCGCGGAAAAGCGGACCCGGCCCCGCCAGGAACACCACGAACGTCTCGTCGGCGGACCGCATGTCCACCTACCAGCCGGGCTGGTCCAACGCGTGCGAGATGGCCTCGGCGACCTCCGCCGCGCGCTCCGCCGCCACGCCGAACTCGACAACCGTCCAGATGCCCGGCTGCCCCGCCCCGACGTTCGGCGGGCGGAACCGATGGATCTCCCGGGCCTCGATCCGCAGGTCCTCGAGATGGGTGCCGACCTTCAGACTCTCCACGATCAGCGAACCGCCGGTCATCGGGACTCCTTGTCACCGGTGGTGTGCGGCGGAATGCCGCGTCAGGGCTGCGGTGTTGATCGGGTGACGGTCGCCACACCTGTATAGCACTGGCATTCGACAGAGAACGCCTGAACGATGGAGGAGCCCTGTGCCACTGCCTTCGACACCCTTGCGGAAACTGGGCTTCCTGACCATCGGGCTGTTCGACGAGTCCGATCCCCGCCGGGGTCACGAGTCGACGCTCGAGATCATCGAACTGGGTGAGCGGCTGGGCTTCGACAGTGCGTGGGTGCGGCACCGGCATCTGCAGTACGGCATCTCCTCCCCCGTCGCCGTCCTGGCCGCGGCCTCGCAGCGCACCAGCCGCATCGAACTGGGTACGGCGGTCATCCCGGTGGGGTGGGAGAACCCGCTCCGGCTGGCCGAGGACCTGGCGACGGTCGACATCCTGTCCGGGGGCCGTCTCCATCCGGGGGTCAGTGTCGGCCCGCCGATGCACTACGACCAGGTCAAGCACGCGCTCTACCCCGACACCGCCGACATCGAGGACTTCGGCTACGCCCGGGTGGAGCGGCTGTTGGACTTCGTGCGCGGCAAACCGGCCACCGACTTCAGCGGCGTCGAGGGCTTCGAGGTGTTCGCCGACCGGGTCCAGCCGCACGCCGCCGGTCTGGGCCGCCGCATGTGGTACGGCGGCGGCAGTCTGCGGTCGGCGCGGTGGGCCGGCGAGCACGGAATGAACCTGCTGACCAGCAGCGTCGTCAAGGCCGAGGAGTCGGAGGACTTCGCCGAGGTCCAGCTCTCGCACATCCGGACCTTCCGCGCCCATCACCCCGACGGCGACCGCGCCCGCGTCTCCCAGGGACTCGTCGTCATCCCCACCGACAGCGCCTCGCCGAAGCAGCGCGAGAAGTACGAGGAGTACGCCCGCAAGCGCACGCCCCGTACCGCCGCTCCGCAAGGTCCGGCGCGCATGATGTTCGCGCCCGACCTCGTCGGCACCTCGGAGCAGATCGCCGAACGGCTCTACGCCCACGCCGCGTTCCGGGAGGTCGACGAGGTCGCGTTCGCGCTACCGTTCACCTTCGACCACGACGACTACGTGCAGATCCTCACCGACATCGCCACCAAGCTCGGACCGGCGCTCGGCCGGCGGCCCGCGGCCTGAACCCGGCGGGGACTCAGCCCTGCTGGAAGAGCTCCGGGGGCAGGGGCTTGAGCAGGGCGTACAGGTCGTCGGTGATGGGGCGGTCCCAGGCGGCGATGGTCACCAGCACCTTGTCGCTGCGGTCGAACTGCACGCACGAGATGCGGGTCTCGGAGAGCTTGAGGCGGCGCACGATCAGGAGGTTGTCACCCTGCATCACCGGCATGTCCTCGATCCCGGTGACCGTGACCTCCTCCTCGTTCTCCAGCGCGAGCAGCAGCTGGGCCACCTCGAAGGGGACCTCTCCCTCGGCGACCTCACGGGCCGGGGAGCCCTCCGGCAGATTGCCGATGATCATCGCGGGGCCGCGGCCGCCGAACAGGTCGTACCGCAGGAAGACACCCTGGCAGCTGCCGTCGGGAGCGGGCAGCAGACCCGCGCCGAGATTGCCCGGCCAGTCGCCCGGATCCATGGCCAGAACGTCGAAATCGGGACCGGCGGGCGTGGCGCTGCGGCGACGGAGGAAGGACATGCCGCAATGGTACGTGCCCGGCCGCGAACCGGGCCCTGGGGGCGCCCCCCTGCGAGGGGCTATGGAGACGCCTGTTCGCCCAGCGCCGCCGCCAGCCCCGTACGGTCCGTGCCCACCTTCCGGTAGACCGCTGACAGCAGGCGGACGACGGTCTGCTCGTCGGTGTGCAGTTCCGCGGCGACCTGGCCGGTGCCGCGGCCCCGGGCGGTGAGTGCGGCGGCCGTGCGTTCGCGGGCGGTGAGGGTGTCGGTCTCGGTGCTGTGCAGGCGGCGTGGGCGCAGGCCGGCGGCTGCCAGCTCGTCACGGGCCGCTTCGACGAGCCCGTCGGCCCCGCACTGCACGGCCGCGTCCAGCCCCCGGTAGAGCTGCTCGGCCGCCTCCTTGGCGCGGCCCGAGCGGCGCAGTTCGGTGCCCAGGGCGACCAGGGCGCAGGCCAGTTCGTAGGCGGCAGGGGAGCGCTCCAGGTGGCCGACGGACTCTTCGAGCAGCTTGACGCGGGTGGCGCCCGAGGAGACTTCGGCGGCGGCCCGTAGCGCCTGTCCGACGGCTGAGGGGGCACCGAACTGGCGGGCGCGGTTCACCGCTTCGAGTGCCGTGACGACCGCGCGTTCCGGTGCGTCGTAGCTCTCGGCGCGGGCGAGGTGCAGCTGCCAGGGGCACCAGGACGGGTTGCGGATGCCGCGCGGCTCGAGGCGGCGCCCGGCCGCCGCCAGCTCGGCGGCGGCGTCCTTGGTGAGGCCGCGGGCGAGCAGCAGTTCACCGTGCACGGTCTGGGCGTCGGGGAAGGTCACGGCGGCCGGGAACGGCGCCCCGAACGCGTAGTCCTCGGCGATCTGCGCGGCCTCGGTGATCCGGCCGCGGGCGAGCAGGATCTGGATGAGGGTACCGACGGCGTACCAGTGGACAGGGGTGCCGGGCCCGACCCGCTCGGCGAGCCTGAGGCCCGCGCGGACGAAGTCCTCGGCCTCGGCGAGCCGGCCGCGGCGGTAGCGGACGTACCCGAGGATGGTGTAGCCGAAGGAGAGGTGGGCGCCGTGCCAGCCCTGGGCCTCGAAGTCGGCGATTCCGGCGGCGAAAAGTTCCTCGGTACGCCCCGGGCGGTCGGCGTACATGAAGGTGAGGGCGACCAGGACGGGCACCTCGAAGCCGCGGTCGGCCTCGGCCCAGCCGAGGCCGCCGGCGAGGGCGCGTTCGGCGTGGTGGAGGGCGATGTGGGCGGGTTCCCCGCGCAGGGTCGCGTCCCAGGCGCGCAGGCCGATGACGTAGCGCTCGGTGAGGTCGCGGCCGGTGAGCCGGTCGGCGAGGCGGGTCAGGCGGCGGGACCGGGCGGGCGAGTCGGGCTCGTCGGCGCGGAAGGCGTCCCACATGAACTGTTCGGACTGCATGCGCAGCCGCACCCGGGCGTCGCCGGTCACGCGGATCTCGCGGGCGAGTGTCTCCGAGGCCTCGGCGAGCCGGTCGCTGTGGGCGAGGACCTGGGAGAGGCGGTAGACGATGTGGTGGCGCAGCTCGGGGGCGGCGATGGGTTCTTCGAGGGCGGCACGGAGGTGGTTGACGGTGGTCGCCGGTTCGGTGAGCAGGGAGGCGCAGCCCAGTTCGTAGAGGACCGCGGCCCGTTGTTCGAAGGGCGGCGGTTCGCGCAGGGCGCGGGCGAGGTAGCTGCGGGCGGCGTCGGGGGCGCCGGCCCGCTGGGTCTCACGGGCGGCGGCGCGCAGTTGCTGGACGACCCAGGTGTCGCTGTCGGGGTGGGTCTCCATGAGGTGGCGGGCGGCGGCGGAGGGGCCGAGCCCTTCGTCGATGACGCACCAGGCGGCCTGGCCGTGCAGGGCCACCCGGACTCCGCCGGGGATGGCGCGGTAGACGGCGGTGGCGATGAGCGGGTGGACGAATTCCAGGGTGTCGGCGCCGGTGAGGATACGGGCGCCGCGCAAGGCGTCCGCCGCGTCGGCGGCCTCCTCGGACCCGAGGCCCGCGACGGCGGCGGCCAGGGTCGGCTGGATCTCCGTGCCGAGCACGGCGCACGCCCAGGCGAAGCGGACGGTCGAGGTGCCGAGGCGTTCGAGGCGGGCGATCAGGCCACTGCCCTTGACGGCGGCGGCCAGGTCGCGCAGCAGGTGTGCTCCGGCTTCGGTCGGGATCAGTCCGCGGTCGCGCACCTTCGCGGTCAGCTCGACCGCCTCGAACGGGTTGCCCGCGGTGACCGCCCAGCACTCGCGACAGAACGCGTCGTCGGCCTGGGTGCCGAGATCCTCGCGCACGAGTCGGGCGACGGCGACGGCGCTGAGCGGTTCGAGGTCGAGGGGACGCTGCCCTGCGCGTCCGGGCAGTCCCCTGAACGACTCGGCGTGGTCGGGGAGTTCATCGGGCCGGTAGGCGACGACGAGCAGCAGCGGCAGTTCCTCGGCGCGCGGCGCGAACGCGGCGAGCCAGCTCAGCGACTCGGGGTCGGCCCAGTGCGCGTCGTCGAGGACGAGCACCATCGGGGCGCGCTGCACGGCGAGGTGGGTGAGCACCCAGTCGAGGCCGTCGCGCAGGCCCTGTTGGTCGGGCGGGGCGCCTTCCGGGGCCGCGCACAGGCCGAGTGCGGGGCCGACGATCGCGTACCAACTCCCCAGTGAGGCGCGGAGTTCGGCCTCAGGAACGCCGGCGAGCTGGGGCTGCAGGAGCTGGCGGGCGACATGGAAGGAGACGCGCTGCTCCTGCTCGCCGCCGCGCGCGGACAGTACGGCGCAGCCCTGGGCGGCGGCGCGACGTCGTACCTCGGCGAGAAGCGTCGTCTTGCCGATGCCGGCGCGTCCTGCGAAGGCGAGGAGCGCTCCGCGGGGCCGCCGGGGCGCTTCGGTGCCGTCCCTGCGCAGGCCGGTGAGCTCGCTCAACGCCTCTTCGACGGCGGCGAGTTCACTCTCCCGTTCGAAGAGTGTCCTTCTGCTCCGTGCGCCGCGCTGCCCCATGCTCCACCCCCTGGCCACGGTGGTGCGGCCCGCGCGGGGAGCGGGCGCGTACCGTGACCTCCAGGCACCTCAGCGTACGCCCGTGGCATCGACCGGGGAGCCGTTCCGGCCTGAACCTTCCACAGTGTCCGAGGCCTACGCGGACTTCTTGTGCCGCTCGTGATGGCGGGCGACCCTGGCCCGGTTTCCGCACGAGGGTGTGCACCACTCCTGCCGCGGGTGTTCCTTGATGAAGTAGCGCACACAGCGCGGCGCGTGGCAGGCGCGCAGCCGCTCCCGGTCGGCGCTCGCCAGGAAGGCGACTGCGGCGCGGGCGAGTGCCCCGGTGAGCTCGCGGCCGCCGCGCACCGGCTGCTGCCGTACGACGGGATCGGCGCCCTCGGCCCAGGCGAGGAAGGGGACGGTCGGGGCGAGGGCGGCGGCGGTGTTCAGCCGCTCCACGGCCTGCGGTACGGGCAGCAGCCGGGCGGCGTCGGCCGGGCTCGGCTCGTCGGGGCGAACGGCGCGGGCGAACAGGGCCCGGACGGCGGCGCGCAGGTCGCGGACGGCGGCGAGGGTCGCCGCGTCGGCGACGAAGCCGTCGGCTCCCGGCAGCAGGTCGCCGTGCCCCTGAACCCAGGCGGTGAGCCCGCCGGGTGCGGTGAGATCGTCGGCCACCCCGCCGTTTCCGTCGTGCCGGATGGTGAGTGCGAGGTCGAGGGCGAGCCGGGTGTCCGCGCTGATCGAGTCCTCCATGGTGTTAATGATAGAGGGACTCGCACCCATTAGCCTGCGGGGCCGGCCCCAGGTCGGGCGCCGGCCCCGGACTCACTTCCGTCACAGGCATCACCTCAGGTGAGGTCGAACTCTCCTTCGCGCGCCCCCGACACGAAGGCGCCCCACTCGGCGGGTGTGAAGATCAAGGAAGGGCTCTGGGGGCTGCCACTGTTGCGCATCGCGATGAAGCCCTCGACAAAAGCGATCTGGACGTCTCCGCGCCCTCGGCTGCTGGACTGCCATTCGGCGTTGCTGAGGTCCAGCTCCGGCTTGTCCCAGCCCGCGAGCGGGTGCTGCTCGATGGTGCTCTCGGCCACGTCCTGCTCCTCCCGGTTCGTCGTCCGCCGCCAGCCTAGCGATCGGTTCCGGCGGCGGACAGGCCACGTGAGGGGGACGGTTTCAGGAGGTGGGCGGCGCGGCCCCGACCAGCCACATCGAGAAGAACTGGGATCCGCCCCCATAGGCGTGTCCCAGCACCCTGCGGGCCCCGTCGACCTGGTGCTCTCCGGCCTGGCCGCGCACCTGAAGCGCAGCTTCCGCGAAACGGATCATGCCGGAGGCGCCGATCGGATTGGTGGAGAGGACCCCGCCGGACATGTTGACGGGCAGGTCACCGTCCAGCTCGGTCACGCCGGACTCGGTGAGCTTCCAGCCCTCGCCCTCGTCGGCGAAGCCGAGGTTCTCCAGCCACATGGGCTCGTACCAGGAGAAGGGCACGTACATTTCCACGGCGTCGATGTCTCGGCGCGGGTCCGCGATGCCCGCCTGGCGGTACACATCGGCCGCGCAGTCCTTGCCCGCCCGCGGCGACACACAGTCCTTGCCCGCGAAGAGGGTCGGCTCGCTGCGCATCGCGCCGCCGTGCAGCCAGGCGGGCGGTCGCGGCGAGCGGGCCGCGCCCGCGCGGTCGGTGAGGATCATGGCGCAGGCGCCGTCCGAGGACGGGCAGGTCTCCGAGTAGCGGATCGGGTCCCACAGCATGGGCGAGGCCTGGACCTTCGCCAGCGTGATGTCGTGCTCGTGGAGATGCGCGTACGGGTTCTTGAGGGCGTTGCGCCGGTCCTTGTACGCGACCAGCGAGCCGACCGTGTCGGGCGCGCCGGTGCGCCGCATGTACGCGCGAACGTGCGGCGCGAAGAAGCCGCCCGCCCCGGCGAGCAGCGGCTGCTGGAAGGGGATCGGCAGCGACAGGCCCCACATGGCGTTCGACTCGGACTGCTTCTCGTAGGCCAGGGTCAGAACGGTGCCGTGGACACGGCCCGCGACGAGGTTCGTGGCGACGAGCGCGGTCGATCCGCCGACGGAGCCCGCCGTGTGCACCCGCAGCATCGGCTTGCCGACGGCGCCGAGCGCGTCGGCGAGGTACAGCTCCGGCATCATGACGCCCTCGAAGAAGTCGGGCGCCTTGCCGATGACGACGGCGTCGATGTCGGCCCAGGTCAACTCGGCGTCCGCCAGGGCCCGCATCGCCGCCTCGCGCACGAGTCCCGCGATGGACACGTCCCGTCGGGCCGCCACGTGCTTGGTCTGGCCGATGCCTACGACGGCCACGGGCTCCTTGCTCATCGGGAATCCCCTTCGAGTACGGCGACCAGGTTCTGTTGGAGGCAGGGCCCCGACGTGGCGTGGGCGAGCGCCCGGTCGGACTCGCCTCTGTGGATGCGGGCGGCGGCCTCGCCGATGCGGATGAGTCCGGCGGCCATGACCGGGTTGGCGGCGAGCGCTCCCCCGGAGGGGTTGACGCGCACCCCGTCGTCGAGCCGCAGCGCCTTGCGCAGGACCACCTCCTGCGAGGTGAAAGGTGCGTGCAACTCGGCGGTGTCGACGGGCCGTTCGAAGGCTCCGGCCTTTTCGGCGGCGAGGCGGGTCGACGGCGAGTCGGTCAGGTCGCGTACGCCGAGGCCGTGTGCCTCGATGCGGTGGTCGAGCCCCCGTATCCACGCGGGCCGTTCGCACAGTTCCCGGGCCCGCTCCCCCGCCGCGAGGATCACGGCGGCGGCACCGTCGCCGATGGGCGGGCAGTCGCCGGTCCGCAGCGGGCGTACGACGTAGTCGCCCTGCGCCACCGAACCCCTCAGCTGGGCATGCGGGTTGGCGACGGCGGAGGCGCGACTGCGGGACGCCACGCCGGCGAGGGCGGGCTCGTCGGTCTCCCCCGCGTCGATGAGCGCCTGCGCCTGAAGTGCGGCGATCGCGACCGAGTCCGGCCACAGGGGCGCCACGTAGTACGGGTCGAGCTGCCGGGTCAGCACGTCCCGCACGGAGCCGGGCGACGACTTCCCGTACGCGTACACGAGCGCGGTGTCGGCGTCACCGGTCAGCAGCTTCGTCCACGCCTCGTACAGCGCCCACGCCCCGTCCATCTCGACGTGCGACTCGGAGATCGGCGGCCAGGCGCCCACCCCGTCGAGCGCCATGGTGAAGGAGAAGGCGCGGCCCGCGAGATAGTCCGTCGAGCCGGAGCAGGTGAATCCGATGTCGCCGGTCTTCAGGCCGGTCCGGTCCAGGACGTCATGCAGCACCGGCATGAGCATCTCCACTTCGGAGAGCTCGTCGGTGGTGCGCAGGTGGTCGGTCTGCGCGAAGGCGACGACGGCGACATCCCTGACCACGGCGCCGTCCCTGACCACGGCGCCGTCCCTGACGGCGGCGGCATCCCTGACGGCGGCGGCATCCCTGATGGGCAGCATCTACAACAGCTCCTTGTACGTCTCGTAGTCCGCGTCCGGCTCGCCGGTCGGCCGGTAGTGGTCCGGGTAGCGACCACCGTCCGTCCATACCGGCTCCACCCGCAGGCCCATCCGCACCTGGTCGTAGGGGATGCCGCCGATCCGGCCGTGCAGTGCGAGGTCGGCGCCGTCGAGGGCGATGTGCGCGTAGACGTACGGCACTTCGATGTCGAGGTTCTTCGCCTTGATGTTGACGATGCAGTACGTCGTCACCGTGCCGCGTGGCCCCACTTCCACCTGTTCGGATGTGGCGACACCGCAGGTGGGGCAGGCGCCCCTGGGCGGGACGTACACCTTGCGGCAGGACGGGCAGCGTTCGCCGACGGTCCGGCGGCCGGAGAGGGCGTTGATGTAGCCGGACTGGGCGCGGCCGGGCGAGTAGACGTAGTCGAGGCGGGCGGGGGCGACGATGCCGGTCACCATGTCCTCGAACCGGCCGTCGTGACCGGCGGTTTCGAGTGGGTCCCCCTCGTACGGTTCGAAGCAGGCGATGTCCGTGATCGCGCCGACGCGCTGCTCGGCCCAGCGGACGCGGACCCGCATGCCCGTGCGTACGGCGTCGGGTCCGGGGGCTTCGAGAGCGTGCAGCAGGGCGGTGTCGGCGCCGTCGAGCTTGACCAGGACCCAGGCGAAGGAGGTGTCGAGGGGCTGGCCGCGGCGAGGTTGATGGTTCCAGGCCCAGGTGGTGACGGTGCCGGTGGGGGCGACCTCGACGAGGTCGCGGATGTCCTCGGCGGTGACGGGATCGTACTCGACGGGTGGGACGAGGGTGCGGCCGTCCCTCGTCCGCACCCCGAGCACCACGCGTTCACGCAGGCCGGTGAGGAAGGCGCTCTGGACGGGGCCGAGCGAGCGGGTGAAGGGGAACTCGACGACGAGGGGGGCTTTGAGGACTTCGGGCACGGGGGCTCCTCGTGGGGACGGCTCAGGCGCGCCGGTAGACGGGCGGGCGCTTCTCGGCGAAGGCTCGGGAGCCCTCCTTGGCGTCGGCGGTGTCGAAGATCGGCCAGCCGCGCCCCAGTTCGGCGGCGAGACCGTCGGTCTCGGTCATCTCGGCGGTCTCGTACACGGACGCCTTGACCGCCTCGACGGCCAGCGGGCCGCAGGCGTTGATCCGCTCGGCGATCGCGAGGGCCTCGTCGAGTGCCGTCCCGTCGGGCACGACATGTCCGATCAGGCCGATTGCGGCGGCCTCCGATGCCGGGTACGGGCGTCCGGTGAGCAGCATTTCGAGCGCGTGCGTGCGCGGGATCTGGCGCTGGAGCCGGACCGTGGAGCCGCCGATCGGGAACAGCCCCCGCTTCACCTCGAAGAGCCCGAAGGTCGCCGACTCGCCGGCGACGCGGATGTCGGTGCCCTGGAGGATCTCGGTGCCACCGGCGACGCAGTGCCCCTCGACGGCGGCGATGACCGGCTTGCGGGGGCGGTGGTGGCGGAGCATCGCCTTCCAGTGCAGATCGGGGTCGGCGGTCAGCCGCTCCCGGTACTGCCGGCCCTCCATCCCCCGTCCGGCCAGTGCCTTGAGGTCCATCCCGGCGCAGAAGACACCTCCCGCGCCGGTGAGCACGATCGAGCGGATCGCGTCGTCCTCGTCGGCCTCGACCCAGCCGTCGTACAGGCCGACCAGCATCGGCAGTGAGAGCGCGTTCTTGGCCTCGGGCCTGTTGAGCGTGAGCACCAGTGTGGCGCCTGCGCGCTGCACGGTGAGGTGTTCGGTCCCACCCATCGCCGTCCTCCCGTCTTGGACCGTCTTGGACGACCCGGACCGTCTCGGACCGTCCGGGACCGTCTCGGACCGTCTCGGATGCGAGAACAGGTTGCAGGAGGCGAGGGGCCAGTACAAGGGTTTTCTGACAGACAGTCAGATTTCCTCCGCGCGGACCCTTCACAGTTGTGGCGGGCTTTGCTCTGATGACCGTCGGGCCGATGGGCCGCCACGCACGTTCGACGCCAGGAGGAGCGGTGGAGTACAACCTTGCCGACCTGTTCGAGTCGGTCGTCGACGTGGTCCCTGACCGCGAGGCGCTCGTCTACATCGACCACCCCGGCACGGGCGCGGAGCGCCGCCTGACGTACGCGCAGCTGGACTCGGCGGCGAACCGCATCGCCCATCACCTGGTCGACAGCGGCATCCGCCCCGGTGAACACCTCGGGCTACATCTCTACAACGGTGTCGAGTATCTGCAGACCGTGTTGGGCTGCCTCAAGGCGCGGATCGTGCCGGTCAACGTCAACTACCGCTATGTGGAAGAGGAGTTGGTCTACCTCTACCGGGACGCGGATCTGGTGGCCCTCGTCTTCGACGCGGAGTTCACGGACCGGGTGGCGGCGGCACTGCCCCGGGCCTCGGCCCTGCGGCATCTGATACGGGTGGGGACTCCTGGATCCGGCTCCGTGTCACCGCCCTCCGTGGTGGACTTCGCCGCTGCCGAGGCCGCCGGTTCCCCCGCGCGAGGCTTTCCGGCACGCTCGGCGGACGACCAGTTCATCATCTACACCGGCGGCACCACCGGGATGCCCAAGGGCGTGATGTGGCGGCAGGAGGACCTGTTCTTCTCCGGGTTGGGCGGCGGCGCTCCGACGGGCGAACCGGTCAAGAAGCCGGAGGAGCTCGCCGAGCGGGTGGCGGCCGGAGGCGAGGGCATCACCTTCTTCCCCACGCCCCCGCTGATGCACGGCACCTCGACGCTGACGGCGTTCATCGGGTTCAACTTCGGCCAACGGGTCGTGATCCACCGCAAGTTCGTGGCCGAGGAGGTGCTGCGGACGATCGCGAAGGAGAAGGTCACCAGCATGTCGCTGGTCGGCGACGCGATGCTGCGGCCGCTGATCGACGCGCTCAGCGGCCCCATGAAGGGCACGGACTGCTCCTCGATGTTCAGCGTGTCCTCGTCCGGCGCGATCATGTCGGAGACGGTGCGCGAGCAGTTCCAGGCGCTGGTCCCGGGCGTGATGCTGCTCAACAACTTCGGTTCGTCGGAGTCCGGCTTCAACGGCACGGCGACCACCGACTCGGGCCCGGACCGGGGTTTCAGGATCCGCGTCAACTCCCGTACACAGGTGGTGGATCCGGCCACGTACGAGCCGGTCGCCGTCGGCGAGCCGGGGCGGGTGGCACAGCGCGGCCATGTGCCCCTCGGCTACTACAACGACCCCGGGAAAACCGCCGAGACCTTCTTCCAGAAGGACGGCGAGCGGTGGGTACTGCTCGGCGACATGGCCACCGTCGACGAGGACGGCATCGTCACCGTCCTCGGCCGCGGCTCCCAGTGCATCAACACCGGCGGCGAGAAGGTCTATCCGGAGGAGGTCGAGCAGGCCCTCAAGTCCCATCCGGACGTGTACGACGCCCTGGTCGCCGGGGTGCCGGACGCGAAGTGGGGCCATCACGTGGCTGCGGTCGT
Organism: Streptomyces sp. SD15; assembly: GCF_054462255.1. Taxonomy (NCBI): domain Bacteria; kingdom Bacillati; phylum Actinomycetota; class Actinomycetes; order Kitasatosporales; family Streptomycetaceae; genus Streptomyces; species Streptomyces sp. SD15. The sequence continues at coordinate 75,435 of NZ_JBTLMO010000032.1, read as the reverse complement.
CCAGCTTCGCGCGGGTGCGGACCGGCCGTCCCTCCAGGACATCCAGGCTCACTGCCGAAGCCACCTCGCCGGCTACAAGATCCCCCGTCGGCTCGTCATCACCGACACCATCCAGCGGTCGCCGAGTGGCAAGGCGGACTACCGGTGGGCACGGTCGGTGGCGGTGGAGGCCTCTCGCTGACCCACCGTGCGGATCAGCCCCGCGGCGCCCGCCGTCAGGTTCCTTCCCCGCGGTCGGATCCGCCTTCTGGGTACGTCGGGTGGGCGGGGTCCAAGAGGCGAGGGGTGGGAGTGGGCTCAGCAGGCGGCGGATACGCGTCGGCGTACCTGAAGTACTGCCGGGTCGCGTGGGCGACGACGGCCGGGAGTACGTCGATGAAGGCCTTCAGCCTGGGTACGCCGTTGACGGCCATCCGGAAGTCGGTGCGTCGGCCCCGTTCCAGAATCAGCGGCAGGGTCCGCTCCATCTCCTCCGCGACATGCCGGCCCGCCGCGTCCTGGCACTGACTGTCGGCGCCGCTCCACGGGACGATCGCACTGACCCAGGGTCGGGCATGCGCGTCGAACGCCTTGAGCCTGCGGCGCAGCTCCTGGTCGGTGAGGGCCCAGCGGTCGATCAGCAGGATCCGGGGGGCCACTTCCCCGCCCTTCCTCTCGCCCCCCTGTTCCTGCTCGAGCGAGTCGACCTCTTCCTCGTTGAACGAGGAGACGGTCACCCGGTAGTCCAGGGACCGGATCAGTTCCTCGGCCAAGGAGACCAGCGGGCGGGGCGACTCCGACGGGTAGGGGTTCCAGTCCCGGGCGTCGGCACCGTACGGCCGCGCGTCGCGGTGTTCGGGGATGCTGTGCCGGGTGGGGGCCACCACGGTCAGATGGATGCGCCTGGGGCCCTCGCCGCGTGGTGCGAAGGCGCTGGGCGTGGTCTCGTACGAGACGGGGCGACCGGGTGGCAGCGGTGATTCCTGGCCCACCCGCACGATACGCCGCGCCAGTCCCAGCACGGTCTCCTCGTACTCGTCCCGCCACCGGTTGAGTTTGATCAGCCCGTAGATTCCGTCGGCCTCGTACCGGTCACCCAGGTTCTCCGCCCCCATATGTATGTTCCTCACGGAGTGAGGGAGTTGGTCGTGGTCGACGGGCGTCCACAGGGCGGGGACGATCGCGGGTGCGGCATCGGAACCGGTCGCCCGCGCCTGCACCATGCGCTCGGCGAACGCGTACCACTCCCGCCCGCAGCTCTCGCTCGTGAAGTACCGCGGCGACAGGAGCGGCACGAACACCTGACAGGACGCGAGATTCTCGCTGAGCTGCTGGGGCCAGCCGAACCCCGGCCGCATCTCCCGGTCCATGAACCCCGCGGGAACACCCGCCGGAAGATCCGTGAGCGCCATGACGTGGTCGCACAGATCCCGGAAGAACACCCGCACCCAGTGATCGGGATCCCCACTGGCCAGATCCCATCCAGGGGTGTGCGCGTAACTCAGGAAGAAATAGGGGCGGCCGTCCGATGTCGGTTCCCGTTCCGGTGGAGACGGCGGGGCGGGCACCGGAACGGCAGCGGGCTTGCGCCGGTCCGCACCGTCGCGTACGGATTCCTCGGTCAGCAGGCCCATCATCTCCAGCGTCCTTCGCGACGCTTGCCCGAACGACCGTATTTCGGCGGGAAGTTCGACCGGACTGTTCGGGTCGTGCGCCACCGCGGGAAGCTGTCCGCCCCAGTTCGCCTGGGCCGACACGGAGCGGCTCAGCGCCCTGCCGATGCGCCACACCTCGTGTTCCGCGAGATCCTCTCGCAGGTGTAGCTGCACGGCCTCCGGCAGGCTCAGTTCGACCGTGCCGCCGGTATCCGTGGCGAGCGAGAAGAGTCCGCTGGTGAGCAGTTCGGCGACATCGGCCACCGTCGACTCGGGTACCAGCTCCTGACGGATGAGATGCAGCAGACGCATGCTCAGCCGGTCGAAGGCGGAGCACAGGACGGCCAACCGCGCGGCGGGAGGCGACGCCGTGTTCAGGAAACCCTTCGCGGTCACGGACTGGGAGCCCCGTTCGGCCCGCCCCTCGGGCCGCCCTCGCTGCGGGACCAGTACGGCGCCGCACCCATGGGGCGCCGCCCGCATCAAGGTGCTCGACCAGCGGTTCAGGGAATTCGGGGACATCGACAGTACGGGGATGGGCAGCCAGTCGTTCCCCTCACCGCTGTCGCTCTCGAGCGGGAGCAGCGGCGGTGGATCGAAGTCCAGCCGGGAGTTCGCCGAACCGGGCACGCCGTTCGAGACCCGGACCGTCGGCAGATCGAGCCCCGTTCTCCGCCACAGCTTCAACGGCAGCGGGTTGAGCAGCGCGACCGGCGTCGACAGCGCCCAGTCCCGCAGCTGCCGCCACACCGCGGCATCTCGCCAGGCGGGGGCCGCACAGTCGGACACGGCCACCACCAGCCGCCGGCCGTCGGGGGACCTGAGCTGTCCCGGGCTCATCAACCGGCCCTGCCCGTCACGGAGTTCCAGGCCCTCGTCCCCGAATCCGAGGCCGCGCACCTGAAGCGTCCGGAAGGCGCCGAGCCGGTCCAGAATGGCCGTCAAGTCGGCGATCGTCTCCCGCCACACCCGCATCGCCGGAGAGCGATCCACCACCAGGACGAGGTCGAACCACCGCTCGGGTGCGGGGGTGAACACCGGTAGGAGCTCGCCGCTGCGGGCGTAGTCGTCCACCGTCGCGTCCACGTCGAGGGCCGATCTGCGGCCCTGCCGCCAAGGCCGCTTCCACGGCCGCAGGGCCCGGGTCACTTCCAGAGCCAGCGGCAGGCCGGAGGCCCGGGCCGCCGCGACCGGGTCGCCCCGCACCCGGGAGCTCGCCCCGTCCAGGCGTTCATGCAGCGTGCGTCCCGCGCCGACGAGTGGTGGGGCGACACCCTCCGGCTCGGGCGCGGTCGCCGCCTCGGCGGGTTGGTGCGGCGACGGCGCGGCGAACACATCGTCCGCGTCCGCCTCCACGCGCGACGCGAGCCAGAGCACGTCGGCCAGCGCCGTGGCGTCGAACTCCGGCGCGGCCGCACTCAGCGCCGCCACCGCCCGCGCGAGTGAGTCCGGTCCCGCTCCGCCCTCCTCAGGCACGGGACAGCTCGCGCAGGACCAGGTCCAGGACTTCCTGCCGGTCCGCCCCGGCGAGGGTGCCACCCCCGGTCAACAGGTGGGCGGCGTTCAGCAGTTGATCGACCGCCAGGCTCTCGCCCGCCGCCAGGCGCTCGACGAACGTCTGGATCAGTGGGTCGATCGCCCTGGACCGCCGCGTCCCCCCGTCGATCTTCAGATGCGCCTCCACCACCTTGCGCAGTTCCTCGACCGACGGCTTCGGCATGGTGAAGCGGATGCAGCGGCGCAGGAAGGCCGCCGGGAAATCGCGTTCCCCATTGCTCGTCATCACGATGAAGGGGAAGCTCGTGCACCGCACGAACCCGTTCTCGACAGGGCTGTGCGCGGGAGCGCTCGCGTCCCCGCCCCATTCGCGCACCGCCACGACGTCCCGTGCGTAGCGGGCGAGTTCGGGGATCTCGAACTCGCCGCGCTCCAGTACGTCGAGCAGGTCGCTCGGCAGGTCCAGATCGCTCTTGTCGATCTCGTCGATCAGCAGGGCACGGGGATGCTCGACGGGCAGCAGCGCCGTCCCCAGCGGCCCCAGTTGCAGGAAGGGAGCGATGTCGTCGCCGCCGTCGGGACCGGCGAGCCGCTGCGCGTGGATACGGCCCAGGGCGTCGTAGCGGTACAGCGCCTCCTTGAGCGTGCTCCGTGAGGTGATGTGCCAGCGCAGTACGTCGCCGAGCTTCAGCTCCTGGGCGACCTGTTCGATCACCGTGGACTTGCCGGAGCCCGCCGCGCCGGTCACCAGCAGCGGCCGGCGCAGTACCAGTGCGGCGTTGACGGCCTTGACCAAGCCCGGCGGCGGCTGGAACTCCCGGTGCAGGGCCGGCCGGGGAAAGCTCCGCCACGGTGGTGGATCACCGAGGTCGACGTCGCGTGGCGTGCCGTCCCCCACGTAGAAGTTCTGCCAGGTCATGCGATGTTCTCCCCCTCGGTGGTGAACTGTTCGAACCAGTCGCAGAAGTCGAGCCAGTCGGTGTCGTGCCAGACCGTCCGCCACCCGGCCAGATGCTCGCGGCCGTCGGGCTCGGTCCCCTTCTTCCGACCCCAGCTGCGGCGGTAGGCCTCGCTGAATTCCGCGGGGAGCAGATGCCAGAACCGGTCGAGGCTGCCTCGGAACTTGTCCGGCACACAGCCGTCGACGCCGGGCCAGAGCACGATCGGGGCGTACGCCAGGAGCACCTCCATCACCTGCTCGAACCGCTGCGGCCGGTGCTCCAGCGCCACCGCTCGGGCGTACGCGCCGTTGCCGAGCCGTCTTCTCAGCTCCTGAGTCTGCTCGGTTTCCTGCACCCCGAGCCAGTCGACGGGCGCGCGGCTGGTGCCGCTCGTGTTCATTCCGGCCAGCTTCTCCCTGGCGCGTTCGTTGATCCACCACAGATGGTCCGGCGGGCACAGCCGCTCGCTCCAGCGCAGTACGACGTCGTACGCGACACCCAGCCGTTCCCCGAAGTCCGTCTCCTCGGGCCGCCAGCGCAGCAGCAGCGGGGCGGAGGCGGCGATCTCGACCCTGCGCAGGCGTACCCCGATCTCCCTGGCCCGCGAGGTCGCCCACTTCAGGACACCGGCCAGCCGCTGTTCGACGCCGGCCTGGTCCGGCGTGCAGTCGAACTCCTTGTGCGCGTACATCTCGCCGCGGTCCAGCAGCCACACCCCGAGCGTCTCGGGCCATTCGTCGGCGACGGCCGCGTGCAGGCTGACGACCAGGCGAAGCCGTGTCCCCGCACCGCGTCGCCGGATGGTCGCGAAGGCGTCGGCGAGTTCGACGTCGGCACCCACCGCGTGCGCCCATGCGGTCAACTCCGTTCGCTGCTCGGGAAGTTGGTCCTCCACGGCGAGCGCGGCGACAAAGGTCGCCAACGGAGCGGTGCGGGTTCCCTCGACGAGCGGAACACGCAGTCGCAGGTATTCCACCGCGTCCCGCAGCAGTTCACTCCCCTGGGTGTCCGGCAGCCGCGCCGCGGCGGGGCCCGCGGCCGACCACAGGGCGCGCCGCAGCCGCTCGGAGGTCAGGCGACTCCCCGGCCAGCCGGTGAGCAGATCGACGGTGCGCAGACCGTCCCGGGCACCGTCGACGACGCCCAGCGCCCAGGCCAGCTCGACGGCGCTGCCCGCCGGGGGCTCCCGCAGTTCGTCGCGCAGCCGCTCCAGTGTCTCGGCACCGGTGATGGGCTTCGCCAGCAGGGCGGAGCATCCCAGAGGGGCCAGCGCCTGTTCGAGTTCCTCGGTCGCCACCGGCCCCAGCGCCGATCCGGACCGCAGGAGGTGGCTCGCGTTGCGGGCGAGCCATGGGCGCTCGCCGGCCGGGGCGCCGTCGTACTCCACCAGGCGTGCGTCCTGCCCGGGCGCCGCGTCCCGTACGGCGTCGAGCACCACGTCGGCGCGCAGGTGTTCCCCCGCGCCGCCGATACCGCCCGCGAGGACCTGCGCGACGCCCCGGGAGAAGGCGAGCCGGTGCGCCGTCTGCGCGGCGCCGACCGACATGAGCATGGACAGACGGGCCGCTCCCTGGCGCACTCCGCCGTCCAGCGACTTGAGGTCCGGTATCGCGCCGCCGGCGTGGCAGGTGTCGACGAGGGCGAACACACCGGGAAGCCCCGGTGTCTCCAGGACCTGCGTCAGCAGTTCCCCGACGTTCACCGCGGAGGCGATCTCATCTGCGCGGGAGTCGCCCGCCATCAAGTAGAGCGTGGAGTTCTGGCCGGGGGTGATGCCGTGCCCGATGAGCGCCAGGACGAGCACGGCCTGCGCCCGTCCCGCCCGTTCGGCCGCGCGCCGGACCGCCGCTTCGATCCCCGCCTGGCCGACGGACCGGCCGCGCAGCAGTGAGGGTTCGCCGCCAGGGCTTGGCGCGCACGCTCCCCGCCACTGGTCCGTGAGCAGCCCGTGCAGGGATCCCGCCACCTCCTCCAGTCCGTCGAGCGGTCCCAGTACCGGGCACTGCGGCGCGACGACGAGCACATGGCGGCGGGGAGCCGGTCTCCTCGTCATGACCGCGCGGCCGTCTCGATCGCCTCGACGACCGGCCCGGCGACAGCGGGCTGGGCCAGGTACGTGGCGGCCGGGTGCACCCACACGCCGTCCGAGTCCACGCGCCGGGTGACGGGCAGTACGGAGCGGTCGTTGGCTCGTACGACCCGCTCCAGCCGCGGCCGTGCGGCGATGAGGTCGTCCCGGTCCCAGAAGTTGAGCCAGCGCTCGACCGGGCCGGGGACCTGGAGCGGCTGGGGGCGGATCCGGGGTCGTACGGCTGCGCTCATCCCGATCGGCGAACCGAGGGTGACCAGCAGCGGTACGCGTCCTCGATGCCCGTGCAGCGTCTCCAGCGAGACGACGGCGCCCAGGGAGTGCGCGACAACGAGGGTGGGGCCGGAGGCATCGAGGTTCTGCTCGACGCGGCGACGGATCCGGGCGTCGAGGGTGAGCCCCTCCTCATCCCGCTCTCCACGACGCAGATAGCGGGCCACCTGCCGTAGCTGACCGACCATCAGGCCCGCGCTGGCCCAGCCGCCGAACGTCCGCAGCCCGGGCAGCGACAGCAGGGTGTTGGCGGCGGTGAGGACCTGCCGGGCTACCGCTCCCGGGCCCTGCGCGCCGCCCTCGGGCACCAGTTGGGCCCGGGCGCGGCGCAGCGCTCGTGCCTCGTCGTCCGCGGCGGGCTCCGCGAGCCGCTCGTCGAGGGCCTCGAGGAGCAGCTCGCCGACGAGGTCCGCCTCGTCCTCCCCGTCGGATGCGGCACCTTGTGCCTGCGGCACCCCGAACAGGTCTCCGTAGTAGGCGAATCGCGCGTCCGCCGCCCATCCCCGCAGCAGATCGAGGACCCGGCGCGAATGCCCCGCGGCGCGGGCGCCGTCGGCCAACGCGCGTAGCCACGCGTCGAGTTCGGCGACCGGGTCCCGCGGGCCGCCGATGCCGTGCACGAACACCAGCCGAGGCTTCATGCTTCCCCCCGAAAGCCCCCGCCCGGGGCCTCCGGGCGATTCCTCCAGGTTAGCAACCACCCCGCGGAGATACCCCTTCTCCGTTCGGAACACCTACCCCGGGCAGTCAGACGGCACGGAACCGGTCCCGCAGCTCCCGCTTGAGGATCTTCCCGCTCGCGTTGCGTGGCAGCTCGTCCACGAAGAGCACCCGCTTGGGCGCCTTGAAGTGGGCGAGCTTCTCGCATGCATGCGCGAGGAGTTCGGCCTCCGTGACCTCACCGCGCGCGACCACGACCGCTGTGACCGCCTCGATCCACCGCTCGTCGGGAAGCCCGATCACGGCCACCTCGGCGACCCCTTCATGCGTGTACAGCGCGTCCTCCACCTGGCGTGATGCGACCAGTACGCCACCGGAGTTGATGACGTCCTTCACACGGTCGACGACGGTGAAGAACCCGTCGGCGTCGCACACGGCGAGGTCGCCGGAGTGGAACCATCCGTCGCGGAAGGCCTCCTCCGTCTCCTCCGGCTTGTCCCAGTAGCCCTCGCACAGCTGCGGTGAGCGGTAGACGATCTCGCCCCGCTCTCCGTCGGGCACGTCCGCACCGGACTCATCGACGACCTTGGCCTCGACGAAGAGCACCGGCCGCCCGCACGAGTCCATCCGCCCCTTGTGCTCGTAGGGCCCGAGGACCATGGACAGCGGGCCGATCTCGCTCTGCCCGAAGCAGTTGTAGAACGCCAGCTTCGGCAACCGTTCCCGCAGTCGTTCGAGCACCGGTACCGGCATGATCGACGCCCCGTAGTACGCCTTGCGCAGCCCGCTGAGGTCGCGGGTCGCGAAGTCGGGACGGTTCGACAGGCCGATCCACACGGTGGGCGGAGCGAACAGGCTGTCCGCGCGGCCCGCCTCGACCAGGTCGAAGATCTGCTCGGCATCGGGCGCGTCGAGGATGACGTTCACGGCGCCGACCGCAAGGTACGGCAGCAGGAAGACATGCATCTGCGCCGAGTGGTAGAGCGGCAGCGAGTGCACGGGCAGGTCGCCCGCCTGCAGGTCAAGAGCGGTGATCGCGCTCAGATACTCGTGCACCAGCGCGCGGTGCGTCATCATCGCGCCCTTGGGCAGCGCGGTGGTGCCCGACGTGTACAGCAACTGCGTCAGATCCTCGCCGCGCGGCTCGGGGCCGTCGTACGCGGGGGTCGTGGCGAGGCGTGCGAGCAGCGAGTCGTCGGTGTCGCGCAGTGCGAGCACCTGTGTTCCCTCGGGCAGGTTCCCGGTGAGGTCCACATCGGCCAGGACGAGTCCGCAGCCCGCCTGGTCGACGATGTACGCCAGGTCGTCACCGGTCAGGTTCTGGTTGACCGGCACGTGCACCAGCCCGGCGCGGGCGCACGCGAGGAAGCCGATCAGGTAGGCGTCCGAGTTGTGGCCGTAGGCGCCGACGCGGTCGCCGGGCGCCAGTCCCGAGGAGCGCAGCAGCTGGGCCGCGCGGGAGACGGCATCGTCGAGTGCGGCGTAGGTCCACGTCCGGTCGCGGTAGTGGACCGCGACGCGCTCCGGGGTCCGCCGGGCGCTGCGCCGCAGTACCCCGTCGACCGTGACGCTTCGTCCCGCCGTCATGACCTGCTCCTTCGTCCGCCTGCTCTGGCGTGATCCTCGTTGCGGCCCGCGAGCGAGGTCAAGCATCCCGCACCCTTGGCGCGAAAAGGATCAACCCCACCGTGGGACGTACTGACACCCGGTCAAACGTCTGTGGCTGTTGTTACGCTCAACCGCCCCTTCCCTCAATGACGTTGGGAGGCACGATGCGCACCCGCCTCAGACGGCTCGTCGCCATGGCCGTCGCTCTGCTCACCGCCTCGGCCGCACTGCCCGCGGCCGCCGCGGACGGCCAGGACCGCCGGCACCATCCGTCCCACGGCAACCTGTCCGCCGTGATCCGCTACACCGAGTACGGCATTCCGCACATCGTCGCGAAGGACTACGCGAACCTCGGCTTCGGCACCGGCTGGGCGCAGGCCGCCGACCAGGTGTGCACCCTCGCCGACGGCTTCGCGACCGTGCGCGGCGATCGCTCCCGCTTCTTCGGCCCCGACGCGGCGCCGGACGGTTCGCTCTCGTCGGCGACCAGGAACCTCTCCAGCGACCTGTACTTCCGTGGTGTGCGGGAGGCGGGCACGGTGGAGAAGCTGCTCGCCGAGCCCGCGCCGCGAGGTCCGAGCCGCGAGGTCAAGGACCTGATGCGTGGGTGGACCGCCGGCTACAACGCCTGGCTGGCCCAGAACCGGATCACCGACCCGGCATGCAAGGGCGCCGCCTGGGTACGGCCGGTGACCGAAGTGGACGTGGCCGCACGTAACTTCGCGCTGGCCGTGCTCGGCGGCCAGGGCCGCGGGGTCGACGGCATCGCGGCCGCACAGCCGCCGACGACGGCGTCCGCGAGCGTTCTCGACCCGAAGAGCACCGTCCGCGCCGCGCAGGACCTCTTCGACACCGCCGACATGGGATCCAACGCGGTCGCCTTCAGCGGTGCCACGACAGCGAACGGGCGCGGCCTGCTGCTCGGCAATCCGCACTATCCCTGGCAGGGCGGCCGGCGTTTCTGGCAGTCGCAGCAGACGATCCCCGGCGAGCTGAACGTCTCGGGGGGCTCGCTGCTCGGCTCGGCGACGATATCCATCGGGCACAACGCCCGGGTGGCGTGGAGCCACACCGTCGCGACGGGTATCACCCTCAATCTCCATCAGCTGACGCTGGATCCGGCCGACGCGACGACGTATCTCGTGGACGGCAAGCCGGAACGGATGGTGAAGCGAACCGTCACGGTCGAGGTGAAGGGCGGTACGCCGGTGACGCGCACCCAGTGGTGGACCCGGTACGGCCCGGTCGTCACCTCGCTCGGCGCGCAACTGCCGCTTCCCTGGTCATCGACCACGGCGTACGCGCTCAATGACCCCAACTCCCTGAATCTGCGCGCCTCCGACACCGGGCTCGGCTTCAGCAAGGCCCGCAGTACGGCCGACGTCCTGACGACCCTGAAGCGCACGCAGGGGCTGCCCTGGGTGAACACGATCGCCGCCGACTCGGGCGGGCACTCGCTGTTCACTCAGTCCCAGGTCCTTCCGCGCATCACCGACGAGTTGGCGCAGCGCTGCTCGACGGCGCTCGGCAAGGTCACCTATCCGTCGTCCGGTGTCGCGATCCTCGACGGCTCGCGCGGCGACTGCGCGCTGGGCAGCGACCCCGACGCCGTACAGCCGGGGATCTTCGGGCCCGCGAAGATGCCGGTCCTCGAGGACGCGCCGTACGCGGAGAACTCCAAGACCATGATCAAGGCGTGATTACTGACTTCGGCTGGTTAGGGTGACGCTGGCGCGTCGAGGCCCAGGCAGCAATCCTCCCTGGTGCCTGAACCGGGGCATGTCCGGTCTAGGCCGTGTATCGAAAGTGATTGCGACCTTCTTGTTGCCGGAAGCGGTTCAGCGGCATGATCTTGACCATGTCTGAGCTGCCCTCTCGTCTCTCTGTAGTGACCCTCGGCACCCGTGACCTGCCAAGGTTGCGCCGGTTCTACTGCGGTCTGGGATGGGAGGAGGTCCCCTCCAGCGATGATGACTGGGCGGGTTTTCTGCTTGGTGGTGTCCTGCTGGCGCTGTACCCGGTGGAAGAGTTGGCTGCCGAGGCGGCGACCGTCGTCCCGTCTCCCGCTGTGTGGTCGGGTATCACGCTCGCCTGCAATGTGGACAGCCGTGAGCAGGTGGATGCTGCCTTCGCGGACGCGGTGGCGGCGGGCGCCATCGCGGTTGCCGATCCGGTGGACCGTCCTTGGGGTGGCCGGTCGGCGTATATCGCCGACCCGGAAGGCAATCGCTGGGAGATCGCCTGGGCGTCCAGCGTGAGGTTCGATGCCCGTGGCGCGTTGACAGGTTTCGGCAGCTGAGGATCCGTGCTCGTCACTGTCACTCGTTGATGGCCGCGGCAAGCCACGGCCCATGAGTAGAGACCTGGATACGGAGTGCTCCGGCAAGAGCATGCCTCCGGCGGGGGTGCTCAGGCTCCGAGTTGGCGGGGCGCTGTTCGCGGGTGTCGACCGGATGGTGGCGTGCGCGGGAGGGGAGCTGGGGTGAGTGGTGGGTAATGCCAGGTCCGAGGCACGCTTCCCCCCCTTTGGTGATCAGTTGGCTGCCTGTTTTACTGCGCACATGAATACGTGGCTCGCCGGCTTCACCGGTGTGATGATCGGGATGATTCTCCTCGGGCGGCGAGCGCGGCGGACAGCGGCTCGGGCCGAAGCGGGGGAAGCAGTCTTCTTCCAGGTCAGGGCCAACCTGCCGGACAAGGGGCGTCGATACAGTCTTGGCCGGGTACAGGCCGGAGGCGAGTTCGGGTGGAAGCCTCGCCGGTCATGGACGCGGCTGCGTGAACTCCCGACAGATCTGCGCTACATCCGCGCGCGCGACATGACCTTCCTCGAAAGTTTGAGACTTCCACCCGATATGCGGGTGATCGAGTGTGAATCGTCTCTGGGGCCTGTGCGACTGTGTGCCCGTATTGAGTACACCGAGCACATTGTGGAGATGATCCGGCGTACAAGTAGCCTCGAACTTGTCGAGCGCCTCGGTTCCTGACATCAGAAACTGACACCAGCAGGCGCGGACAGCGGCGGTCGACGCCCGGCCTCGGCGGACAGAGCGCGGGTCTTGACCCAAGGCCGGGTAGTTAGCGTTTCCGCAGGTCACGCAAGTGGGGCTGGTGACCATGGTGTTGCGGCGTAGAGGCCAGGGTCGAGTTTGTGGATGAGGCCGCTGGCGGCCCATCGATTCAGTTGTCTGTACATGGTCTCCAGGGTGATGTCGCCGAAGTGGGCGGCGATGTCACGGGGTTGCCAGAGACGTGTGGGGTCTTCCTGGAGCAGGGCCAGGATGCGGTGTCGGCGCCGCGCCGCAGGGCTGGCGTGCCGGTCGTCCCGGGAGGCCGTGGGTAGCGCGGGTGACTGATCCACGGGTTCGAGGACGGTGACGTCAAGGCGGGTAACGGTGCGGCTGGTGTCGGGGCGGCCGTCTTCGCGTCGCTCGCTGTAGCGGGACATCGGTGACTTGACCTTGCGGGTGCTGACCCGTTGCCTCCGGGGAGGGAGCAGGCCGGTAAGGATACGGCGGCCGATCGTCCCGAGGAGCGTGTCCCGGCCAGTGTCCGCGGTGACGATGCCGGTTGCCTGGATCACCTGGTCGCGGGCGGCGTGGAGCGCGATGCTGAAACAGCAGCGGTCCGGGTCGGTGCCGGGGAGGGACTCGGCGGCGTCGACCATCACGGTGCGTAGGGCCTGGTAGAGCGTGAGCAGGGACCACATCTCCTGCTCGATGCCTGCCGGGTCGCCCGAGCGCAGGTTGCGCCCGTTCATGATCGTGTGACGGAGCGCGTAGTACGCCGATTCATGTTCCCACCGCTGGTGATAGAGACCCACCAGCGCAGTGGCCGGGTAACGGCGGGCGTCGGTCAAGGTCGTGACCAGTCGGTAGGCCCCGGTGAAGGACGTGCCGTCCGCACAGGTCACAGCGATCTGCGCGTCGATGACTCGTACTTTCACGGCGCCGATCACCGAGAGATAGGAGCCGTCGACGAGGAGAGTGAGGACCGGCGTGCGCCGGTTGCTGCGGAGCCGGCCCAACACCTGGGCGCCGGTGTCGGTGACCGCCGCGAGGAAGGCGTTGCTACCGAATCCTTTGTCCCACAGCACCAGCATGTCCGGCCGCAGCAGGTGCAGCAGCCGGCCAGCGTAGCTTGTCTCGCCCTCGGCGGTGGGGCCGAACACCGCACCGACCAGGGGCCCGGGTGCCGGTCTCGATCAGAGTCATCAACTCCAGCGTCGGGTAGCCATGATGCGAAGTCCTGCCCAGCCAGGCCCGGTTCCGCCCGGAATCGGGGACTCTCAGCGAACTACAGCCGTCGAACGACACCATCCGGCAGGGGCCGAACCGCGCTCCTGGCGTCGTCGGCCGGGCCAGTAACCCGGCCAGCACCTCGAATAGCGCCTGCACCGGCGCGCTGCCGATCCGTCGGCGCAGGTCACGCAACGCCTTCGCCGACGGACAGGCCACCGGCATCCCGGACAGACCCGTGGTCAGCTTGTCCCAGACGAGGCGATAGCCGACCTCGGGGAACAGACACATCGCCAGCAGGAAGTAGACCCCGACACGCGACGGCAGATCACGCAGCCGCTGCTGCACAGTCCTCGTCTCCGCAAGGACCGTGTCCACAAGCTCGAACGGCACGACGGCAGTCAACTCGCCCAGATGCCCTGGAGCGAACCGGCCCGCAGCCACGGTGACCGTTCGGGTGATAGTCGTCAGCGCAGACGGCAGGACACAATGACGAGGCAACGGAGCTCCTTCGGGACAAGCTGTCTTGGTCGACTGCCTGTACCAACGAGCTCTGTTGCTCTGCGTCCAGAACCCTGCAACTTCCTTGCATGACCTGCAGAAACGCTAACTACCCGGCCTTGGGTCAAGGCCCGGTGGAGCGTCGGCCACCCATTCACCCACCGCGAGCAGCGACTTCGCACCGGCCAGGACCGCACATGCGGTCAGCGCGAGCACCGCCACGAGTGGGTGCCGGACCCCGCGCGGGTCACGCGGGTCCGGCACCGCTGCCAGACGCTCCAGCAGGCCGGGCACCTCGCGGACCAGGGCTTGGGGATGCGGTCTGAGCTGGTCAAACGTGGGCGAGATCAGAGATGATGCGTCGGCAGGCACGGGCTTCCCAAGATCACAGAGCGTAGAGAACTCCATGATCACGGATATCCGTGCCTGCTTCGTACCGGATCTCGTCCAACCCGACGAGACATCAGCAACCGGACGTCAGCCGACTACGCCGAAGCCCTGCCGACAAGACTACTCGTCAGCCAGGACCTGGCCTGGCGCACAGTTGCTGATCCTGATTCCCACGTAGCTATGGAGCAGGGTCAGTTGCGCCATCACGGGTCACGTGATGCTTCTTGTATCAGAGGTTTCCGTCTTTGTTGAGCCAGCAGCGGATGGCTCCGCCGTCATAGATGACGACGTAGTCGGCTTTTCCGTCGCCGCTGATGTCGCGGAAAGTGGATTTATCGGCCGGGTATCCGGTGGGCCCGACGAAGTTCTCTTTCTTCGTGAAGCGGCCGGGTGCTGTGGGATTGGCCCGGTCCCAGTTGTTGATGTAGGCGTCGACCGATCCGTCGCTGCTGACCATGAGGTAGTCGGCCTTGCGGTCGTTGTTGACGTCTGCCAGGCGCAGGGCGTTTTTGGAGCCGCCGGAGACGCCGGGAGCCCAGTTGAGGTGTTCTTCCCAGCCAGTGGTGAGGTTGACGTAGGCGTGGATGGCACCGGCGCTACCGACGCGCAGGTAGTCGTCGCGGCCGTCACCGTCGATGTCGGCGAAGCGTACAGAGTCGTCTGAGACTCCCGTGGGCAGGCCGAACTTGTAGGCGGTGGCCTGCCAGTTCATGCCGTCCGGGATGGGTCCCAGATTCCTTACCCAGCCGATACCGCCGTCCTCGGTATGGATCATGTCGTCGCGGCCGTCACCGTCGATATCGGCGAACTTGTCGCTGAGCGAGCCCGAGTTGCGATACGGCAGTTCGACCCAGTCCGGCTGGCCCGGGACGTCACTGGACTTGTTGAGCGCGGCCCGTACCGTGCCCAGGGTGTCGGAGATCTTCAGGTAGTCGGCCCGGCGATCCCCGTCGAGCTCCACCAGATCGGTCCGGCCCGTCGGCGATTCCATCCCCGACGCGATCGTCCCCAGCGCCAACCAACCCGCGCCAGCGGCACTCGGAACAGCGGGGGCGGGTTCCTCTACACCGGCGCAGCCCTCGCCCGTGCCGCTGACCGGATCCCTGATCCAGCCAGCTTCCGCAGCGGCAGCCATTTCCATGTACCAGGCGTTGGCCATCTTTCTGTAGCCCCCGTCGCCAGGGTGAGCCGGCTCAGCAAGGTCTGCCGGGGTGACTTCGCTCATATCGACCAACGCGACATGCTTTCCCAGGGCTACTCGCTCCTTGACCACTCTCGGAAGCTGATCGTTGTACTGATCGATCAGGGGTTGCAAATACGCCTTGGAACCTGTGGCCGGGGTGAGGGTGGCGACCAGAACAGTTGCTTCGGGTGCATCGGACAGCACCTGATCGACAAGATGTCCGAGCCTGTTCGGAGCGTTGGCGAGGTCGTCGTCTTTGTTGATGTCATTGGTGCCCGCAAGCAACAGAACTACATTGGGCCGTTCTGCACGAACTGAGCATTTGGCTTCCGCGGCTATCTGGCTGATTTTGAATCCCGGGTGACCCTCATGATCGGGATCGGACATCACATTATCCCGCTCTGGCCCCACAAAGTTCAGAGTCTTGGCGACTGTGTGCAGGTCCTCCCAGAGAGGCGCCCGGTATCCGGTGCCGTTGCTGCTGCCCACGCCGGAGGTAATGGAGTCTCCCAGCGGCATCACGCGCAGGTTGGACCCCTCCGCCTCCGTATCAGCTTCTACCCTACCAGTGGAGCAAATATCAGAATAGGGCTCATGCCTCCAATAACCACCCCCCGGCCAGCGGTACTCGTAGATTGAGATTTCATAGGGTTTAGGGTCTCCCAACCGGTGAAAGTGGGCGACCATATAGTTATAATGCGCCAAATACCATTCCCAGTCCCTTTTTTCTGGGAAGTGATCAAGGGGCTCGATTGAGTATTTAAACGCAACCATTTCCGGGTTTGCGGGATCAATATCGGGCTCAAATTTAAAGCCCCCAACATAGACGCCGTTATGGGCATGGGAAATTGCGCTCGGCTCTTTCATCCAACCCCCATCCCAATGCGTACCCTCTTGAGCTATGCAAGCCATCGCGGCCGTATTCCTAATGTGCACAATACGTGCGCACCAGTCACCCCACCACCAGTCATTCCAGATCAATTTTTCTTGCCTGAAGTTCGATGCATCGATTTCCCAAATGCATCTCATCTTTCCACTCGCTTTCAAATTGGGAAGTTCCTTTTCTTCCCAAGTATTCCCCTCCCGCACACAGGAACCTTTGATGACCCACGCCTGATAGCTGGTCTTCTTGGCGTATTCACGTGACGCAAATCGCCATATTTCTTTCGCTGGATCGGGTGCGTCGAAACTCGGCATATTGATGCCGGCTTCTCGTAGACGCATTTCAAGAGTCTTGCCGCCCCGCTCGCTTGCTATTCTCTCGGCCAGGCCTTTTACGCTGTCATCCTCACTCGCGCAGCCGCCCGTACGCCCGGTCCAGAAGTAGTTGCTGCCAGGGGTGCTCTCCAGTGCTGCACTTACCTCCGCCTCGGTCGGGATGTCTGCGGCGCTGGCCGGTGCAACTGCAGTCAAAAGAGCTGCAACGGTCATGAGCGCGACGGGCAGAGCACACCGTCTGAGAATCTTCCTCTGTGGGGCGCTGCGGAGAAAACGCCACCTAGTTGCTTGATTCACGTTGATTCCGGTCCTTGACGGGGCTATTGATCAGAAACGGCTTGGGTTCTGGGTCGTTGGTGGGGTGTGAGCGATCTGGTGGGGGACGCGCGGCATCTGTCGCCGTCGGCGCAGGAGGCCCGGCGGCTGCGGGCGGTGGCCGCACTGGTGGCGGGGCGGGACACCATGAGGACGTGGCGGCGGTCTTCGGGGTGTCGCTGAAGGCGGTCGACGCGTGGTGGGCGAAGTGGCAGGCCGGCGGCCGGGACGCGCTGGTCATGCAGCCGCGGGGCAGGCCGGTCGGGGTGCACCAGGTGCTCGGGGAGGCCGAGCAGGGCGCTGTGCGGCAGGCGGTCCTCGATCACCGGCCCTGTGACGTGGGGCTTTCCGGGCAGTTGTGGACACGGCGGCTGGTGGGTGAGCTGATCGCGAAGCTGTACCGGGTGCGGCTGACCGAGCCGGGGGTGGGCAAGTACCTGAAGCGGTGGGGGTTGTCCTTCCAGCGCCCGGACAAAGGGCCGTCGAGCAGGACCCGGATGCCGTCCGGCGTCCGACCAGGTCACCGGCCGCACCTGGGGCGAGAAGGGCAAAACCCCCGTGGTGCGGCGGACCGGGAACCGGTTCTCAGTGAACGCGATGTCGGCGATCAGCACCAAGGGCCGGATGTACTTCATGGTCTTCTTCACCGCCGAGGTGATGTGCCGCTTCCTGGAACGGCTCGCCGGCCACTTCGACCACAAGGTCCACCTCGTGGTCGACGGGAACTCCGCCCACCGTTCCAAGAAGGTCCACGATTGGCTCGCCACCCACCCCGACGCCGTCGAGCTGCACTTCCTGCCGCCGTACTTGCCCGAGCTGAACCCCGACGAGTTGGTCAACGCCGACCTCAAACACAGCCTGCCCAAACAGCACCGCGCCCGCGACCAGGCCGAACTCGCCGCGGAGACCCGCCGCTTCTTCCACAGACGCCAGCGCCAGTCTCACATCGTCCGCGGCTACTTCGGCGGCCCGCACGTCCGCTACGTCCTGAACGAGAACCCCATGAGTTTCTGATCAATAGCCGGGGGCCGGTCCCGTAGGGCATGGGCAGAGCGGAACACTGGGTTGTCTCAGGCAGAGGGCAGGTGGGCGGCGGCCGGACACGGCTCTCGCGTCTGGGCTCCACGGCCCGGGGTGTTTCCGGGCCGTGGAGCCCAGACCACCGTCCACCCGCCCAGCGCCGCCGTCCCGCCGCACTCGGGGCCCTGGTGGTGAACCTTGCCCTTCACGTCAGTGGTCACCGACCGGACCGACATGTCCGGTCGGCTGTCCGACCGGCCAAGGAGAGGCGGGGTCCAGCCGCTCCTTCAGCAGGCGTGCGGTTGGGGGACGATGTTCCAGACCTGCTTGCCGACGTCCGAGGTCAATCGTGGCTGATGGCCGACGAATCCTGAATCGAACCGGGTCAGGAAGGTCGTCGAGGCCAGGTTCATCAGCCTTCCCTCTAAGCAGTAGTACCTCCACACCTGACCTCCGTCGTTCCGGTCGCAGGCCGACATGTAGACTTTCCCGCCCAAGACGTTCCGTTCGGAATCCAGGCACTTGCCGGTGGACCAGTTCTTGAGCAGGAAGAACGCGTCGGAGTAGTCGACCATCCGCCAGTTCCCGCGGAGGTTGTCCGTGTCGCACCTTTCTGTGTCGAGCTGGTTGTTTGCAATAACGGTGAGGCAGTCCCCTCGGGCGGACTGGACGCGAACCCGGTCCTCGTCCCAAGTACCCGTTGCGTGGGCCGTTGAGGCGAGAGCGACCTGGGAGAACGCCGCCAGGGTGGCGCCCAGCCCGACGAGCGTGGCGCGAGTGGTTGCGTTCCTTCGGGGCATGTTCATGGAAACTCCAGATGTCTTGCGTGGGGTGAAGCGCGCACGAAGTGGTGTTCGCGAGGATGGTGCGGCGGCCAATCCGCCCGCCCTCCTGTAGCTGTAGGAGCATGCTGCTGACCGCGAACATAGGATCGGCAACTGCTCATTTTCCAGACCGTTTTCTTGTTCAGTCCGGTCGCGAGCTGCTCAAGTGCGCCGTGATTGTTCCGATTGGTCACACGGATCGCGAGAGGCCTTGAGGGCTACGGTGCGAGCAAGCGGGGCACGCCCAGACCTCTCGCGGCCGCGCTGGGCGCCGGCGCACCGCCCGGGGCGGCGCGCTATGCAGATTCGGGCGCTGCGCCGCGCTCCCACTTCGTAGAACATGCAGTCCGTGCCGTTCTCGGAGCCGAAGGACGGGGGCTGCGACGCGCCCCCGGTCGGAAGCAATGAGCCCTTTCCAATCTGGCTGTGGCGTGGGGGTGTTGGTGGGCATGGACTGTACGGAACGACGAAGCTCCTGGTAGACGGGCTCTCGACCAAGATCACCGGTGTCCGCCAGGAGCTTCGCGTACTTGTCTGCCCGTCGTCGATCGATCTGTCCGGCCGGACGCTGCGGCACCTGGCCGGGCAGCTGGCCGTTCACCGACGGGAGACCGGCACGCGACGGCGGCACCTGCCCGTCGGCCATCAGGTCCTGCCCGCCTGGCCCACCTACGATGCGGCGACACGTATGCCCAGCTTGCCGCAGGGTTCGAGGTCGGCATCGCGACCGTCCACCGCTACATACGCGAGGCCGTCGAAGTGCTTGCCGCCCGCTCGCAGACCCTGGCCCAGGCCATGACAACCGTCCGGACGACGGCGTACGTGATCCTGGACGGCACCCTCCTGCCCATCGACCGGATCGCCGCCGACACCCCGTATTACTCGGGGAAACACAAGCGTCACGGCATGAACGTCCAGGTCGTCACGGATCCGTTCGGCCGACTGCTGTGGGCTTTTGCGGCCCTGCCCGGCTCCACCCACGACCTGACCGCCGCGCGTGAACACGGCATCATCGACGCGCTCGCGGGCGGCAGGGCTGAAGTGCTGGGCGGACAAGGCGTACCAAGAGGCCGGCCGCCATGTCCGCGTACCTTTCCAGGGCCGTCGGCTCAAGCGCTGGAAGCGACGGCACAACAGCACCCACGTCAAATTCCGGTGCCTCGGCGAACAGGCCATCGCCGTCCTGAAGGGCCGACGCCTGCTCCGCAAGCTCCGCTGCAGCACCAACCGGATCACCGGCATCGTGAAAGCCGTCGTCGTCCTTCACCACGCCTCAGCCCGAGGTTGGAAAAGGCTCCCTACGTTGTTCTGCGGGATGCGGTGAGCCCTTCGTACGGTTGACCCGCCCAGGGGTGCCGGGTGTGGTTCAAAAGGCTCTGCCGCTTGTGGCTTTCACTGATTGGCCGCACGGTGCCCCACGACGACTCGACCGCCCGTCGGCCGAAAGAGGACCTGGGCCGAAGGCCGATGGGGGTGCTCGGCGAACCCGGTCGTTCAGCGGCTGAGGAGAGTCCGGAGCGCCTCGGCGATCTCAGAAGGCTTCTCCTCGGCCATGAAGTGACCAGAGGTGACCGTCCTGTGCTCCAGGTCGCACGCCCAGGAGCCCCACAGGGCAGCCGCGTCGAAGCCGAGGAACGCGCCCCAGTCCTGCTGGAGCACAGTGACCGGCATCGTCAGCCGGCTGCCGGCCGCACGGTCCGCCTTGTCGTGCTCGATGTCGATACCGGCGGAGGCGCGGTAGTCGGCGACGATCGAGGGCACCGCGCCCCGACAGGCATCCAGGTATGAGGTGCGGACGTCAGCGGGAATCGCCTGCGGGTCGTTGGTCCAGATGTCGAGGAAGTGGCCGAAGAAGGCGTCCGGGCTCGCCGCGATCATCTGCTCGGGCAGCCCGGGCGGCTGAGCCATCAGGTAGAGGTGGAAGCCGACCGCCGCGCTGACGCCGTGCAGCACCTCCCACATGTCCAGGGTAGGCAGCACGTCCAGGCCGGCGAGGTGAGTGATCTTGTTCGGGTGGTCGAGTCCGGCGCGGAAGGCCACCAGGGCTCCTCGGTCATGGCCGGCCAACGCGAATCGGTCATGACCGAGGGCGCCGACCAGGGCAACGACGTCGGCTGCCATGGTGCGCTTGGCGTAGACGGTGCCGTCGGTCTCGACGGGCTTGTCACTGTGGCCGTAGCCCCGCAGATCGGGGCAGATCACGGTGTGGTCCTGCGCGAGATCGGCCGCCACGTGCCGCCACATCAGATGGGTCTGCGGGAAACCGTGCAGCAGCACGATCGGGGTCCCCGAGCCGACGACGGCCGCGTTCAGGCACACACCGTCGGCGACCTCGATCCGCTGGTAGTCGAACGTGCTGGTGGGAGGGGCCATGAGTCGGCTTCTTTCCGTGGACGGGCTGGTGTCTCCACCCTGGAGGCCGCGGATGAGCATCGAATGAGCGACCTATAACTTGGCGTCAGAGGGCGAGCGGGAAGGCAATCAGGTGTGAACGTCACATTCGGGATACTCGGGCCGGTGACGTCCTGGGACGACGAGCGGGGCCCGATCGCCTTGAAGGGCCCGCGGCACCGCGCCGTACTGGCCCGGCTGATCGTCGCCCGGGGCCGGGTCGTCCCCGTCACCCGCCTGGTGGCGGATCTGTGGGAGGTACCTCCCACGGACGCGGTCGGTGCTGTCCGTACGTTCGTCTCCGCGCTGCGGCGAGCCCTGGAACCACAGCGCCAGCCCCGCACTCCGGCTCGCCTCCTGGTCACCGAGGGTCCTGGCTATGCGCTGCGCGTCGAGCCCGGCTCCGTCGACGCCTGGTGTTTCGAGCAGGCGGTCGCCGCCGCCCGCACACTGCCGCCGCAGCAGGCGCTCGACCGGCTCGCGGAGGCTCTGGACTACTGGCGGGGCCCCGTCCTCGCGGATTTCCCCGAAGAGGCATGGGCCCGCACGGAGCGTTCCCGCCTCGGCGAGCTGAGACTGCATGCCCTGGAGCGCCAGGCGGAGGTCCGCCTAAGCGTTGTCCCGTAAATGATCTACGGCGTGTTCGCTGACCTGCCTGTTTCTTCGTCACCCGGCAAGGGTGAGGTTGTGCAGGCGTGCGATGCCGAGCATGGCGTGGTGGACGCCGTCGCCTTTGAGACGGCAGTCGCGGAGGATTTTCCAGGTCTTCATCCGGGCGAAGACGTGCTCGACGCGGGCGCGGACCTTGCGGTGGGAGGTGTTGTGTTCCTCTTTCCAGGCCGCGAGTTCACTCTGGCCGGGTTCGCGGCGGTGCGGGATGACCAGGCCGGTGCCGCGGTAGCCGCCGTCCGCGATGACCGTGGTCTTGCCGACGGCGGCCTTCGCACCGGACAGCTCCCACGCCTTGCAGTCGTTGCGGTTGCCGGGCAACGGTCGGCCGACTGTGACGACCAGCCGGGTGTCTGCGTCGATGACGACCTGGTGGTTGGTCGAATACCGGTAGTTCTTCGACTGCTCGGCAATGCTGTGGTCGCGGGTGGGGACCAGGGTGCCGTCGACGATCAGCACGGTGTCCTTGCGGAACCGTTTGCGTTGCTGGAGGACGAGCGACGGCCCGAGATGGTCGATGATGCGGTCCGCTGCGGACTTGGACACCCCGAACAGCGGCGCGAGTTGGCGCAGGGTGAGGTTCGTCCGCCAGTAGGCGGCAACCAGCAGCACGCGGTCCTCCAGCGGCAGACTCCACGGCCGGCCCTTGCGCACCGGATCTGCACCCACGCCGGAGCGCGGTGATCAGCTTGCCGAACTGACGTGGGCTCAGCCCGCTGAACGGGGCTATCCAGGAGGGCTCCGACGCCGTGATCACACCAGTCACGGCAAGATCATCTCACCCGTGACCAGCAGTTACGGGACAGCCCTTAGCCCTCGGTCGTGCCGCGGACGCGATTCCGGATCTGGATGCGCACGTGGCCGAGCACCCCTGGCGCGAAGACGCGTGGCGACTCCTGGCACTCGCGCTGTACCGCACGGGCCGCCAGGGCGACGCGCTCGCGGTGCTGCGCCGGGCACGAAGCTTGTTGGTCGAGCAACTGGGGGTGGATCCCGGCCCGGGACTGCGCCGCCTGGAGGCGGACATCCTCGCCCAGGAGCACCACCTCGACCCGGCTCCCGGGCCGGCCTCCTCGGCGGACACCGTATGGGCGGAGGCATCGGCCGCCTACGATCGCACGCTGGCATCCGGCGCCCGGGCACGGCTGGAGTCGACCGTCGGCCTGCTGCGCGATCTCGCCGTGACGGGTGGCGGCGGCCTGGAAGTCGCCCGTCGGCACCGCTCGGCCGTCATCGCGGCGGCCGAAGAGCTGGGGGACTCGGACCTGACCGCACGCGTGATCGGCGCCTACGACGTTCCGGCCATCTGGACACGGGTCGACGACCCCCGGCATGCGGCGGGAGTCGTGGCCGCGGCGGAGCGCACCTTGAAGACCCTTCGACCGGGCGGACACGATGTGGCACGCGCCCGACTGCTGGCCACGATCGCCCTGGAGTCACGCGCGAGCGCTTCGGCGCGTGGGCTGCAGGCGGCCCGGCAGGCCGAGCAGATCGCCCGTCACCTGAACGAGCCCGCTCTCCTGGCGTTCGCACTCAACGGCGTATTCATGCAGACCTTCTACCGGGCGGGCCTGTCTCCGCGCCGCGACAGGATCGGCGCGGAACTGATCACGTTGTCCGCGAGGCACGGGCTGGTCACGTACGAGGTGCTCGGGCACCTCATACGCCTCCAGGCGCGCAGCGCCCTGGCCGACTTCCCGGGAGCGGATCGGCACGCGACCGCTGTGGACCGCCTGGCCGAGCGGAACGAGCTGCCACTGGCGGGAGTGTTCACCCAGTGGTACCAGGCGCTGCGACGCGCCGCGACCGGCCCAAAACCAGAAGCGGAAGCCGCCTATCGGGATGCCGCCGCCCGGCTCGACGGCGTCGGCATGCCCGGCCTGGAACACGGGCTTCTGCCACTGGCCCTGCTGTGCTTGCGGATGCGGCACGGACAGTACACGCAGGAAGCGCAGTACGCCCAGATCGACGCACAGGCCGACTGGGGACCACACGAGCCATGGGTGGCTCCCCTGATCCTGGTCGCCCAAGGGCTCGGGGACGAGGCCACTGCGGTTCTGCGGAGGCTCCCGGATCCTCCCCAGGGCCTGCTGTTCGAGGCTCTGTGGTCCCTGGTGGCGCGAGCTGCGCTAGCCGTGTCGGACCGGGCCACGATGGAGCGCGCTCACACCGCGCTCTCGCCGGCCGGGGCAGAGCTCGCCGGAGCCGGCAGCGGTCTGCTCACCAGCGGCCCCGTCGCGGCGTACCTCCGAGAGCTCGCCACCACGCTCCAGAAGCCATGAAGAGCGACGTGAGTACGTGCGTAGTGCCCGCCAAACCAACTGAGCAGTAAAGCGGGCTGGTAGGTGAGCACTCCTCCGGCGGATCGTGGGCGTCTTCCCCGACGCAAGGAGTTCCAATGGCCAACGTGGTAATCATCGGCTCAGGCCCGGTCGGCCTCACCGCCTCGATGCTTCTCGCCGCAGACGGACACGTCGTCACCGTGCTTGACCGCGACCCCACTGCCGCGCGAACGGTCGAGGCAACGGTCGACGGCGACTGGCGTCGGCCCGGCGTCAAGCAGTTCGGGCACACGCACATCCTCATGCCGGCCGGCCTCCTCCTCCTGGAAAAGGAGCTGCCGGCCGCCGTCGACCGCATACGCGAGGCGGGCGGCAACACTTACAACATGATCTCCGGTGCCTGGAGCGTGCCGGGCGCAGGCCCGCGGCAGGCGGGGGACGAACGCTTCGAGACCGTCACTGCCCGGCGCCCGGTCCTTGAGGCCGCGCTCCTCGCCACCGCCACCGATACGCCTGGAGTGCGCATCCTCGGCGGGACCAGGGTGGTGTCCCTGCTCGTCGGAGAGTCCCGGACGTCCGGCCGCCCGCACATCGTCGGCGTCATGACCGAATCCGGAGTGCGCATCGAGGCGGACCTCGTCGTCGATGCCTCCGGGCGGCGGACGGAGGTGCCCGGCCTGCTCGCGCAGGTGGGTATCGAGCCCGAAGTCGTCCGCGAGGAAGCGGGATTCCGCTACTACACGCGCTACTTCCGCGCAGATGAGCGGGGGGTGCCGGCCCCCCGGCCCTGGCCCCTCTCCCATCACGACAGTATTTCCGTCGTCACCGCGCCGGGAGACGGCGACACCTGGTCGACGACGCTGGTCACCTCGGACCGTGACCAAGAGCTCCGTCCGCTGAGTCGCGTGGATGTGTGGAACCGTGTGCTCGCGCTCTACCCCCAGGCCGCCCCTTGGAACCACGGCATCCCGTTGACCGATGTCCATGTCATGGGCGGGACCCACAACACCCGGCGTGGCCTGGTCGTCGACGGGCAGCCGATCACCACGGGCATCGTGGCGATCGGGGACGCGCGGATGACGACCAACCCGCAGTTCGGTATGGGCATGACGACGGGGCTGCGCCACGCTGTGCTGCTGCGTGACGTGCTGCGGCTGCTCGGCACGTCCGATGCCGTCGAGCTCGCCCTGCGCGTCGGCCGAGAGATCGACGACGAGTGCGGGGCCATGTGGGAGGAAGACGCCCATTGGAGCCGGCACCGCATCGCGGAGATCGATGCCGAGATGCGGGGCGAGCGCTACGAGACGGACGATCCGGGCTGGGCATTGCGCACAGCCGTGGACTCCGTCCTTCTGAAGGACCCTGAGATCCTGCGCGCGATGGGTGACGTCGGCTCCATGCTGACATCCGCGGACGAGGCCTTTGTGAAGAGCGGCCTCGTGGAGCGGGTCGTCACACTCTCGGCAAAGGCCCCCCGCTACAGCGCGCCAGGGCCGACCCGAGAGGAGATCCTCGCCACGGTGCGCGACGATCAGCGAGGCGGCTCCGTCTCGTCGGTCCTCCTCGGCTGAGACCCACCTGGCAGGCCGGGCAGGAGCCTGTTCAGTGGGGCACGGTGCGGATGCTGGGCACCTTCTGTCGTCGACCGAAGTGCCGCCGGGGGTGGGCTACTCGGACGGGACCGCGCCCCGGGGGTGTCTCGGAGCGGTGCGTCGGCCGCGGGCGGTGCTGTCCGGTTGTTGCCGCATGTGGTCGCGGACCCGGGTCATGATGCCGCCGAGCGCATCGACGTCGTCGTCGGTGAGGGAGGCGAAGAGCAGGCGCCGGGTGACGTCGATGTGGCCGGGCAGGACACGGCCGACCTGGGCGAGTCCCTCCTCGGTGAGGGTGACCATCGTGGCGCGCTGGTCCTGGGGGGAGGGCTTGCGGGTGATCAGACCGGCTTTCTCCAGGAGTCCGGCCTGGTGGGTGAGCCCGGAGCGGCTGTAGACGACGCCGTCCGCGAGATCGGTCATGGTCAGCGGTTTGCCGGCGTCGGCGAGGCGCGCGAGCAGCTGGAACTGGACGTAGCTGAGGCCGCCTTCCGTTTGCAGCTGCTGCGCGACGGCACGCTGGAGCAGGCTCACGGCCTCCATGAGCGCGAAGTACGTCCCGAGTTGCTCGGGCCGGAGCGTGCCGGCGTCCGGGGTGCTGTCGGGAGTCATCGGTCCATCATAAGCGCTTCGACATCGAAGCGTATTCCTCGCCTGCATGGCGCAGGTCACACGACCCCGAGGCATTGCTTCGATCTCGAAGCATGTTTAGAGTGGAGACAATCGCTTCGATATCGAAGCAATTTCAGGAGGCAGTCATGAAGGCAGTGCGCTACGAGCGCTACGGCAGCAGCAAGGTACTGCGGGTCGAGGAGGCCGACCGTCCGGCGCCGGGCGCGGGGCAGGTGCTGGTGAAGGTGGTCGGCACCACGTTCAACCCGGTCGACGCGGCGATCCGGGCGGGATACCTGCAGGAGGTCTTCCCGCTGGACCTTCCGCACGTGCCGGGGATCGACGTGGCCGGGACGGTCGCCGGGCTCGGTGACGGCGTCGAGGGGTTCGGCGTGGGCGACGCGGTGGTCGGCTTCCTGCCGATGAACGCGCCCGGCGCGGCCGCCGAGTACGTGGTCGCCCCTGCGGCGGTGCTGGCTTCGGCGCCGAAGGCGGTCGACCTGGCCGACGCGGCGGCGCTGCCGTCGGTCGGACTGACCGCGTGGGAGGCGCTGTTCGAGTACGCCGGGCTCGCCGCAGGCCAGTCCTTGCTGGTGAACGGGGCGAGCGGAGCCGTCGGCGGGTACGTGGTCCAGCTCGCCGCGCGGGCCGGGGCCGTGGTGACCGCGACCGCGAGCCCGTCCCACGCCGACCGGGTGCGCGGCTACGGCGCCGCCCGGATCGTCGACCACACCGCCACCACCCTCGCCGAGGCCGGGGTGGGGACGTTCGATGCGGTGCTCAATCTGGTGACGACCTCACCGGCCGAGACCGCAGAGTTGGTGGGCCTGGTGTCCGATGGTGGCGTGCTGGTGTCCACGACCGCCGACGCCGACCCGGACCTCTCGCGCGCGGTACGCACGGCGCGGGTGTTCGCCCGCAGCGATGCGGACCTGCTCGCCGAGCTGGTCGCCCTCGTCGACTCAGGCGACCTGCACATCCACATCGCCGACCGACGCCCACTGGCCGACCTGCCCGCGGTCCACGCCGCGGCCGTCGACGGCCGGCTGCCCGGCAAGACCGTCATCACCGTCTGACCGCGGCCGCCCGGTCACGGGCCGGGACGGCTCACCGACCCACCTTCCACACCACGTACTTCCAATCGTTCCAAGGAGATTCCGCCTTGTCCTTCACCTTCGACCCGCAGGTCGCCGAAGCGCTCGCCCCGATGGCCGCCGCGATGGCCGCCACCACACCCCCACCGGTCGGCGACGTCGCCGCGCGCCGCGCCCTGCTGGAAGGGCTCATCGGCCACACCGACACCGCCCAGCCCACTCCCGACGACGTCACCTCCACCGGCTACCGCCTGACCACCTCCGACGGCGCCCAGATCGACCTGCGCTGGTACACACGCACGGACAAGGACCCCGTCGCCGAGCCAAGCCCGGCCGCGGTCTACCTCCACGGCGGCGGCATGATCCTGGGCCACATCGGCCTGTTCGACGGATCGATCTCCCGCTACGTCTCCGCCAGCGGCACCCCGATCCTCGCCGTCGATTACCGGCTCGCCCCCGAACACCCGCACCCCGCCCCCGTCGAGGACGCTTACGCCGCCCTGGTCTGGCTGCACGACCACGCCACCGAACTGGGCGTCGACCCCGCCCGCATCGCGGTGTTCGGCGACAGCGCCGGCGGTGGCATCGCCGCCGCGGTTTCCATCCTCGCCCGCGACCGCCAGGGCCCGGCGATCGCCACGCAGATCCTGGTCATGCCGATGCTCGACGATCGCAACCTGACCCCCGACCCGCAGCTCGCGCCGTTCGTGCTGTGGTCCTGGGATGACAACCGCACCGGCTGGGAAGCGCTCCTCGGCGACCGGGCAGGCGGGGCGGATGTCGCCGCGCATGCCGCCCCCGCCCGGATCGCCGACCCCGCCGGCCTCCCGCCCGCCTACATCGAGGTCGGCCAGCTCGACATCTTCCGGGACGAAGACCTCACCTACGCCCTGCGCCTGAGCCAGGCCGGTGTCCCCGTCGAGTTCCACCTCCACCCCGGCGTGCCGCACGAGTTCGAAAGCATCGCTTTCGACTCCGCCGCCGCCCGCCGCGTCATCGCCGACCGCGTCCGCGCACTCGCCTCCCTGTGACGACACCGGCCCACCCGCTTCCTTCGGTCGCGCGGAGCAGCGAAGGAGCACACCGATGAGTACGGCCTCGTTCACTCTGGCCGGCACCGCCAAGGCACTGGCGTACCGCTGTTCCTGACGTCCTCGCGAAAGACCGGCCCAAGGCCCCTTGCTGCCGGGAATCGCCGACATCGCCCCGGCCGAGTACGCGGCCCCCTCCGCTGACAGGGCGCGGTCGAAGCGCTCGCCGACCCCGCCCTTGCGGCCGCGGTCGAAGCCACCACCGGCCGCCGCGGCCTGATCATCGCCGGCGTCACCACCGACGTGTGCACCGTCTACCCGGTGGTTACCGCCCTGCACTGCGGATACCGCGTCCAGGTCGTCGCCGACGCCGGAGCCTCCATCACCGACTGGTCCGCCCGGCAGGCCAGGCCGTCCTGCCCATCATGTCCGACCTCATCCGGTCTTACCATGCCCGCCCAGATCCAAGCCCGCACGCATCACCGTCGCAGGCCGCCGCCCAATCGGTGTAGCGGCCTGCGGCCCGACCCCCAGGACACCGCCATGACCATCCCCTACCTCGCCCAACGGGACCAGCAGCAGACCCTCGAATGGATCGACGGCGGACTGTTCACGATCCTCCTCGACAGCCAGGCCACCGAAGGACAGCTGACGGTCGGACGATTCGACGTCCCCAAGGACGAAGCCCGCCCGGATGGCTTCGAGATAACCAAAGACAAGCTTGCCGAAGCCGCCGCACTGGGTGGCAACATCATCGTCGGCCCGCCCCGCTGAACCCCCTGTCGTCAAACCGCCCGAACCCGCCCGGCCCCACCGGCGGCGTGATCGCAGGCAAGAAGGACGCGGATCTCCGCCAGGCGGTCAATCGCGTACACCACACCCGGGTTCGACCGTCCCGGTCGGCGCTGCCGGTCATCCGCCGAAAGAAACCGTGCGCGCTACGGGATCGGCCCCAGCTCCCGATTCTGCCCATCAGCCGCACCGGGGTGCCGACCCGCAGCACCTGCCGGCGGATGAACTCCACTCGCCGCGCCAGATCGTCCAGCCTGGCCCCATCCACTCACTCATCCCACAGGCTGTCGACGCCGTTCACCCCACGTCCGGCGCAGCCGAGAACCCTCACCGCACCGCATCAGGCACGTCTTCGGCGTACTCCACTACCTCCACCACCGGCGAGAGGGACTGGTGACCCTCAAGATCGTTCCTTATGTTCAAGCCGGCAGTGCCGGCTTCCTCAGCCGTCCTGGGACTCCCCTGCCGGGTCTGCCGTGCGCATTCCGCAGGCCGGGAGAAGGACGGTGAGGGCGACAATGCCTCCTGCTCTGCCCGGGCCGCGGCTGGAACGCCTCTTGCCTGTCCCGGTGCAGGAGCGAGGGGTAAAGAACGGGTTCACTGTGCAACTCCCCTGGTGGCGCCCGGCGTCCGGGTGCAGGACGCCGCAGACGTCCGCGCAGAGCCGGCCCGGCATGTCTCTTGATATCCACGTCCGCGCTGTTGCCCCGGTTCAGCAATCGCCGCGAGGCCGAGCCGATCGCCGAACCGGGCCGGGCCGGGCTGCCCGCAGCTACCCGCCGACCGCACCTCGGTCGCGGGAGTGACGCCGCTTCACAGCAGCGTCCGGGGCCGGGAACAGGCGGTCTACTGACCGGTAACCTGTGAACCCCGGGCGGCCTGTCGGACCCTGTCATACGGTTGAGCTGCGGGTCCATCGAGGGGGAATCTGTGCATCAGCGTGCTGCGCTAGGGGATGTGCTGAAGGCGGCGCGCGATCGCGCGTTCGTCGGCCGGAACGCAGAGCTGGCGTTGTTCCGGTCCGCGTTGGCGGGCGACACCGGAGCCTGCCCCGTTCACTTCCTGCACGGGCCGGGCGGAATCGGCAAGTCGACCCTCGTACGCCAGCTGGCTCGTGAGGGACTCCGGGCAGGGCGCCACGTGATCGAGGTGGACGGCCGGACGGTCGCTCCCACGCCTCAGGGATTCGCTGCGGCTGTCGGGGAGATCCCTGCGGAGCCCGGAGTGGTGCTACTGGTGGACACGTTCGAACGCTGCCAGGGTCTGGAGGGCTGGTTGCGCAACGAATTCCTCTTTGGCCTCCCCTTGGGCAGCGTCGTGGTGATCGCCGGGCGCCGCGGGCCGGACGCCCGCTGGACCTCGGATCCCGGGTGGTCGCAGCTGCTGCGCGTGACGTCCCTGCGGAACCTGCCCCCCGACGACGCTGCCCGGTTGCTGCACGCGCGCGGCCTGCCGACGGGGGCTCATCAGGCAGTGCTGTCCTTCACCGGCGGCAACCCCCTGGCCCTCTCGCTGGCGGCGGCCGTGGCCATCAGGGAAGAGGGAGACGTCAAGTCCGGCTGGAAGCCCAGTCAGGACGTCATCGCCACCTTGCTGTCCAAGCTGCTCGGTGACATTCCCACCCCGGCGCACCGCAGGGCCCTGGAGATCTGTGCGCATTCCTACGTCACCTCGGAATCACTGCTGCGGGCCCTCGTAGGCGAACAGGCGCCCGAGTTGTTCGCCTGGCTGCGCCAGCAGCCCTTCATCGAAGCGACGGACGCGGGCCTCTTCCCGCACGACGTGGTCCGTGAGGCGCTCGAGGCGGATCTGCGCTGGCGGGACCCAGACGGCTTCGCCAACATGCACAGAGCCGTGCACCAATACCTCATCGAGCGGGTCCGCGCGGTTCCCGAAGCGCAGTTGCTCCAGGCCACCAGCCCCCTCATCTACCTCTACCGCAAGGAAGCCTCGGCCAACTTCCACAAGTGGCGCGACGGGGACCATGTCAAGGACGAGCCGTACGCGGAGGAGGACCGCGAGCGTGTGCTGGAGCTGGCCGAAACCGCCGAAGGCGAGGCGTCTGCGGACATCTGCCGGTTCTGGCTCGACCAGCAGCCCGAGGCATTCCGCGTCTACCGCTCGACGCAGACGGGTGAGATCGTCGCGTTCTTCGCGTGGCTGCGCCTGCGAGAGCCGCTGGGCACCGACATCGACCCCATCGTCGACGCGGCCTGGGCACATGCCCGATCCGCCGCACCCCTCAGGCTCGGCGAGCACATGGCTCTGGCCCGCTTCCACGTCCACCCACCGGTGTACCAGCGCACCTCGCCGCCGATGGATCTGATGCACTGGCGCGGGCTGGGGGAGATCTTCCGGGCCGACCGGCAGGCCTGGACGTTCGTCGTCAAGCGCGACGACGGGCACTGGGACGCATACATGCACCACTTCGCGATGCCGTCCGTCGGCCGTCGGCCCCGCGTCGGACCGCACCCGTACGTCTTGTTCGGCCACGACTGGCGGGCTCAGCCTGTAGGGCCATGGCTGGAGGAGAGGTCGAACACGATCCTGGCCCACAAGCTGAGACGCGGCGCATCGTCCCCATCCGGGGAGCACGCAGAACTTGTGGTGCTGTCCAGGCCGGAGTTCGACACCGCGGTGCGCGACGCCCTCCGTGCGATCCGGCGCCCGGACGTGCTCGCCCGCAACCCTCTCAATCGCAGTCGAGTGGTGACCCAGAGCGCCACGACTCTGCCCACGCTGCTCACCAACGGCATCGACGCCCTGCGGGAAGGGCGCTCGGGCGACAAGCACCACCGCGCCCTGACCACGACGTACGTCGCGGGCACCCCGACCCAAGAGGCTGCCGCCGAGCGACTCGGACTGCCGTTCAGTACCTACCGCAGGCACCTCACAAGCGGAATCGAGCGTCTCATCGATCTGCTGTGGCGTAGCGAACTCAACGGAACCACGGTCAACGGAGGAAACCCCACGTGACTCCCCCGGCAGGACCGGCGACACCGCCGGACAGAACGGCGTCAGGAGTGGGTGATGCCGTTTGCGCGGAGGGTGTCGCGCAGTGCGCGCACGGCGTAGTGGCTGCGCGATTTGACGGTTCCCGGGGGCACGCCGAGGACTCGGGCGGCTTGGGCGACGCTGTAGCCGCGGTAGTAGACGAGAGCGATGACGTTGCGATGGGGAGGTGCGAGCCGGTCGAGCGCGTCGAGAACGACCTGGGTGGTGAGGATCGCATCGATGGCGTCGTCGAGGGGGAGGCTGAGGTCATCGGCGGGTTGGGTTTCGGGGGGTCTGACGGCACGGGCGCGGTGGTGGTCGACGGCGAGGTTGCGTACGACGGTGAACAGCCACGGACGGATGGAGACGGGGTCGGTCGTGGCGGTGGTGCTGGTGAAGTTCTTCCAGGCGCGGACGGTAACTTCCTGGAGAAGGTCTTCGGCCTTGTGCCAGTCGCCGTTGAGGAGGCGGGCCGCGTAACGCAGAAGGGGGGTGGCGTGGTGGTGGTAGACGGCGCGTACGAAGTCCTCGCAGCGGTCGGACCGCGGGAAGACGGCAATGGCGCCGGGTATCGGTGTGCCGGTTTCCGAAGTCCGCCTCATGTACTGACATCCTTCACTTGATCAACGGAACGGCTGCGTGGCATATCTCGTTCCTGCGTGGACCGGGGTACGCCGGGACTCGGACCGGCGCCCGAGTGCTGCGGCTCGCCGGTGTCGTCGTCCGCACCTATGTGGTGCTGCGGCGGGCGAGGGCCTCGACGAGTTGTGCGCGGGTCGGGCCCGTCCGGGTGGAGGACGCGGCGTCGGCCGAAATCGCTGAGAACCGGACCTGCAGGTCGCGGGCCAGCAGGACCGGGGTGACCGGCGTGACGTCCTGCCGGCCGAGAACCTCGTCCAGGTCCGCAGTGGGAGGAGAGAGGTTCCCCGAAGCACCTTCGTTTCGCGCCCGGAGTCGTTCCTCCCAGTCGGTGATCCGATGGTGGAGGGGTGACAGCAGGTCCTCCGTGAGGCGGTCGAAGCGCACCACGGTGTCCTCGACACCGCCTTGGCGCAAGGCGTCCCTCAGCAGGACGGTGTGCAGCAGTCCCATGGACGGCCCCAGACCGAGCAGGGGATTGGTCGCCGCCCACGCGTTGCCGACGCTCACCGTTCCGGTTGCCACCGGTCGCCCGCCAAGGACGAACCGCCGGTAGCTGCTCTCCACGCGCGGTGTGACCCATACACCGG
Source organism: Streptomyces sp. SD15 (assembly GCF_054462255.1). NCBI lineage: Bacteria > Bacillati > Actinomycetota > Actinomycetes > Kitasatosporales > Streptomycetaceae > Streptomyces > Streptomyces sp. SD15. The sequence goes on along the minus strand of NZ_JBTLMO010000032.1, from coordinate 42,358 downwards.
GCGATGGGTTCCCCGTGAGGGGAGGCAGCAGCGGCTCGTAGAGTCTTGCCGCCCGGCTCCACGCGGACGGTCCGGCGAGCGGGTAGAGCTGGAGGTCTTCGTCGCTGATGCCCAGGGTCATCGAGCAGGCCCCCCGGCCCGCCGATACCAACGCCACGGTGACGCCGTCGAAGTGGTGCAGGGACCATCTTGCGCGGCCGGGGCACGCCTCGAGTGAGTCGAAGCGCCGTGTGTACAGGCGCATACCGCTGTCCTGGCGCTCTTCCAGCGGCCGGGGGGCGCCGATCTCGCTCAGCTGTCTGACCATGTTCGAGCCTCGGCCCGCCGCGTCGACGATCAGATCGGCGAGCACGGCCTCACCTCCGTTCGTCAGGACGCCCTGGACGTGCGGCCTGCCGGGCAGACGCTCCTTGCCTGTCAGGAGAGAGGCGACACCGACTCCGTGGTCGACCCTGATGCCGTCGGTCCTGGACATCTCGTCCTTCAGAATGCGGGCGATGAGCGTGCGGTGCACGACAGGATCCCGCCCATGGCCAACGGCGTTCAGCGAGGCCAGAGTTCGCGCCACAGCGGGTAGCTCGCCGGACATCATGCGCATGGCCTCGGCGAGCAGGACCAGAGGGCGCTCCCCTGCCGCCCACAGCCGATCGGACACCCCGTCGCCATGCCCCCGGGAATCCGGCCCCAGCGTCGGAGGGAGGGCTGGACGTGGGTCGAGAACCGTCACCCGATGTCCTTCTGCCGCGAGCAGCAGGGCGACCACTGCGCCCACAGGACCCACACCGCACACCACAACATGCATCCCACAGCCCTTCTCCGTACTCAAGGGCATGAGCATGTCGGCATCCGCTGCTCACTTCACAGACCGGTTTTCTGCTCACCTTGCCTCTCGGCACGGACGACAGGACCGGCGAGCGGGATCACCGGCCTCCCGTCACCGCAGCGCAGCACAGCGGGTACCGCAGTGGCCTCCACCGTGGCCGGGTCAGGCGGACTGGCCCGCCTCGCCGGTGCTCGCCAGGCCGGTGCCCTGGAGCTCGTGATGCCACAGCAGGTCGCTCATCCTGTCGATGCCCGATGCGAGGTGTCGCCGATAGGTGCTGAACGGCAGTCCGAGGCGCTCCGCGGCCGCCTCCTGCGTGGGGGCTCCTCTGAAATACGTGGCGGTCACCGCACGATGACGCTTCTCGCCACTGCGCTCGTCCAACAGGGCCTCGGCGGAGGCGGCAAGAACCTCGGACAGGCTGCGTCGGCCATCGACGACCAGTCGACTGCGGTTGAGCGGATTGCCGGCGAGCACCGTCGGTTTGCGCAACGTGCGCAGTGCTTCCCGGACCGCCGCGTCGAACTCAGGCCGTGACAACACGACCAGCCCGCCGCGCGCGGGCGACGGCGAAGGGGGCATGGGCGCGCCCGACAGCATCGCGGCGCTCTTCTCCTGCAGCCAGGCGTCGGCCGGTTGCGCGCGCCAGTCGTGGCCGAACAGTGCGTAGCGGTGGTCGCCGACCGCGGGCCGTTCGTCGGCGGGCAGCAGGTTGAGGTCCCGTAGGTAGTCGTTCCAGGACCCGGTGTCCCGCATCACGGCGTACGACCAGGTGAGCCGGTCTGCGCGGATGTACTCCGATGTGGCGCGCCACTGCATGAAAGTCATCGGCGCGGAAGGGAGCTGGTACTCATCGGGATACACCGAGAAACGGGCCAGTGCCAGGTGCTCGCCCGGTCTGAGCGGCCCGTTCGTCCGCGCGTGCCGCCAGGCCGCGGCGACCACCGGATCGACGTCCAGGCCTTCCGGCTCCTCGATGCGCAACCAAGCGGAGAACGCGAGGACCTCACCGGTCTGGGTCGACCGGTACACGCGGAACGCCTCGGGCCGACGGTCCAGCCAGACGGCGGCCACTGCCGCGGATTCCTCGCCCTCGGCCCTGCTCGCCAGCTCCAGGACGCGGTCGCGATGGTCTGGACGGTACGGCTGGTCCTGGAACAGGCCCGCCTCGCGCCAGTCGTTGAACTCCGACATATGACCGTCACTGCGGTAGAGGTAGGTCAGTGCACCGGTAGTCTGGAGCACCCGGGACTCGGGTACGGAGCGGACCTGGGAGAGGAAGTACCGGCGCATCTGTCCGTGCATCGCGGCGAACCCGTCCGGGTCGCGCCACCGCAGGTCCGCCTCCAGTGACTCCCGGACGGCGTCGTGCGGGAAGAGCCCGGCGGCCGAGGTCTCGACGTACGGCTGGACGCGCAGCCAGGAGAACAGCTCCGGTGCGTCGTCGCCCATGAGCGCGCGGAGCAGGGACTCGGACGTGACGTAGGCGTGGGCACAGATCTCGAGCGCCTGGCGGTGCAGAGGGCTCGGCGTGTCCCCGATGAGGAGGGGCAGGAGCAGGGCGACAGCGTCCTGATCGGGGCGCCAACCGGACGTGGACGCCTCGTCCTTGACCACGAGGGCGGCCGCCAGCGCGAGCGCGAGCGGGTTGCCGCCGGTGAACGACAGCAGCGTCGTGTGGACGCGGGGCGGCACGCCGCGCGTGGTGAGGAACGCGGCGGCGTCCGAGGGTGCGAGGTTACGCAGGGAAGAGACCTGCAGCAGTCCGCTCCACCCCGGATCGGCCGTCCAGCGGGGGTCGAGGGCATTCCGCCCAGCCACCACCACGATCGCGCCGCCGGGCAGTTGCGGCAGGAAGCGTTCCCACAGCCAGCCCTCGAGCCCCTGGCACTTCTCGAAGGTGTCCACGAGCAGCACCACTCCCGGCGTTCTCACCTGCGGCCCGGCCGCCGCGGCGAAGCCCTCCGGCGTCGGATCGACGGTCCGGCCGTCCACCTCGACGACCGTCCGGCCCGCCCGGTGGGCCTCCCTGGCGAAACGGCGCAGCAGCATCGACTTGCCGATACCGCCCGGCCCGTGCAGGTAGTGGATCGGGCACGCGCGGGCGTCGCGCGCCAACGCGGCCTTGAACAGCGCGAGTTCTGCCTGCCGCCCGACGAAGGCGCGATCCCGGCCGACGGTCAGGCTGTCGTCGATGACGCCTTCGTTCCCGCTCATCGATTCAATGGCCCTCTCCCAAAGTGTGCATCCTGACCAGGGCACGAAGTGCCCCTCATCGCGCCGGTCCTGGCTCTGGGACGACTCGGCCAACAGTACGGGCGCCGGGTCACTCCCCGCTCTTGTGGCGCTGCTTCCCGAGGAAGGCGCGGAGGACGCTGTTGACGTCGTCGGCGTGGGTCCGGAGGAGGCCGTGGGAGGCTCCGGCGACGCCGGCCGCGGTCAGGCAGCCGAAGCCCCTTGCGAGGAGATCCGGAGGTGGGCTGGTGGGGCACGTCTGCGTTCCTTTGCCGGAGGGACGGGGACCGGGGTGCGCGTAGCACCGGTGGCATCGCTTGCTACGCGGAAAGCCGGGTCTTGGTTCAAACCTCCGGAACGAAAGGCGGACCGGCGTGTTTCCCGGAGCTCAGGCCGTGCGCAGTTCGCCGGCGCGTGTGCTCATGCGCAGGAAGAGCAGGGAGACGAGGGTGACGACCGTGGTTGCCGTAATCGCTGTTCCGGCGAGCATCAGCACTTGATCCCACGGCGTGTTCACGATGACGGGGACTTTCTCCGCACTGACCAGGACGCTGTGTGCCTGGGAGTAGGCCTGGTCCTCGCAGGCGCCGATGCCGTCTCCCGGCAGTGGTGAGCAGCGCCAGGTCTGCATGTCCACGGTGTCGCTCGCGTCGGGGACGGCGAAGCGGGGCAGCAGAACGCCTGCCAGTACTGCGAGGCCCACGGCCGGGGCGACGGGAGCGAGTGTCTGCCAGCCGATCGCGCGGGCCAGAATGCGTCGGGGCGTTCCGGTGGCGATCAGGGAGGCGAGTGCGCGCCGTTGGGCGAGGACCGTGTCGGCGAGCGCCACGAGCAGTCCGGCGGCAGCGATCACCAGGGCCACCAGGGCGGCGTATCCGACGAGTTCGTAGGCCCGTTCGTACAGGCCGGTGCCCGCCGGTTCGTACGGCTCGCCGACCAGTGCGGCGAAGCGGCGGGTGTTCTCCTGCTGCGCGGAGACGGAGGCCACCGTCAGGGCGGCGAGGCCGGCCGCGGCCGAGCCGATGACCAGCGCGACGAGCATGGCGGAGAAGGTACGGCTGCCCGACCAGGGATCGGCCGTCATGCGGCGGCCTGCGAGAAGTCCGGCGGGCTTGCGGGCGTACCGTTGAAGGATGCGGCCGATGGTGTACGTGATCCAGCCCGTGCCCGTGACGACGCCGATGCCGACGGCGAGGACGCCGATGACGACCAGCCCCCCGGTGATGAGCAACGGTGCGTCGTCGGCCCGCGGGTTGCGGGTGAAGTACGAGTGCACGGGCTCGACCAGTGCGCAGACGCCGAGCCCGGTCGCGATGAGCACTCCGGGCGTGACACGGGGCTTGCGGCGCCGGGTCCTGCGGACGACGCCCAAGGGGGTGCGGGCAGCCCTGCGCAGGGTGAGTACGGTCAGTGCGGCGACGGCCAGCGGGACCCCCAGGGCGATGCCGGCCATGGCGGCGGCATGGGGCAGCACATCCGTGGGCAGGGGGCGGCGGCCCTGCGCGTCGGGGGCGTCGAGCAGGGCGCGGCCGAGGAGGAACACCGCGAATCCCGCCGCCGCTCCGGGGAGGGACGCGAGTCCCGTCTCCACGGCCACGATGCTGATGATCTGACGTGGTGTCGCACCGGCCATCCGGATCGCGGCCAGCCGGTGCTCGCGCGCGGGCGCGCCGAGCCGGCTGCACTGCGCGACCAGGGCGAGGGCCGGTACGGTCAGCAGCACCATCGCGAGGGCGACCCCCGGACGCAGCCCGCTCTCGTTGAGCAGTTCGTTGGTGTAGCGCACCGCCAGGGCGGGAGGCACGGCGATCACCGCGGCGGCGCAGAGCAGCGTCACCGTACCGAGGGCCGAACTGAGGGCGGTCAAGGCGATGCGCACGTGATCCGAGCGGCTGCCCGCCACCGACAGGCGCAGTGTGGTCAGCAGGTTCACCGGCCGTTCTCCGCCCCGGCTCCGGAGTGTCCCCAGGGCGCGCCGAGCAAGGCGTCGTCGTCGCTTTCCAGCATGCCGTCGCGCAGGCGGATCTCGCGATCCGCGTAGGCGGCGACCGTGGCATCGTGGGTGACCAGCATGACGCTGGTGCCCTGGGTGCGGGCCGCGCGGACCATGTGGCCCATGACCATCTCCCCGGCGAGGGTGTCCAGCGCACCGGTGGGTTCGTCGGCGAAGAGCACCTTCGGCCCCGTCACCAGGGCGCGGGCGAGCGCCACCCGCTGCTGCTGGCCGCCGGACATCTCCCCGGGTAACTGCTGGGCCAGCTCGGCGACACCGAGACGGTCGAGCCAGTTTGCTGCCTGAACCGTCGCCTGCCGCCGACCGGTTCCGCCCAGCATCAGGGGCAGTGCGACGTTCTCCACCGCGGGAAGTTCCACCACGAGCTGGCCGAACTGGAACAGCACCCCGAAGTCGGTGCGCCGCAGCAGCGAGCGCCTGGCTTCGCCCATGTTGTCGATGCGGGCGCCGCGATAGAGGACCTCCCCGCCGTCCGGGCGCAGGATCCCGGCCATGAGGTGCAGCAGTGTCGACTTGCCGCACCCGCTGGGGCCGGTGACGGCAACGATCTCGCCTTGCCGCAGTGCGAGTGACACGCCGCGCAGAGCCGGGCTCGAACCGTACGACTTCGTCACGGCACGTGTTTCGATCATCATCGGTGCACCTCCAGGCGCAGGTCGGCGACGCGGTCCGTTGCGGTCTGCATCCACCGCAAGTCGGCGTCGAGGTGGGCGATCGCCAGGTCGGCGGCGAGTACATCGGCAACGGCCGAGCCCGGGGTGGTTTTCAGCGCTGTCAGTTCACGCATGCGCGCCAGGTGGGCGGCTCTTTGCCCCGACAGGTGTCTGCGGGCACCGGCCTCGTCGGCGACGAGCAGGGCGACCACCGTCTTGGCGAGGAGGACGCTCGACAGGTGTGGAGCGGGAGGTTCGGGCGTACCCAGCCAGTCGAGCAGCAACCGGCGACCGTCGTCGGTGACTTCGTACGCCGTGCGGTCCGGACCGCCGGCCCGGTCGTGGCCCGCCGCACGTGCCAGACCGTCGCGGACGAGTCGATTGAGCGTCGCGTACACCTGCCCGAAGGCCAGCGGCCGTGCGCTGGGCAGGCGAGTGTCGTGCGCTCGCTTCAGCTCGTACCCGTGCAGGGGGTGCGGCGCGAGCAGTCCGAGAAGGATGTGTGAGTTGGACACGTCCCTCACTATTCATCAAGCGAATAGATGAGTCAAACACAGCCAACTCCGTGCTGAGACACGGGAGAAGGCGTAATGACGAATTGACTGTGGGCCAGGAGGAGCGCACCAGCGGCCAGTACGGAAGCGCCGCTCGCGAGAGTGTTGACGGCACGTCAGGCAGGCCGGGCGCGCCCAGCACCCCGTATCCCTCCGCGACACGGTCCAGATCGCCACGACCTCCTGCCGACCGGAGGCGCTACGGCTCCGCAGCGGCGCCCACCCGGTACTCGGTGTCCCGAGTACCGCCTGTGGAACATGGACGGCCGAGGTCCGTTCATCGGCGCCGTCACCCCGAGGAGTCCGCGCCGTGTCCGGCCGCGCCACGCGGGTCGCCTGCGCGCCGGCACCGGATCGACGGTTCTCCGGGCAGAACTCGCAGCGGCGGCACCACGGCCTTGATCACCGAGGACTGCATCAACCACCCGGTGCAGCTGGCGCATCCGGGAATCGGCAGTTGCGTGGATATCGACGCGGCGCAGGCCGAGGCGACGCGCCACTCACTACTGGCCGCACTCGCCGGTCAACGCCGACGACCGGGGCTGTGCCATGGGCGCTCCCTCTCATTGCCGACGGCCTGCACGGTTGCAGGCCTCAGCGTTCCTACGGCACGGAGCAGCCGTCGGTTCAGTACCCCGTTCCTCAGCCAAGCCCACACCAGGTACACGGCCCAGGGCCCGGGCCAGTACCTCCGCACGCCGAGCCGATCCGGTTCAGCGCTGCCGCCGCATGGGGTATTCGTGCCGGTATGCGTGATGGCGGCAGGGCGCCGGAGCGAACCCGTGAACCGGCCCGCGTCGGGGTGTCGTCCACCGTGTGAGGTCTAGTGAACCTGTTCCTCGATACCGCCGTAGTCACGGATGGGCCACTCCCGCACGGCCATCCGCCGCCTCCCGAACAAGAAGGAATTTTCATGACGGCAGTCTTCGTTCACGGCGTACCCGAGACCGGTGATCTGTGGAACCGGCTGCGGGCCCGCCTGGGCACCGCTTCGGTCGCCCTGCGGCTTCCCGGATTCGGTGCGCCCCTCCCCGACGGATTCGGCTCGTCCATGGACGAGTACGTGGAGTGGATAGAGAGGGAACTGCACGAGCTCAATGGCCCGATCGACCTCGTGGGACACGACTGGGGAGGCCTCCTGGTGGCACGGATCGCCGCCAGGTCCCGTGTCACTCTGCGCAGTTGGTCCGTAGATGTTGCCAGCATCCTTCACCCTGCCTACGTATGGCATGACATCGCACAGCTCTGGCAGACACCGGTATCGGGGGAGGCGTGGGCGACCACCACTCTGGAGGACACCGACCCCGCGAGTCCTCTCAGCGCCTCCGGACAACTGCGAGCCGCAGGCGCTCCCGAGGACGACACCCAGGCAATGGGCGAGAGCTTTGACGCGACTATGGCCTCGTCCATCCTCGCACTGTACCGATCCGCGACCCCCAATCCGTACGCACACTGGGGGACGGAGCTGATGTCACCGACCAGCGCTCCGGGCCTGGTTCTCCACCCGACGCTCGACCCGTTCGACGGTCCTGCCTCACAGGTGGTGGCCGCCACTCTTCGCGCGCGCTTCGAGCCCCTCGAAGGCCTGGGCCACTGGTGGATGCTCCAGGACCCTGCTGGCGCGGCCGGCGCCCTGGAGAAGTTCTGGGCAGATCTGGGCGCGTGACCGCCGGGGCGCCAACAGCCTCGGCCTTGGCGCGGCACACATGGCCGGCCGTCGGCTCCCACTGCCCCCACCCGTCCCGCTCGTCGTCGTCATCGTCAGCGGCATCACGGGGAGCGGCGACAGCCGGACCATGACCCTTTGGCCGAAACTCCCCGGATTCCCCCAGGGCTGATTGCGGACCGTGCTGCGACCGCACTCGATCCGATATAGGCCTTGGAATTGAAAGGGTAGGCGCGAGGAGACCTTGGAATGGAGCTACAGAAGTAGCTCTGACTTGCCATTCGTATCCCCGCGAGCAGGTGATCCGCCATCCCGGTATCCTCGCCCGGGCGATCTCGGTACCTGGAGTCACTCACTCCCCGGTGTTGACTGGTCGGGACTCGGAAAGGTGAGTTACTCCCTGGGAGCGCCTTGGATGTGCAGGGTTGCCGGCCGTGTAGCCTTGGAAGATATTGACAGAAGTCACGGCGACTCGCTATGTCACGCCCTTGCGTGAGGGGGCTCGCTTCCAGGTGTTGTCGAGGCCGATGACCTCGGCATATATGTCATGAAGTTGCCCATTAGGTCCTGCTGACCTGCGGTGATGTGGTCGTGTCCGTCTCTGAACTGCGCAGATGACTCTTTCAGCGCCGTTCAGGATCGTGTGGTGTTACGCAGTCGATTCTCCCCACGCGCTCCCCAGCACTCCTCGAACTCCCCAGATTCTCCCCAGGGATGACCCCCGCGCCGAGAACTCCAACGACAGCGCCTGGCTGGCCAACGCGGACCGGCCGTTGACCGGGTACGAGCGGGTCTTCGGCACGATCGCAACGCCGCGCTCCCTGCGCACGCGCGGCGCGGTCGAGGACGTGGCGGCGATGGCGGACAAGGGCCGTCTGACCGTACGGGATCTTCAGGCGCAGCAGTTCGCGAACCGCGTGCCCGCGGGTGATCTCGTCGCGGACGACGCGGCGCGTGGGTGTGCCGCGCTGCCCGGTGGCACGGCAACGAGCAGTGATGGCACGGTCGTCGATGTGTCCGAGGCGTGCGGCGTGCTGGGGGCATGGGACCACTCCATGAACACCGGCAGCCGGGGCGCTCTGCTGTTCGACCGGTTCTGGCGGAAGGTGACGGCCGCGGTCCCGGCCGCGCAGCTCTGGAAGGTCCCGTTCTCGGCGGCGGACCCGGTCCACACCCCGAACACGCTCAACACCGAAGCGCCGGGCTTCTCGAGGGCGCTCGCCGACGCCGTGATCGAGTTGCGCACGTCGGGCATCGCGCTCGACGGGCGGCTCGGCGCGAACCAGTTCGTCGTACGGGGCGGTCAGCGCATCCCCGTGCCCGGCGGAACGGAGTCGCTCGGCGTGTGGAACAAGGTCGAGCCGGTGTGGAACCCGGCGGCCGGCGGATACACCGAGGTCACCACCGGGTCGTCGTACATCCAGGCCGTCGGCTGGGACGGCGGCCGCTGCCCGGTCGCCCGCACCCTGCTGACGTACTCCCAGTCGTCGAACCCGAACGCGCCGCACCACAGCGACCAGACGCGGCTGTTCTCGGGCGAGAAGTGGGTCACGTCCCGCTTCTGCGAGAAGGACATCCTGTCGTCTCCGGGGCTGAGGGTGATCCGCGTGAGCGCACACCGCTGACGGCAGGAATGTGGTCCCGCCCCCCTCGGGGGCGCTGTTGACGACTCCGCCGCCGGGGGACCCTCCTCGGAAACCGTGAACACTCTCGCGGAAAGTGTTCACGGTTTCCGGCACCCATGGGGGGCCTTGGGGCTGTCCGGCGAACAACTCTCGGGGCGTATGACAGGTCGCCGCCCTGACCCGCGTCATACCACTCGGGTGCGGCCCTCCCAGTACGGATCCCGCAGCCGCCGCTTGTACAGCTTTCCGTTCGGGTCGCGCGGCATCGTCTCGATGAAGTCGACGCTCTTGGGGCGCTTGTACCCGGCGAGCTGCCGCGCGCAGTGGTCCAGGATGTCCGCGGCGAGGGTCGCTCCCGGTTCGTGTCCGGGCGCGGGCTCGACGACGGCCTTGACCTCCTCGCCCCAGTCGTCGTGCGGGATGCCGAAGGCAGCCGCGTCGGCGACGGCGGGGTGAGTGAGCAGCGCGGCCTCGATCTCGGCCGGGTAGATGTTGACCCCGCCCGAGATGATCATGTCGATCTTGCGGTCGCGGAGGAAGAGATAGCCGTCCTCGTCCAGACAGCCCAGGTCGCCGACGGTGAAGTAGTCGCCGATGCGGTTCTTCCTCGTCTTGGTCTCGTCCTTGTGGTACGCGAATCCGCCGGTGCTCATCTTCATGTAGACGGTGCCGAGTTCACCGGGCGGCAGCCGGTTGCCGTCGTCGTCGAAGACGGCGAGTTCGCTGATGGGCCATGCCTTGCCGACCGTGCCGGGTTTCTTCAGCCAGTCCTCGGTGGTCGCGAAGGCTCCGCCACCCTCGCTGGCCGCGTAGTACTCCTCGACGCTGTCGCCCCACCACTCGATCATGGCCCGTTTCACATGGTCCGGGCAGGGGGCGGCGCCATGGATGGCGTGCCGCATCGACGACACGTCGTAGCGCGCCTTCACCTCGTCCGGCAGCGCGAGCAGGCGGTGGAACTGGGTCGGCACCATGTGGGTGTGCGTGCACGCGTGGGCGTCGATGACGCGGAGCATCTCCTCGGGCGTCCACTTGTCCATCAGCACCAGGCGGTGGCCGATGTGCAGGGAAGCGCCCGCGAATTGGAGGACGGCGGTGTGGTAGAGCGGTGAGCAGACGAGGTGCACATGGTCGTCGAACGGCTTGATGCCGAAGATGCCGAGGAAGCCGCCGAGGTACGCCTCCTCGGGGAGCTTGCCGGGCAGCGGACGCCGGATGCCGCGCGGGCGTCCTGTGGTGCCCGAGGTGTAGTTCATGACCCAGCCGAGGGTGCGGTCGGCGGGCGCCGACTCGGGCTGCCCGTCGAGGAGTTCGGCGTACGGTCGAAAGCCCGCCATCTCGCCGACCGCGTACCGCTGTGCCGCGGGGAGCTTCGCCTCGTCGGCGGCAGGGCGCGCCGCGTCGGCGAACCGTTCGTGGGCGATGAGCACCTTGGCACCCGAGTCCGCGACGATCCAGGCGATCTCGGGGCCGACAAGGTGGTGGTTGACGGGCACGAGGTAGAAGCCGGCCTGCGCGGCGGCGAGGTACGCGACGAAGAACTCGACGCCGTTGGGCAGCACGACCGCGAAGGCGTCGCCGCGCTCGAGCCCCGCGGCGCGCAGCCCGTGGACCAGTCGGTTGGCCGAGGCGTGCAGGCGTCCCGCGGTCCACTCGTCCCCGTCCGGGGTGATGAGGACCGTCCGCTCGGGGTCGGCGGTGGCCTGGGCCCAGAAGCCGTTCGGCGATGTGCTCATGACCGGGCGCTCCTTCCCGCGATCCGGTTGATGCGGTCGACGGCGCTCTCGAAGCCCCGGGTCAGTTCGTCGAAGACGGCCTGGACGCTGCGTTCGCTGTTCATCCGGCCGACGATCTGCCCGACGGGTGTCCCGAGCAGCGGCTCCACCTCGTACTTCTGGATACGGGAGACCGCCTCGGCCACCAGCAGCCCTTGGAGCGGCATGGGGAGCGTGCCGGGGCCGTTCGGGTCGTCCCAGGCGTCGGTCCACTCGGTACGCAGTTGACGCGCCGGCTTGCCGGTCAGGGCGCGCGAGCGGACGGTGTCACCGGACCCGGCGGCGAGCAGCTTCCGCGTCACGGCGGGCGAGTGCATGTCGGCCTCGGTGACGGTCAGCCATATGGAGCCGAGCCACACGCCTTGGGCGCCGAGGCTGAGCGCGGCGGCCACCTGCTGACCGCTGCCGATGCCGCCCGCCGCCAGTACGGGCAGCGGGTCGACGGCGTCCACGACCTCGGGAGTGAGCACCATTGATGCGATCTCCCCGGTGTGGCCGCCCGCCTCGTAGCCCTGCGCGACGACGATGTCGATGCCCGCCTCCGCGTGCTTGCGCGCGTGCCGGGCGCTGCCCGCGAGGGCCGCGACCAGCACCCCCTGCTCATGTGCGCGCTGGACGACGTCGACGGGCGGTGAGCCCAGCGCGTTGGCGAGCAGCTTGATCGGATAGTCGAAGGCGACGTCGAGCTGGGTGCGGGCGACCTGCTCCATCCACCCGGTGATGCGCCACCCGGACGCCTCCCCCTCGGCGAGTTCCGGCACACCGTACTTGGCGAGGGTGTCCTTGACGTACTGCCGGTGCCCCTCGGGAATCATGGCCTCGACGTCCGCCTCACTCACGCCCTCGACCTTCTTGGCGGGCATCACGACGTCCAGGCCGTAGGGCTTGCCGTCGACGTGCGCCTCGATCCAGTCGAGGTCGCGCTTGAGGTCGTCGGGAGAGGTGTAGCGGACCGCGCCGAGCACGCCGAACCCGCCCGCCCGGCTGATGGCCGCGGCGACGGCGGGAAACGGCGTGAAGCCGAAAATGGCGTGCTCGACTCCCAGTTCCTTGCTCAGCTCCGTCTGCATGGCCGCAGAATGCCGCAGTCCTCGGGACGAGGGAAGGCTTTTTCTGATGCTCCGTCAGATAACTTGCAGCTTCGGACGGCCCTCAGCGTCCCCTCGCGCCGTCCTCCAGCACGGCCATGGCCGCGTTGTGCCCGGGCACCCCGCTCACCCCGCCGCCGCGCACCGCGCCCGCCCCGCACAGCAGGATGTTCGCGTGCCGGGTCTCGACGCCCCAGCGGCCCGTGCCCTCCTGCGCGTACGGGAAGGCGAGGTCGCGGTGGAAGATGTTGCCGCCGGGCAGGCGCAGGTCGCGTTCCAGGTCGAGCGGGGTTTTCGCCTCGATGCACGGGCGGCCGTCCGCGTCGATGGCCAGGCAGTCGGCGAGCGGTTCGACGAGGTGCGCGTCGAGCTGCGCCACGGTCGACCTCAGCAGCTCGTCGCGGACGGCGTCGTGGTCGCGTGCGAAGAGCCGGGCGGGTGTGTGCAGGCCGAAGAGGGTGAGGGTCTGGTAGCCCTGCTCGACCAGGTCCCGGCCGAGGATGCTGGGGTCGGTGAGCGAGTGGCAGTAGATCTCGGAGGGCGGCGCGGTGGGCAGTTCACCGGCCGAGGCCTGCGCGTGGGCCGTCGCCAACTGTTCGTAGCCCTCGGCGACGTGGAAGGTCCCGGAGAACGCCTCGCGCGGGTTGACGGAGCTGTCGCGCAGCTTCGGCAACCGCTTGAGCAGCATGTTCACCTTGAGCTGGGCGCCCTCGGCGGGGGCGGGCGGCTCGTCGCCGGTGAGGGTCGCCAGCTCCTGCGGCGAGGCGTTCACGAGGACGTGCCGGGCCTCGACCACGCCCTCCGCGTCCGCGGTCCGGTAGGTGACCTCGGCGGACCGTCCGTCGGTTTCGATGTGTACCGCCTCATGGCCGGTGGCGATCACCGCGCCCGCGCCCCGCGCCGCCGCGGCGATCGCGTCCGTGAGGGCTCCCATGCCGCCGACCGGGACGTCCCAGGCGCCGGTGCCGCCGCCGATCACGTGGTAGAGGAAGCAGCGGTTCTGCCGCAGGGACGGGTCGTGGGCGTCCGCGAAGGTGCCGATGAGGGCGTCGGTGAGGACGACACCTCGTACGAGATCGTCGGCGAAGTACTTCTCGACGGCGACGCCGACCGGCTCCTCGAAGAGCGCCCGCCAGGCTTGCTCGTCGTCGACACGGCCACGCAGCTCCTCGCGCGTGGGGAGCGGCTCGGTGAGCGTCGGGAAGACCCGCTGCGCGACCCGGCCGGTCATGCCGTAGAAGGTCCGCCAGGCCTCGTACTCGCGGTCCGATCCGGTCAGCTGCCCGAACGCCTGCCGGGTGCGTCGCTCGCCGCCCCCGACGAGCAGTCCGGTGGGCCGTCCGTCGCGCTCCACGGGCGTGTACGAGGACACCGTGCGTCCGCGGACCCGGAAGTCGAGGCTCAGATCCCGCACGATCTTCCGGGGCAGCAGGCTGACCAGGTACGAGTAGCGCGACAGCCGCGCGTCGACCCCGGCGAACGGCCGGGTGGACACGGCGGCGCCGCCGGTGTTCCCCAGGCGCTCGAGCACCAGCACGGACCGTCCGGCCCGGGCCAGGTAGGCGGCGGCGACGAGGCCGTTGTGGCCCCCGCCGACGATCACGGCGTCGTATCCCTCGTGTGCAGGCATGGTTCTTGGTAACACGCGATGATCTAGGACGGCCAGAGGTGCGCGGCAGGCGGCGGGCACCCGGATGGGGCGGGGGCTCCCCTTCCGGTGGCCCTCAGCGCCGTTCGGCCCGCTGCTGCTGCAGCGCCGCCACCCTCCGGTAGAGCTCGACCGCCTCCTGGCCGCGCCCCAGCTGCTCCAGGCAGTGGGCTTCGTCATTTCGGCTGGCCAGGGCGTCGGGATGGTCGGCCCCGAGGACGCGCTCGCGGGCGGCGGCGACGCTCCGGTACTCGGTGAGGGCGTCGGCCCAGCGGCCCAGCCAGCCGAGGCCGACCGCGACCTCGCGGCGGCTGACGAGGGTGTCCGGGTGATCGGCGCCGAGGACGCGCTCGCGGATCGCGCCCACGTCGCGGGACTCGGCGAGCGCCTCCTCCCAGCGCCCCATCCGGCCGAGGTTGACGCCAAGTCCGTGCCGGGCGCGCAGGGTCTCGGGATGGGCGGGGCCGTACACCCGGGTGCGGTCGTCGATCAGGTCCCGGTACAGCTCCAGGGCCTGCGCGCTGCGGCCGAGCCGGCCGAGGCTGATGCCGACCTCGTAGCGGGCGGAGAGCGTGTCCGGGTGGTCGGGGCCGAGCGCCTGCGCACGCGCCTCGGCCACCTCCCGATAGGTGTGCAGCGCCTCGGGCCAGCGCCCCAACTGCCCGAGTGCGTACGCGACTTCGTACCGCGTGACGAGTGTGTCGGGGTGGGTCGCGCCGAGCACCCGGGCACGGGCGGCGGCGACCTCGTCGGCCATCCGGTACGAGTCCTCCAGGCGTCCCAGCCTGCTCAGATTGAAGGCGAGGTTGTGGCGGCAGCGCAGGGTGTCCGGATGGTCGGGCCCCATGGCGCGCTCCCGGGCGGCGAGCACGGACGTGTACGCCTGGTGCGCCTCGAAGTGGCGGCCCAACTGGCCCAGCACATACGCCACTTCCTGACGGGCGGCCAGGGTGTCGGGGTGGTCGGGGCCGAGCACCCGCTCCCTGGTCCGGGCGACATGGGCGTACTCGCGCAGGGCGTCGGCGGGGCGCCCGGTGCGGCTGAGCGTGAAGCCGACCTCGTAACGGCTGGCGAGCGTGTCGGGGTGATCCGGGCCGAGGGCGTGTTCGCGTTCGGCGGCGACCGCGCGGTGCACCTCGCCCGCCTCGGCCCACCGGCCCAGCCGCCCCAGGCTCAGTCCGGCGTTGTGCCGACCCGTAAGCGTGGTGATCAACTCCGGTGCGGGGGCGGAGCGTTCGAAACGCTCCGGCGCCTCGGGGCCCGCGACGGACGGGCGGGCGATCCAGTCACCGGTCAGGCCCGCCGCGGCGTCCGGCGGAGTGACGCGCAATCCCGTGCCGGTCGCCTTGTGGCCGGTGGTCATGCCCCGGGTCCAGGAGGGCAGCCGGGGCTCACGCGACGGCGGCAGGGGCTCACGCGGGGGCGGTCCGGGCTCGCGCGACGGCGGCGCCTGCGTCGACGACGCCAAGGCCCGTCGCTCCTGGTCCGGTTGGCCCACGACGGGGGCGACGACGGTGGGCACGTAGACCGCAGCCGTACGGACCGCACCGATCCGGTGGCCCAGTTCACGCGCGTCCTGCGGGCGCTGCTCCGGCTCCTTGGCCAGCAGGTCCAGGATGATCCGCTCGAAGTACTCGGGAAGTTCGGCGCGGTGGTGGCGCGGTGGCTCGGGCGGCGTGTCACGGTGCCCGATGAGGATCGCCCACGCGTCGTCGAGGTCGAACGGCGGTACCCCGGTGGCAATTTCATAGAGCACACATCCGAACGAGTACAGGTCGCTGCGCTGATCGACCTGGGCGCCGCCGATCTGCTCCGGCGACATGTAGTGCGGGGTACCCATCGCGATGCCGGTGCCGGTCAGCCGGGAGGTGAAACCGATGTCGTGGCCGAGGCGCGCTATGCCGAAGTCGCAGATCTTCACCGTGCCGTCGCCGAGCCGCATGATGTTCGCGGGCTTCAAGTCCCGGTGCACAATGCCCTGTTGATGGGTGTAGGCAAGGGCGGCGGACACCTGGTCGGCGATCTCGACGACATCGGCGACCGGTAACGGATGCTGCTTGTTGTCCTCCAGGAGCTGGCTCAGGTTGCGCCCCTCCAGCAGCTCCATCACCAGATACAGCACGCCGTCGGACTCGCCGAAGTCGTGCACCACGGTCACGCCGCGGTGCTGGAGCGCGGCGGCCACCCGGGCCTCGCGCCGAAACCGCTCCCTCAGGACACGGGTGAAGGACTGATCATGATGGGGACCGAGCGGCTTGAGACACTTCACGGCCACCTGCCGCCCCAGCGACTCGTCACGGGCGCGCCACACCTCACCCATACCGCCCCGCCCGATCAGATCGAGCAGCCGGTACCGGCTCTGGATCAGCCTCGTCTCCGCCATCTCGTGCGATCGCCCCCGTCGCTGCTCGCCGCGCCCTCCCCTGGCCCGTCCAGTATGGCGAGTTATCTGCCGACTTTGTATGGCGCCGGGCGGGAGCCGGGGCCGAGCCGTGACATGGCCCGCAGAATATGTTTGGGAGGGAGTTGCCAGCGAAGACGTGCGGGAACACAGCGCAGCAAGGTGCCCGTGGCACGCAGGCGCCGGGTCACCGCGGGGGGGCGGCGGAGCCGGTCTGCCGTACAACTCGTGGGCGTACGGCGGCAGAGCGGCGTACGCCAGATGCGCCACGCGCCGCCACAGCAGGGCGCGCGCCGGCACGAGCAACGGATGGGTCGGCGGGCGCAGCAGGAAGTCGTCCACGTCCCGCGCCTCGGTTCCCGCGGCCAGCTCCGGCAGCACCTTCTCGAAATACGCGGCGAGTTGGCCCTGGTCGGCAGGTACGACGTCCTGGTCGAGCCCCACCAGCCGTGCGCTGACGCGGTGTTCACCGATATAGCGATCGGCCTGCGCGTCCGTGAGAGGGAACCCCGAGCGCCGCAGCACGTGCAGATAGGAGTCGATCTCCGCGCAGTGCACCCACAGCAGCAGCTCCGGCTCGTCGACCCCGTACCGCTCCCCCGTGTCCGGGTCCGTCGCCGTGAGCATGCTGTGAATCTTTCGTACGCGCGCCCCGGCTTTCTCAGCGGCCTCACTGGTTCCGTACGTCGTCGTCCCCACGAAGGTCGCGGTCCGCATCAGGCGGCCCCAGGCGTCGCGCCGGAAGTCAGAATTCTGCATGACTCCGCGCACCGCGCGCGGGTGCAGGGCCTGGAGGTAGAGCGCACGGATCCCGGCGACCCACATCATGGGGTCGCCGTGCATCTGCCAGGTCACCGAGGAGGGCCCGAAGAGCCCCGGGTCACCTGCCTGAAAGGCCTTCACACCAGCAGTGTGACGAAGATTTTTAGTTGGCACTAGGTTCTGTCCGGCGGATCATGCGACTGTCTGATTGCCTCGTCGTTGTTGAGGGCATGGGGCGGGGCGATCTGACGAATGCGGAGTGGGTGCGGCTGGAGCCCTATCTGCCGGTTGCCGGACAGCGCGGCGGGCGGTGGATCGACCATCGGAAGGTGGTCAACGGGATCTTCTTCAGGGTTCGAACTGGCATACCGCGGCGGGATCTTCCGGAGCGTTTCGGCAGTTGGAAGACCGTGTACGAGCGTCATCGGCGGTGGTCGGCGCACGGCACGTGGGACCGGATCCTTTGTGCCGTCCAGGCGGACGCAGATCTGGCCGGCCGCCTGGACTGGAGCATGGTGAGTGTCGACTCGACGTCCCGTCGTGCCCATCAGCATGCGGCAGGAGCACGCAAAGAGGCACCCCGCGTCCCGAAAAAGGATCACGCCCCGGCGTCACCGCCCTGACGAGGGACTCGGACGGTCCCGGGGCGGTCTGACCTGCAAAATGCACCTCGCTGGTGAAGGCGGATGCCGCCCGCTGGCATTCCTCATCACCCCGGGCCAGTGGGGCGACGCACCGCAGATGATCGATGTCCTCCGGCGGATCCGAGTACCCCGGCCAGCAGGTGGTCGGCCGCGGACCCGGCCGGAGCACCTGGGCGGCGACAGGGCATACAGCTCCCGCCGTAACCGCCGCTACCTGCGAAGACGCCAGATCAAGCACACGATCCGCGAACCGAAAAACCAGCGGGCCAACCGCCGGCGCCGTGGCAGCAACGGCGGCCGGCCCACCGACTTCGACCGCGAGCTCTACAAACGCCGCAACGAAGTCGAGCGCACCATCAACCGGCTCAAGAACCACCGTGCCGTCGGTGAGGTCGAATCGGGGCGCCCTGCCGATGTCTCCATCGGTGGGTTTCCCCGAGCCGCCTCCCGAACCCGGCGTGCCCGTCTCCGGGCGCAGGGTTCTCCACAAGTCCCGTTCTGGGCTTCTGCGCTACGACAAACGCGCCTACGTCTTTCACGGCACCGTCACCACAGCCGCTATCCGGCTGTGGCTCCGGGCGTGATCCCTTCAGGAGGGGTTCAGCGCTGCCGGAGAAACGCGGCCTCGCCGCGCGGCTGGCAGCTGAACAGCGTGCGAGGACCGTGGCCACCGCGCCGAACGTGAGTGGGCACCTGTTCATATCAATCGCATTCGGGCGCCGGCAGGGATCGGCGGCATTCAGCAAAGGGCTGACTGCTCCCGGGAGCCCCGGATCATGTCCACACCGGTCGCCCCGCCGGCTAGTCCCTCCGTATGACCTGGCCCGGAGCGCTCAGGGCCCGCTTCCGGGCCAAGCCTGGGACCACGTTCCGCCTGACCAGAGGAGCGACAAACTATCGGAGGTCTGGCACGTTCGGCGATACGAGGCAGACATCGCCCACCGCATGCCAGGTCTCCTCCTCCACGCCGCCGCCCCTCGGTCACCTCCGCCTGTTCGACCACCCGAGGCTAGTCAGACCAGGACCTGTGCCAGGCCTTCCAGCGACTCCTGTGCGGCTGAGAGGCAGCCGCCGTCCCAGCTGCGTTCATGGACAAACTGCACCGTCAGTCACAGGCCCCTCTCGACGCGGGCGATGAGCGCTTGCAGCGCCGCTTCCTGGGAAGCTGTCAGCGTTCCCTTATCAACCTGCCGAGCGGTCCAGTCACTGATGTCACCCAGACGTGCCCGGGCCCGATCCACGTGTTCGTCGATGCTCTGCGCGCCACCCGCAACGTAGGCGGTCCAAGCGGCCTTGACGGAGGTCTGGACCTGTCGGGCCTTCTCGCTTGCCGTCGGCGCGCCCGGAGCGTCCAGGCTTGCCACCAGCTCACGCAGCTCTCCGGCTGCCTCCTTGGACTCGCCGAGGCCGCCGAGGACGGTGTCGACGCCGAAGCTGTAGGACCCCGACCCGACCTCGAACACGGCTGTCCCGTCCTCCATGCGGAGGAACCGGACACCCTTGGCGGCGTCGGCCGGCCGGCCGCCCTCGGTGACCGCCCAGCGGTTCTTCGTCGGCACGTGGACCTCCGCGACGGTGTTGACCGGCACCGTCACCTTCAGGTCGAAAGCACCGTTGTGGGTGCTCCACTTCGACGACAGACAGCCGTAGACGGTCTTGAGGCTTCCGGAGCCCTTCGTCAGGTCTCCGCCGGGCACCGGCGCGATCCGGGAGCGCTTGTAGCCGGGGTCGATCGCTGAGAGGCCGCCGATGTTCTGGAACATCCAGTCACCCACGGCGCCGTAGGCGTAGTGGTTGAAGGAGTTCATGTCGACCGGGCCGAAGCTGCCGTCGGGCATGATCGAATTCCAGCGCTCCCACATGGTGGTGGCTCCGTTGACGACCTCGTAGCCCCAGGACGGGTAGTCCTTGTGCAGCAGCATCTTGTAGGCCAGGTCGTCCCGGCCGATCCTGCTCAACGCGGGCAGCAGCAGCGGTGTGCCGATGAAGCCGGTCCTGAGGTGGTAGTCGGTGAGCGCCAGTTTGGCCATGAACTTCTCGCCGGCCTTCTCGACCAGTGCCGGATCCGAGATCAGGTCCATGCCGAGGGCCAGCGCGTATCCGGTCTGCGAGTTGCCCTTGACGGTGCCGTCAGCCGCGACGTACGCCTTGGTGAAGGCGTCGCGGATGTCAGCGGAGAGCTTGCTGTAGTCGGACGCCGCCGCTTCATCGCCCAGGGCCGTGGCCGTCTCCGCCATCATGCGGGCGTTCTCGGCGTAGTAGGCCGTGCCCAGGATGCCCTGCTCGGTCGGGTCGTCCAAGTGCAGCCAGTCGTTGGTGAAGAACGCGGTGCGGCCGGGCTCGAGAAGGTCCGGTCCGGCGCTGTTGCGCACGAACTGGAAGAACTTCTGCATGGCGGGGTAGTTCTCCCGCAGGATGCGGGTGTCGTCGTAGGAGCGCCACACGTGGTAGGGCACGGTGATCATCACGTCGGACCATCCGACACCGCTGTCGCCGAACTGGCCCTGAGGGGTCGGCACGACCGCCGGCAGGTCACCGTTGGCGTACTGCGAGTTGCGCACGTCCGCCATCCAGTGGGACAGGAACGCGCGGGTGTCGACAAGGTAGTTGGCCGTCGGCGCGAACAAGCTGATGTCTCCCGTCCACCCCAGGCGTTCGTCGCGAGCCGGGGTGTCGGTGGGGATGGAGAGGAAGTTGCCCCGCTGGCTCCATGAGATGTTGCTCACCAGTTGGTTGAGCATGGTGTCCGAGGTCTTCAACGTGCCGGTGGTGGGGAGGTCGGATCCCCACACGACGCCCTTGACGTCGGAAAGCGCGGGAGACTCGTTCACCCCGGTGATCTCGATGTAGCGGAAGCCGTGCTGGGTGAAGGTGGGCTCGTAGGTCACCGTTCCGGATTCGCCGAAGACGTAGCGGTCGGTGACCCGAGCACTGCGGAAGTTGTCGGTGTAGAGGGTGCCGTTCTTGTTGAGCACCTCCGCGTAGCGGATCTTGACCGTCTGGCCGGCGGAGCCGGTCAGAGTCAGCCGCGACACGCCGACCATGTTCTGACCGAGGTCGTAGACGTAGGTCCCGGCGGTGGGCTCGGTCATCTTCTGGGCCTTGAGCACTTCGGTCTGGCGCACAGGCTCGTCGCTCTGCGGGACCAGGAGCGCGGTCCGGGACTCCAGGCTCGCGGCGGGCTCCCACTTCGCGTCGTCGAATCCCGGCCGGCTCCAGCCCGACGGCTCCATACGGGCGTCATAGGTCTCGCCGTCCTGCAGGTCGGCCTTGACGTAGGGGCCGTCCGCCGCCTGCCACGAACCGTCCGTGGCGATCCACTGGTCCGACCCGTCGGTGTAGGTGATGTGCATCTTCGCCACGAGAGCGGGGGTGTCACCGTACTGGCGGCTCCAGCCGAGCCCGACCTTACCGGCCCACCAACCGTCCGCCAGGGACGCGCCGATCGCGTTGTCGCCGTCGTCGAGCAGCTTCGTCACGTCATAGGTCTGGGACTGGAGGCGCTTGTGGTAGTTCGTCCAGCCCGGGGCAAGCACCTGGTCGCCGACCGGCCTGCCGTTGATCTCCAGCTCGTAGAGGCCGAGTGCCGATGCGTAGACCCGCGCCGAGGCGACCTCCTTGCCGGCCTTGGTCGCGAAGTCCTTGCGCAGCAGCGGCAGTGGCCGGGCCGCGGGTTCGTAGAGGGCGTCCGTGGTGCCCGACACCACGAGGGCGGAGTCGACGATCTCACCGCCGATGAACGGGTTCCGTCCGGACACGAAGTCGGTGTTGAGCAGCGTGCCGCCGTCGGCGCTGGTCACGACGGCGTCGTAGACCGTTCCCCGTTCGCCGCAACACGCGTGTGTGCGGAAACCGATGTAGCCCTTCGTGAACGTGGTGTCCGTGAAGGTGTCGACCAGCTTGCCGTCGAGGGTCGTCTTGATGGTGGTGCCCACCGCGTCGTAGCGGACGGTGTGTCGGCCGGCGAGGAGACCTGCGTTGGTGAAGCCGTAGGGCGCGAGATCCACCTGCTGAACCACGGTGTAGTTGCCCTTGATCTGCTTGTGCAGCCTCAACATCGGGTTCGGGCCCGTCACGTTGAACTGCCACATGTACCCGTTGCTCACATCGGGGGCACGCAAGAACATGCCGAAGGCAGCGCTGTCGAGCTTGAACTCGACCGTGGCGGTGTAGTCGGTCCACCTGTCCAGCTCACTCGCAGCCACAGGACGAGTGATCCACTGGGCACCGTCCCAGTCGCCGGGGCCCAGCAGGCCCGACTCGAAGTACGCATGCGCACTCCACGGACTGGCGACTCCCTTGTCGTCCCAGGCACGAACGCGCCAGTAGTAACGGGTGGCCGCCTCGAGGTCAGAACCGCCGTACTGCACGCCGACCTGGCGGTCGGACGCCACCTTCCCGGACGACCACACGTCAGCAGACCCTTGCGTGCGGCCGACCTGGATCTCGTAGGCCTTCTGTGATGTCGCCCGCCTGGTCGACGCCAACTGCCAGCCGAAGACCGGGTCCTCACCGCCGATGCCCAGCGGGTTCACCCGGCCGTTGGTGGACAGTGCCTTCACGGCGAACGGCACGTCCGGCACCGACGCCGCGTTGGAAACTGAGGCCGGTAGGGCCGCCATACTGCCGAGTACGACAAGCGCTACGAAACCCCTTAGGAATACGAACAGGACTGAGCGCTTATCGCTCATAGCAACTCCGCATTGAATCGATTCAAACACTCAGCTTGCCGCGACGTTACTGATGTGACGTGAAACACGTCAAGAGGCAGTAAGCAGATGGCATTCGCGATTCTTCGGGAGTTCGTCCGTCATCCGGCGGTGCCAGCCGGGGGCCGAGTCGACAGGTTGGCGGGCTTGTGGAGTCGGAGGGTTGAACAGGCGTACTCTGCGACTGGCCCCACGAGCGGCCCGAGACCCAGTTCCACTGGGCTTGTTCCGCGTTGACGGACACCATCGGTGTGGTGGTCAGGCTGCGAGTGCGGTCTCGTATTCGGCGGGACTGCGGTAGCCGAGGCTGCTGTACAGTCGGTGCAAGTTGTACCAGCCCTCGATGAAGTCGAGAGATCGCGGTGCGGGCGGCAGCCCGGCTGGGCCAGTGGCTCGTGTCGAGCAACTCCCGTTTGATGGTGGCGAAGAACGACTCGGCGAGCGCGTTGTCCCAGCACTGCCCGGTGCGCCCGACTGACAGCCGGACGCCGAACTCCGTTGCCAAGGTGGCGAATTGCGCCGAAAGCAGCAGGTCAGAGTCGGTAAGCGCACACGGAGCAACTCGGCGCCGATCAGACCGAGTGCCATCGCCAGTGCCAACTATCCCTGTTTTGTGCCAACTAAAATCCTCGTCACAAGCAGTGTGACCAGGATCGATAGTTGGCACCAGGAGACGTTCGTGACCTGCGCTGATGCCAACTAGCTTCAGCAACGGGAGGCCCGGAATCAGAGAGATAGTTGGCACTTTGGTACAGCGCAGGTCACGGGCGTTTCACCGGGGGCACAGGGCCATGTGGCCCCGGGCAGAAGGCTCCCTCCGGTGCGACCGACAGACTTCAGGTCCCGATGCAGCTTCTCTGTTGATGATCCGTACGGTGATGCATCCAGAGCACCACGTCGCAGACCCGCAACGCGCTGACGGTCGCGGGGAGGTCGGCGGACTGCCGTAGGGCCATCAGTTCGCGGTGCAACGCATGATTGTCGGCACGCAGCGCGCCATGCAGGTCAAGCCAGAATGACTTCGGCCGACCAAGAACGCAGCGAACGACCTGATCGTAGACGGGCAGCAGCCGCGGCCGCTTCCGGGCAAGGAGCTTGCCTGCCGTCACCCACCCGATTCCGGGCTGGTCGCAGAGAACGCGCCAGGCAGTGTGGGCCGGCGACCCTTCGGCCAAGTCGGCAGCCTCGGCCTCAACCATGTCGATGTCGAAGCGAACGCTGCTCAGCAGCTCGGACAACCGGACTCCAAGGTCGCCTTCAAGGAGTTCGACGGCGACCTTCGCGGGAATCCTGACCGACAGGGTCTGCACAGCAATCAGGTCGTCGGCGGTCACTACGTTCGCGACCGCCTGACGGTCCCCTCCGCCGGCCAGATGCTCGAAACGACTACCCGTGAACGGCACTGCTTCATCGAGCAGGCCGGTGCCGAAGTAGCATCGGAGATCGGATACGGCCTGATCAGAGGTGATGAGGCTGTTCAGGCGGTGAGCGAGCGGCGGTTGACTCAATGCCGCAACCAGGTGGCGAAGGCGTCGACAAGGCCGGCGTAGAACCGCTCGTCGGGCACCGATCCCGGGTTCTTGCTCGCGTCGTAGAAGGCGACGTTGGTGAAGGTGGCTGAGGCGGAGGCGTTGAGGTTCTTGTAGAACGCGAGCTTGCCACGACCGAATCCGACGAAAAGCCAGAAGACACCAAGTGATGCGGTGTTCTGCAGCAAGGAGCGGACCTCGGCCTTGTCCCATGGTTCGTCACCGACCTGGGTCACGATGAAAGCGGGATCGGCGGCACCGGACTCCTGGTAGTGCCCCACTGCACGACGCATGGCGTCGGCGACATTCCCCCACCCCCAGTCGACCTGGGTATGCAACTGCCCGATACGGCCGCGGTAGTTGTCCAGCCGGATCTCCTCCAGGAAGGGTTCCCGTCCGCTGGAGAAGACCACGGGCACAGTGCCGTCGTCATCGAGGGTGGCCGACAGGGCCAAGACGCGCTCGGCGAAGGCTTGCACAGCGAACGACTCATACAGCTCCTCCATGTGCCAGTCGTGATCCAGGATCAGGTACACCGCCGCCCGCCGGTTCGCGATGTCCCGGTCCACAAGGGCCTTGCTGGCATGGCGTGCCGGAGCCAGCAGTCCGGGGGCCATCCGTTCGACCTTCGACAGGTCCACCGCAGGCCCCGCAGAACCCGCATTCCGCCGTCCTTGGGCGGGGAGTGGCGCAGGGGGTGCGGCAGGCTCGGATTCCACATCGACGCCATAGTCGGTCGCGAGACCAGCCAGACCAGAGGCATAGCCCTGTCCCACTGCGCGGATCTTCCATCCGCCGTCCCGTCGGTAGAGCTCCGCCAGAACCACGACCGTCTCTCCGGACGTGAAGTCCGGCGCCGTGAACGACCTGACCGGCGAGCCTGTCTGGGTGATCGACAGAAGCGGCGCACGGGTGAAGACCGCGCCCGGCTGCAGCGGATCAGCGCTCACCACGACAACCAGTCTGTCCACGTCAGCCGGCACGCGCACAAGATCGGCCGTGACCGCCAAGCCAGCGATTGACACGCCGTACTGGGCTGGGTGGTTGTAGAAGACCAGGTCGTCGTCGCTCCGAACCCTGCCGTCCGTTCCGAGCAACAACGCCGAAACGTCCGCAGCCAAGCCGCAAACCGACACCGCCAGCACCACCGGCGCCGTCAACAGCCCGGCGTTCTCCCCTTTACGCAATGCCGTCGTCTGCATCCTCGCCCCCCTTGATCGCCGAAAGGGAAACGGTAGACCCCTGATGCCCGACCGTCCCCGGCTTTGGACAGAATTCGCCCCTGACGAACTTCCCCTAGGGGGATGAGCCGCGCACCTGCACCCGAAGCATCTGTTAGTGACACACTGTGCCCCCGGGGAAAGGGGTGGGCCATGGGGTTCGGATTCCGTGTCGGTGTGCCTGGGATGAGTGTGCGTGTCTCCACACGCGGCGTGCGGACTTCCGTCGGCCCACGTGCGGCGAGGCTCAGCGTGGGCAGCGGCGGCACAAGGGTGTCGACGGGACTCGGCCCTTTCTACGCATCGAGTTCCCTCAGCGGCAGTCGCCGACGGACCACCACACGGCGTACCACGCAGACCCGGTCAGTCGCTCCTTCGGCCGCCCAGCTGGAGCGGGCGCGCCGCCAGGCGGAAAGAGCGCAACAGGAGGCGGAGCGCGACGCCGCCATCGCTCAACTGCAAGAGCTGAGACGGCAGATGACCAGCGTCCACCTGCAGTCCTTCGCCGCTGCTCAACCGCCCCTGATCCCAGCCACCCCACAACTCGGTCTGCCATGGGCACTCGCCGAGGCTCAAGCCTTTCACCTGCACGGAGTGGGCCGACTGGCACGGGCCGAGCGCGCTGCCGCCAAACAGCGCGCCCAGCAGGACGCTCCGGAGTACCTGGCCGTGGAGACGGCACGTCTGCACGCCGCCCGTGAACAGATGGTCGCCGAGGCCGGACAGTGGTGGCAGGCGCTGCTTGCCAACGACGAGGCCACCGTCTGCGAGGCAGTTAACACCGCCTTCTCCGACAACCCGGCCGCCGGCTGCGCAGTCGGCGTGGACGGCTCAGTCCTGTCGGTCGTCATGCGACAGCAGGACCTCGACACGATGCCCACCCAAACCGCCGGCCTCACACCCAGCGGGCGCCCCACCCTGAAGAACCTCACCAAACGTGACCGGATCCTGTGGTGGCTGACGGCTATGGGCTCCAACATCGTCGCCACGCTCAAGGAGGGCTTCGCGACAGCGCCCGGTGTCGAAGCCATCGACCTGGCCGTCATCACTCGCCTGCCCGACACCCAGCGGCTCGGCTTTGTCGCTTACGGCCGCTGGACACGGCGCGCGGTCGAGTCGGCGCCTTGGCAGGAGCCTGAGGATGCCCTGCGCTTCCTGGACATCGGCCAGGACCTCGCCTGCTCCGTCACCACCACCGCCTCCGGCAACTTCTCGAGCACGCTCAAGCCGCTGGACACCACCCGCGTACCCGGCCTCCAGGACCTACTGGACGGCGCCCAGGACGCCCCCGAGTCCGGCGAGCCCTCCCTCGCCGACCTGGACATCACCCTCGGTGCCAACACCCCCTCCGGTTCCCCGGCCAGGGCCGACGGCCCGTATCGGATCCGATCATTCACCGAGTGGAAGCAACAGACTCCCTCTCCGTCACGCCCCACACCCGTTGCTCCTCCAACCGTGTCCGCAGTCCTCGTCCCGGGCCAGACCCTCGTCCTGCCCGAAGAAGCCCGACAGGGACTTCGCGTCTCTTTCAGCTTCGCTGGCGCCGACGCGGACCTCACTCTGTTCCTGGTCGGGAACGACGGCAGGGTCTCCGGTGACGAGGACTTCGTCTTCTACAACCAACCGTTCGCTGCCGATGGCGGCGCCCGCCTCCTTGGCAAACAGCAGGAGGGCCCCCACATGGTCGAACGCGCCACCATCCATCTGTCCGCCCTGCCCGACCGCGTGCAGCGGATCGCCATCGCCATCAACATGGACGTCGAAACCGGCCTGACCTGCAGATCCCTCACCCACGCAACCCTGGACCTCGACTGTGCAGGCGGCACTGCCTGGACGTTCAAGCCCCCCGCAGACCCCTCCATCCGCGCCATGGTCATCGCCGAGGTCTACCAGCACCGTGCCGACGGCCACCCGGTGTGGAAACTTCGAGCCCTCGGCCAAGGCTGGGCAGATGGGCTCGACGGCCTCGCTCGCGCCTATGGGGTCAACGTCGAATAACTGCGCGGCGGGTGGGCATGGCGGCCCACTCGACCAGGGCATGAGGCAATTGTCGAAACCGACCGACTGTCACACTGTTGCGGTCCAACCGCCGCGCCAACGCCCTCGCCGGAGCGCTGACTGCGGTCGACGAAGAAAGCGGGGGAGTTACGGAAAGCTGCGGCTGAAGCCCCTGCGCAGGCGAAGGCGAACGGGCTGCACCAGGTGAGCCTGCGCACGCTGGTCCGCTGGGACACCGCGCGGGCGAAGTACGGTCCAGTCGGCGTCGCGGACGATCGGTGGCTGCGGGAGGCGACCGGGCACACGATCTCCCCCGAAGTGCGCGAAGCGTTGTTCGCGGTGTACGCCGAGTCGTCGGATCGGCGCTCAAAGCTGACCATGCGGGACAAAGAGCGTCTCATCCACCAGTACGTGCGCGAGGTTTTCGACTCTGCGGGTGCTGAACCGGCTGACGGTGAAGCCACTGACGCTGATCCTGCTGATGCTCCGCAGGTGGAGATCCCGGGTTACGACACCCTGCGGGCCATCTGGAAGGAGTGGTTCGGCTCCAGCGGGGCGCGGCAGCGCTACGCACGCTCGGCGGCAAAGGCGAAGCAGTACGCGACCGGCCGGCACATCGTGGTGCACCGGCCCGGCCAGGTGGTGGCGCTGGACAGCACCGTGTTGCCGGTGAAGGTGCTGGACAACGTGTTTGGCGACCCGGTGTCCGTATATCTGACGCTGGCCGTGGACGTCTACACACGCTCGATCGTCGCGTTCCGGCTCAGCCTCGTGTCCGACAGCTCGATCGATGTGGCGATGGTGCTGCGGGACATGATGATGCCGCTGCCGATGCGCCCGGACTGGGGCAAGGACGTGGAGTGGGCCTACCCCGGTGTCCCCCACACGGTGGTCGCGGAGTTCGCCGGGTACGAGGTCGCCGGACTGCCGTTCTTCCCTCCCGAGACGGTCACCACCGATCACGGCTCCGTCTATCGCAACCACCACCTGGTCGAGGTGCAGCGGGTCATAAAGGCGAACATCAAACCCAGCCGTGTCCTGCGGCCGACTGACAAGCACTCTGTGGAGCGGACGTTCGGCGCCATCAGGTCGCTGCTGTTCGCCCTGCTGCTCGGCTACCAGGGCACGGACGTCGCCGACCGGGGCGTGGACCCGGAGGCCGATGCCTGTCTGACCGTGACGGAGATGGAACACCTGATCGCCACCTGGGTTGTCGAGACCTGGCAGAACCGCCGGTTCGGCTCGTACGCCCCGAGCTGGGACCCGCGCGGCGACCACAGCCCCAACAGCCTGTTCGCGGCGGCGATGTCCCAGGGCGGCTTCGCCCTGCGGATTCCGCCCGCCGAGCTGTACTACCAGCTCCTGCCGCGGCACAAGGTCATGATCCACGGCAAGCGCGGCGTGAAAATCAAGAACCTCTGGTACGACGGCGCGACCCTGGATCCCTACCGCGGGGAGCTCTCGCGCCGCGGGGGCCGGAACAAGAACAAGTACGTCATCCACCGCGACCCACGCGATCCGTGTTTCGTGTTCTTCCAGGACCCGCGGACCCACGACTGGCACACGCTGCGCTGGACGGGCCTGCCCGAGGAGGGCGAGGTGCCCGCCTTCAGCGACGCCCGCGTCCGTGAAGCCATGCGGGAACTGCGCAAGCGGGGTCTTGCCCCGAAAGCGGACACCGAGCTCCTCCCGGTGCTTTTGGAGTTGATCGGCGGCAACATCCCGGTCGAGAAATGGCCGACCCAACTCTCCAAGAGGCAGCGTACCGAGCACGCACGCGAAGTCGCCCAGGCGTCCGCGGCGGCCACCGACCGGCCCGCGAACTCGGTCAAGAAGGAGCCGCCGACACAGCCCGCCTCCGTTCCCGCAGCACGGGCAGGTTCTCCCGCTGGCAAGGTCGTACCTCTGCGCCCGAAGGACCGCGCCCAGCAAGTACACGATGCGGTGAACAGCGAACGCCGGCGCCGCCGTGAAGCCGCGGTCCCCGACCAGTTGCCCACACCCCCCGATCTTTCCGAACGGCTGCGCGCTTCAAGCTTGTTGGCGCTGCCGGATGACGACTTCGACGATGACGAAACCACCATCACGGCCAGCGAGGCCGAGGAAGAGGCCAGCCAGTGACCTCGAAGCAGAACCCGCTGTCGTTCCTCCCCGGCCCGGCGGTGGACCGCACCACCTTCGAAGGCTGGAACCGATGGTGCGAGACCCGCAAAGCCTTCGTCCCGGCGCCGATGTTCACGGCCCAGGAGTACGAGCGCCTCTCGAAGCGCCAGAAGCGCATCCACGACCTGCATCGCCTCGCGACACACAGTTCCCTGCCTATCCAGGCCACCCCCATGAGTGAACGCGTCGCCCGTGCGGTGCTCGCCCGCGTCGAGGACGGCGCCTTCAGCCACAAGGCCGGTACCCGCGGCGGCATCATGGTCAACGGCGACGGCGCCCAGGGCAAGACCGAGACCATCTGCGAGGCCCTGGCCTGCTTCCAGGAGGAGTGGCTGGCCCTCAACAATTACGCGAACCCCGACGCCATGCCCGGTACCCGCGACCTGGTCGCCCCCGTCGCCTATGTACGCTGCCCGGTCAAGGCCACTCCCATCTCCACCTGCCAGCGGATCCTGGACTTCTACGGCGAGGACTACAAGGGCATGCGCCTGGAAGACCTCGTACGCACCGTCAAGACCGCAGTCGTCGAGCACGCCACGAAGGCGCTCGTCATCGACGACATCACCCGCCTCAAGCTCCACCGCGAAGCCGACCAGGACGTTCTCGACCTGATCCGCGAAATGATGAGCATGCCGGTCACCCTCATCCTCGTCGGCGTCGGCATCCCCACTTCGGGCCTGCTGCGTGAAGGCCGCCGCGATCCCAAGACACAGGAGTGGATCTACGAGCCGGTCAAGGATGTCGGCCGCAGTCCAAACGACCACGCAGCCAGCCAGCACGAGCGCCGCTTCCAGGTCGTCGACCTCGGCCCGTTCAGGTACGCCACACCTGCGGAGATGGAGGCCTGGATGGTCCATCTCCGGCGTCTCGAAGGCGAGTTGCGGTTGCTGACCAACACCGCTGGCATGCTCACCCAAGGTGACATGCCCGAGTACTTGTTCAACCGCACCAAGGGCGTGGTCGGCATTTTAGAGAAGCTTGTGCAGCACGGCTGCCGCCGTGCCATGGAGGACAAGAGCGAATACCTGACCAAGGACCTGCTCAACCAGTTCACCGTCACCCCCGACGACATGCCCGACCTCGACGCCGATTCCGGCGAACAGCCCAACATCCCGCGCCACGACCCCACGCCGAAGAAGAAGCCCACCGGCCGCATCACTGTGTTCGACGACGACGGTCCGGCTGCCGTCGGCTCTGCGGGGTGACCCGCGTGCAGCACCGTGTACTGGCCCGGAACGAGAATCGCTGCCAGAGGAGTCCTTGCCCGGGCTCCTGCTCCGCCTGGCCTACCGACTGCGCCGATCTACTGCTCGAATTGCCCGCGGAGCCCGCCGCCGAGTTGGCCCACGTGATACGTCTTTCCGTCTCCCAGGTTCAGGAGTCTGCGCCGTTACCTGAGATTCCTTGCGGCTTTGCGAATGATGCGATGAGACTCGCTCGGCCAGTACCTTCGCAACCCAGCAGTGACCCATCGCCACTCCACTTCACACTCTCCCTACCGACTGGCTGAAGAGGCAGGGCCGTGCGCGAACAGGAATCGAGACAGGCCCTCCTCGGTAACTCTGAATCGTCGGCTCACGGCCCCCTACTGCCATGCTCGACCGAATCTGGAACGAAGGAACCGACTTGCGAATTGAAGTGCCGACCTGGGCCATCACAGTTGCCTCGCGACACCAAGATCCAGCCCATTGACGACACGTCCACTGGCACGGAGCCTCGCCCCTATACCGGAAGAGTCCCTGCCAGGCTTGATACTGCGCTTGGCCTACCGACTGGATCGCTCGCCGGCCAGGATCGCTGCGCTGTGCGGGCTGAGCCGTCACCAACACCGACTGCCCGCCGAGTCTTGATCACCTTGCCTGCGGAGTCCAGCGCGGCTCTCGAGGCAGCCGCGTCTCTGCGCAGGGGCGAAGCCGACACGCTCACTCTGTCAGCCATGGCCGCCTCCTATCCAGCGCTGGCCACCATACGTCTGGGCGGCAGCCGCAACATGGCCTCTGCCCGACGCACCTGGGCCTTCAACCTGTCCAGCCGCTACTGCCCCAACTGCCTGGCTGGGGACGGAAGGACCATCCAGAACGTGTATGGCGGTCCCTGGAGACTGCGGTGGCATATCCCGGTCTCCTTCGCGTGCACCGCCCACAGCCGCCTCCTGGAACAGGGATGTCCTCAGTGTGGAGGTCATCCGAACCGGACCTCGAACACCGAGCGGCAAGGCCTCATCACACAGCGCACAATCGGTGGACTGCACCCGGCTCAGTGCCGCCATCTCCTCGCATCCGGCCCGGTCAGTGCCAGCGTCCGGACACCGCTGTGTGCAGCGCGACTCGACCAGACGGCTTGTGTAGCTGAGCAACCGGACAGCGACCTTGTCATGATGCTTGCCCTGCAACAACGCATCGACGGTCATCTGATGCTTGCCAAGCACTCGCACGCGACCAGCGACAACTACTCACCCCCAGAGCAGCACTTCTTTTCCGACCTGATCGCCGTCGCTCAACTCGTTCGGCTCAGCTGGCCTGATAGTGCAACCTTCGCCCCCTCCAGGGCCGTCGCAGATCTGATTGCCCGCCACGTTGCCACCTGGACCGCACTCCGCGAAAGCCACAACCCGGGCAGGCGCGTCCGTGACGCATGGGCCGCTCCCGAAAGCCCAGCCGAATGCGGAGCACTGCTGCTGGCCGCTGACACACAAGGCGTATTTCTGCTTCGAGGGCGGCGCCGAATTGCCGATGGGCGAACGCGGACGGGCCGCCTTCGAGGCCACACCCGACTGCGAAGCCTTCGTCCTGCTCACCGAGGATCCCGGGGTGACGAGCGGATCGACGGCCGGAGAGACGCTGGCCCAGTTCACCCAGGGCCACTCGGACGAGTGGGCCACGCAGCCGGCGGCGGAGACGGACACGGCGGTGGTGCTGTACACCAGCGGTACCACCGGGCAGCCCAAGGGCGCCGAGCTGACCGACAGCAACCTGGTACACAACGCCCTGCTGTGCGTCCGGCTTTTCGACACCCGGCCGCACGACGTGCAGCTGGTGACCCTGCCGCTGTTCCACAGCTTCGGCCAGAGCGTCCTGATGAACGCCGGCTTTGCCGTGGGCTCGACGCTTGTTCTGCTGCCCCGGTTCACTCCGGCGGACACCCTGGCCCTGATGGAACGGGAGAACATCACCGTCTTCGCAGGCGTGCCCACCATGTACTGGGCTCTGCTCAACCACCCGGATGCGGACCGGCACGACCTCGTGAAGATCGCCGACACTCTGCGGATCGCGGTGTCCGGCGGGTCAGCGCTGCCCGTCGAAGTACTGACCGCGTTCGAGGAGCGTTTCGGCGTCCCGGTCCTGGAGGGCTTCGGCATGTCGGAGACCAGCCCGGTGGCCACCTTCAACCACCTGGACCGGCCTCGCAAGCCCGGCTCGATCGGTCTCCCGGTCTGGGGTGTCCAGGTGCGCGTGGTGCGCAAGGACGGCACCGAGGCCCCGGTCGACGCACCCGGCGAGCTGTGGGTACGCGGACACAACGTCATGAAGGGCTACCTCGGCCGTCCGGAAGCGACCGCCGAGGTACTGGACGCCCAGGGCTGGTTGCGCACCGGCGACATCGGCACCAGGGACGCCGACGGCTACCTCTACATCGTCGACCGCAAGAAGGACATGATCATCCGCGGCGGCTTCAACGTCTACCCGCGAGAGCTGGAAGAGGTGCTGCTCACCCACCCCGCGGTCAGTCTCTCCGCTGTGGTCGGCGTGCCGCATCCCCGTCACGGAGAGGAAGTCAAGGCGTTCGTCATCCTCAAGCCCGGCTCCGAGCTGACGGAGGACGAACTCATCGCCTGGTGCCGCCAGACCATGGCAGCACACAAATATCCGCGCATCATCGAATTCGCGGACACCCTGCCCATGACCGCCACGGGCAAGATCCTCAAGCGCGAGCTGACCCGCGAGGGCGCCCGGCAGTGACACCGGGCGACACGCAACGCGTGCGCCCGCAACGCCTTCAGCACCTCACCCCAGCCTCGGCTGCCGAACGAACACGGCTGCCGCCGCCACCCGTACCCCAACCACTACCAAGAGAACGGCAACATCCCATGGGCCAGCCCAGCACTGTCCGCCTCGAGCGGACGACCCCGCAGATCGCCAAGATCACGTTCGCGAACCCGCCTGTGAACCTGGTGGTTCCCGAGACCCTCGTCCGGTTGCACGAGATCGTCACGGGGTTCGAGAAGGACCCCGACCTCCAGGTCGTCGTCTTCACCAGTGAGGTCCCCGACTTCTTCCTCAACCACTTCGACGCCTCCCAGGCCGCCGGAATCCCCGCACCCGAACACGAGGGCGGCAACCCGGTCTGGACCGACATAGTCCTGAGCCTGAGCGAGGCCCCGTACGTCAGCATCGCCTCCATCCGTGGCCGCACCCGCGGCGGCGGCAACGAACTGACCCTGGCCTGCGACCTGCGCTACGCCAGCCGTGAGAAGGCGTTCTTCTCCCAGCCCGAGGTAGGCATCGGCCTTGTCCCCGGCGGGGGCGGAGCCGAGCGACTGCCCCGTTTGATCGGCCGCGACCGGGCGCTCGAGGCCATCCTCGGCAGTGCCGACTACGACGCCGACCTGGCCGAGCGCTGGGGATGGGTCACCCGCACCCTGCCCGACGCCGAACTCGACGCCTTCGTCGACGCGACGGCCGCCCGCCTCGCCTCCTTCGACCGGCAGGCACTGGCGACCGCGAAGTCCCAGGTCAACCGAGCGACACTGCCGCCGGAAGCCGATCTCGTCGCCTCCTTCGCCGCGTTCGGGAACACCCTGACACAGCCCGGGTTCCTCTCGCGCGCGGCCGGAATCGGCGCAGTAGCCGCCGACAAGGGGCTCGACGTCGAGTACCGGCTCGGCGAGTACATCGGCCTGGTCAACCAGACGCTCTGATCCATGTCTCGTCGGCAGCGACGTCTCGTGCTGTGGCGATCGGCCACGCCGACAGAGGGACGTCGCTGCCGGGGGGCGGCGGTCAGTGCGCTTTTGGTCCGGTGACCGCGGTCGCACGGTCCGGCGTGGCGGCGGCCGCGACGAGTGCGCCGAGCACCGTGCAGAGCCGGGTGATGCCGTCCTGGTCCTCCGCGGCAAGCCAGTCGGCGAAGTCGCTCACCCCGTCGGTATGTCGCGGTGCTCGACGGGAGAGGCAGGTGTCGATCAATGCCTGCTGGGCGGCGTCGCATTGACCGGCTCACTGCTCGAGTTCCCCTGGGCCTGCGTCTGTGACACACGCCCCATCAACCCTCCCCAGTTTGATGCCAGTTGGAATCCAACCTATGCTCGACTTTGGATTATGATCGTAATTTAAAGTCGGATCCGATCGCACGACCCCCACAACCGGGAGCAGACATGGAACTCAAGGACGCCGTCGCAGTGGTAACCGGCGCCAACCGCGGGCTCGGACGCCACCTGGCCGCCCAACTCCTGGAGCGCGGCGCGAAGGTGTACGCGGCGGCGCGCCGCCCGGAGACTGTCGACCTGGAGGGCGTGACCCCGCTCCGTCTGGACGTGACGGACGAGGAGTCGATCCGGGCCGCAGCCCGTATCGCATCCGACGCGACACTGCTGGTGAACAATGCCGGCATCTCCACGGGCACACCTCTGATCGCCGGCGGCCAGGACGCGGTGCGACTGGAGATGGAGACGAACTTCTTCGGCCCGCTCGCCGTGACTCGGGCCTTCGCCCCGGTCATCGGGGACAACGGCGGTGGCGCGATACTGAACGTCCTGTCCGTGCTCTCCTGGCTGCACGTCGCCGACCACGGGTCGTATTCGGCGGCCAAGTCAGCCGCATGGGCGCTGACCAATGCGACCCGGGAGGAGCTGGCGCCTCGCGGCATCACCGTATCGGCGCTGCACGTCGGCTACATGGACACCGACATGGCCGCCGTCATCACCGGCGAGCAGAAGGCCGACCCCGCCGACGTCGCGGCCCAGGCCCTGGCGGGCATCGAGAAGGGTCTGCCCGAAATCCTCGCCGATGAGACCACACGGCACGTCAAGCAGGGCCTGGCCGCAGCACCTGCCTCGGCATGAGCCCGTATCCGGGAAGGTAGCGGGACGAACGGAGCTCCCATCCGGTTTCGGACCAGAACGGAGACGGTGATCGGGGCTTTCGTGGCGGAGTGGTGTGGCGCCAAGGCCTCCCTACGTGGCCGTTTCACATGCCGACGAGAGCCGGCCACCGCTCCGTACCGCTCCTCGGTTTCCCCCCGCCCTTCCCTCCACTTCCGCAAGCCGGCCGGGCCCGCGACACCTGCTCGCGTGCCCGGCGTCACGGCGTAAAGGAGAGAAGTCGGCGGAAGACCACCTGCCCACGGCCCTCTCCCGCCGCCTCTGCACGAGGATGCCGAGGACCTTCCCGTCCGGGTCGACGGCCCGCCACAGATACTGCCGCAGCGAATCGGCGTACCGCTGCCCGAACTTCACACACCAGCGGCGGCCGGTCTCGTAGGAGACGATCACGCCGTGCTCAAGCATCAGCTCAACCCGGAGATCGTCCCACCCGCTCAGCCAACGTGACAGCGCCTGTCCCGGTCGTCCTGACGGATGGCTGGCGGTCGCGTCACGCGGCCACTCGCCGATCGTCCCGGTCGGCGCCCGTCAGTGTCGTGGTGGATCGGTGTGTGTGAGTCGCTCAAGGGCAGGCCTGTTCCGCCGTGGCGGGCGGCGACGATCTCAGCCGCGATGGACAGGGCGGTCTCCTCGGGTGTGCGGGCGCCGAGGTCGAGGCCGATCGGTGAGTGCAGGCGCGTCAGTTCGGCTTCGGTGAGGCCCGTTTCGCGGAGTCTGCGGTCGCGTTCCTCGTGGGTGCGGCGTGAGCCCATCGCGCCGATGTAGGCGGCCGGCAGCCGCAGTGCCGTCTCCAGGAGGGGTACGTCGAACTTGGCGTCGTGGGTGAGGACGCACACCACCGTGCGGTCGTCGGTCCGGGCGCGGTGCAGGTAGCGGTGCGGCCAGTCGACCACGATGTCGTCGGCCTCGGGAAAGCGTGACCGGGTGGCGAAGACGGGCCGGGCATCGCACACCGTGACGTGGTAACCGAGGAACTTGCCCACGCGCACCAGCGCCGCGGCGAAGTCGATGGCACCGAAGACAAGCATGCGCGGCGGCGGCACGATCGACTCGACGAGCAGGGTCAGGTCCGGTTCGCAGTGGGATCCGTCCTGCGCGATGTCGAAGGTGCCGGTGCGGCCGGCGTTCAGCAGCGAGCGGGTTTCGTCGACGACGGCGCTGTCCAGGTCGGGATGTCCGCCGACTTCACCTTCGTAGGATCCGTCGTGACGGACCGCCAGCGCCCGCCCGAGGAGCCAAGCCGGGCCACGGACCACGCGGGCGAGTGCCACCGCCTCGCCCCGGGCGGCAGCCGTCAGCGCCGTCTGGAATGTCTTCCTGTCCGGTCCGCCGGCGGGTATAGGGGTGACCAGGATGTCGAGGACGCCGCCGCAGGTCAGGCCCACGGCGAAGGCGTCCTCGTCGCTGTACCCGAACCGCTCGCGCACCGCCACGCCGTCGGCGAGCGCCTGGGCGCACAGGTCGTAGACCGCGCCTTCGACACAGCCGCCGGAGACCGAGCCGATGGCCGTGCCGTCGGCGTCGACGGCGAGCGCGGCGCCCGGCCCGCGCGGTGCGCTGCCGCTGACGGCCACGACCGTGGCCACGGCGAAGTCCCGGCCTTCCTCGAGCCACCGGCTCAGCTCGTCCGCGATGTCCAGCATGGGAGTTTCTTTCTTGTCGTCGTACGCAGATCAGGCCGTCGTCGTGCGTGTGGCACCCGAAAGGCCCCGCACGACGACGACCCGTGACCGCCGTCGTCTCAGAGCAGCTTGTCCAGCGTGATCGGCAGGTCCCGGATCCGCTTGCCGGTCGCGTGATAGACGGCGTTCGCGATCGCGGCCGCCACGCCGGTCATGCCGACCTCGCCCAGCCCGATGATGCCCAGGGGCATCGTCTTGTCCGGTTCGTCGAGCCAGTCGACGTCGATCGGGGGGATGTCGGCGTGCACCGGCACGTAGTAGGAGTCGAGCCCGGCGCTCATGGTGCGCCCGTTGCGGGGATCGACCAGGCTCTGCTCCGACATCGCCATGCCGATGCCCATGACCACAGCCCCGCGCAGCTGGCTGGCCGCGGTCTTGGGGTTGATGATCCGGCCGACGTCGAACATGCCGAGCCAGCGCGAGATCCGCAGTTCGCCGGTGTCGGCGTTCACCCGCACCTCACAGAACTGCGCGCCGCGGGCGGCCTTGGACCAGCGCTGGTCCTTCAGGAAGTTGGACAGGAAGCGGCCCTGACTGCCCAGCGCACCCAACCGTGTGTCCGACCCAACCGAGGCCTCGATGAACGGGCGCCCCGCCGCGCGCAGGGCGGACGCTGGTTCCTGACCGGTCGTGCCCGTACGCCGGGCCAGGGCACTCACCTTCCGGGTCAGCTCGGCGCAAGCGGCGAGGAGGCTGGTGGCCACCGTCGCCGTCTGGTTCGAGTTGCCGGCCATCGGTCCGGACGGCAGGGTCGAATCGCCGTACTCGACCCGGACCTTCTCGTACGCGATGCCGAGCGCGTCCGCGGCGATCTGTGCCTGTACGGTCGCGGCGCCCATGCCCATCTCGTGGAAACCACACTGCACGAGCGCGCTGCCGTCGTCGCTCAGCCGTACCTTGACGTCGGCGACCAAGCGCAGGGTCGGGTGATAGGCCGTGGCCGTGCCCATGCCGACGAGCCACTCGCCGTCCCGCATGGAGCGGGGTTCGGGGTTGCGGTCCGCCCAGCCGAAGCGTTCGGCGCCCCTCTCGAAGGCTTCACGCTGCATCCGCTGGGAGAACTTCTTGCCATCCGTCGGATCCGTTGCGGGCTCGTTGCGCAGCCGCAGGTCGATCGGGTCCATGGACAGCTCGTAGGCGAGTTCGTCCAGCGCCGATTCCAGTACGAAGCTGCCGATCGCCTCGCCAGGGGCGCGCAGCCAGGTGTTGGGCACCAGATCCATCGGGACGAGGTTCTGCCGGGTCAGCATGTTCTCGGCACCGTAGAGGTGCCGGGCCGGCGAGGTGGTCGCCTCGAGCAGGCCCCCGACCGAGCCCGTGCGGGTGATGCTGTCCTGGATCAGCGAGGTGAGCCGGCCGTCATGGGTCGCACCGAGTGCGATCCGGTTGGTCGAGGCGGTGCGCCCACCGGTGGCGCGGCTGACGGCCGTGCGACTCAGCGCCAGGCGCACGGGCCGTTCGACAGCCTTGGCCGCCATCGCCGCGATGACCGTGCCGGGCCAGACGGCGAACTTCCCGCCGAAGCCGCCTCCCAGGAACTCGGCACGGACACGGACGTGGGACGCCGGCACACCGAACCGCCAGGCCAGGTAGCGGCCGGTCTGGTTGATGGCCTGGGTGGTGTCGTGCACGGTGAGGTGGTCACCGTCCCAGACGGCGATCGTCGCGTGCGGTTCGATCGCGTTGTGCTGCAGGCCGGGCGTGGTGTAGCGCAGGTCGACCGACACCTCCGCAGCGGCCAGCGCCGCCTCCGCGTCGCCCTTCTTCTTCAGGCCGGCGAAGGAGGCGAGGTCGCCCTTCGCCGGGGTGGCGTTCTTCTGCTCGGCGGCGAAGTCCACCCGCGCGGGCAGCCGGTCGTAGGTCACTTCGACGAGCGACGCGGCATCGTTCGCCGCGGCCGAGGTCTCCGCGACCACGACGGCGATCGGCTGGCCGTCCCAGAAGACCTGATCGGTGTTGAGGTAGTCGACGTCGGTTCCCGAGACGTCGGGTCCCAGGTCACGCACGATGTTGGGTTTGCGAGGTGATTTGATCCTCGGCGCGTTGAGGTGGGTGACGACCGCCACGACGCCGGGCACCGCGGCCGCCGCGGCCGTGTCGATGCCGGTGATCGTGCCACGGGCGACGGTGGCATGGACCAGTGTCGCGTACGTGAGGTTCGGGTAGTGGTGCTCGGCGGAGAACCGCACCGCCCCGGTCACCTTCGCGTGGCCGTCCCGGCGATCCACCGGCCGGCCGACCGCGCCGCCGACGGGTACGGAGGTGTCCGCGCCGGGCTCGTAGCCTGTCCTGGTGCGTGTGGTCACGATGCGCTCCGCTCGGCGTTGAGTTTCCGCAGCACGGCCACGACCGTCCGCTGGGCCAGGTCAATCTTGAAGGCGTTGTCGGGCAGGGGCAGGGCGGGGGCGAGTTCGGCGGCGGCGGCGTGGGCGAAGCTCTCGTCGGTGGCTTCGGCGCCGAGCAGGTGCTGTTCCGCGATGTGTGCCCGCCACGGCTTGGTCGCGACGCCGCCGAGTGCGAGGCGGACGTCGGTGACCACGCCGTCCTCGACGGCCAGCGCGGCGGCGACGGAGACGAGGGCGAAGGCGTAGGACGCGCGGTCGCGGACCTTGCGGTACCGCGAGTGGGTCGCGACCGGCACCGCAGGCAGTTCGACGGCCGTGATCAGCTCGTCGGCGGCCAGCACCGTCTCGATGTGCGGCGTGTCGCCGGGCAGCCGGTGGAACTCGCCGACCGGGATACGCCGCACGCCGCGTACGCTCTCCACCTCGACGACCGCGTCGAGCATCACCAGCGCCACCGCCATGTCCGAGGGATGCGTCGCGACGCAGTGCTCGCTCGCCCCCAGCACCGCACTGCCGCGGGAGAACCCGCCGATCGCGTCACAACCGCTGCCGGGCACACGCTTGTTGCACGCCGAGGCCTCGTCGTAGAAGTACATGCAACGGGTGCGCTGCAGCAGGTTGCCTCCTACCGTCGCCATGTTCCGCAGCTGGGCGGACGCCCCCAGCAGGATGGCCTGCGCCAGCACCGGATAGCGGGTGCGGATGAGGGGGTCCGCCGCGAGCCGGCTGTTGGTCACCAGGGCGCCGACGCGGAGGCTGCCGTCGGCAAGTTCCTCGATCCCGGTCAGCGGCAGGCGGGTGATGTCCACGACCGTCGCCGGCTCTTCGATGCCCTCCCGCATGAGGTCGACAAGGTTCGTCCCGCCCGCGAGGAACTTCACGCCTTCGCTGCCGGTGATCGCGTGCAGCGCCGTGGCCGTGTCCGGTGCACTGAGGTAGGAGAACGACTTCACTTCGCGACCTCCTTGATCGCCGAGACGATGCCGTTGTAGGCGCCGCAGCGGCACAGGTTGCCGCTCATCCGCTCCCGGATCTCCGCCTCGTCCAGCTCCCCGCCCGTGTCGGCGAGGTGCTCGGTCGCCGCGCTGGGCGCACCCTCCTTGTGCTCGGCGAGCATGCCGATCGCCGAACAGATCTGGCCCGGCGTGCAGTAGCCGCACTGGAATCCGTCCGTGCGGACGAACGCCTCCTGGAGCGGGTGGTCGACCCCTTCGATGGTCGTGATCTCGCGGCCCTGGTACTGCACCGCCAGTGCGAGGCAGGCGTTGATCCGCCGGCCGTCGGCCAGCACCGTGCAGGCGCCGCAGGCGCCCTGGTCACAGCCCTTCTTGGTGCCCGTCAGGCCCAGGTACTCGCGCAGCGCGTCCAGCAGGCTCACCTGTGGTGAGACGTCCAGCCGTTGGGCGGATCCATTGATCCGCAGCTCGATCTCCACCGTGTCATTCCTCCGGTTCGCCCGTGGGCTCGTTCTCATGAGGGGCCACCAGGCACATAGGCCGGGACAAGAGGGACTCCGCTCCGCGGACTGCGAAGCCGCCGACCGGGGAACCGAATCACGAGAGTACGTCCATAATGTAAAACAAGAACGTAGCACTTTGACGAGCTACCGCATCTCGGAAGTCTCGATTTTACATTCCCATGCAACAGCACTGATGCAAATCATCGTAAATCCGCAGGCCAGGCGTATGGTCTTCGGTGCATCACGAATCAACAACGGGAGTGAAGAAGCATGGGTCGACCCCTGCGGGCCGATGCCGCGCGCAGTGTGCGCGCGATTCTGGAGGCGGCCGAGCACGTGCTCGCCGAAGACCCCGGCGCCTCCATGGAGCAGATCGCCGAGCAGGCGGGCGTGGCCAGAACAACCGTGCACCGGCGGTTCGCCAACCGCCAGGCCCTCATCGAAGCACTCGCCGCCTCGGCGAAGCAGCAGCTCATGGAGTCCATAGAGGACGCCCACCTACACACCGCCCCACCGCTCGTGGCACTGCACCGCGCCACGGCGAACGCACTGCGGATCAAGAGCGTCTGGCGGTTCACCCTCGGTCACCCTCTCGCCGACACACCCCTCACCGCAGTGATCTGGTCCGAGATCAACGCCGGCACCCTGGAGTTCCTCGCCCGGGCCCAGCGCGAAGGGCTCCTCGCCTCGGAAGCGGACCTCATGTGGGCCCGGCGGGTGTACTACGCCCTCGTCGACGAGGCTCTGCACGGAGGCGGCGCGGATCTCGACCCGGACCAGGTCCGGCAGAACGCCGACGCACTGGCCACGCTCGTCGTCGACACGTTCCTGCGCGGCATGGGACCCCACGACTGAACAGCCGGGCCTGCGGCCCCGTCCCGTCTTGCCCTCCGCCGCCAGCCGTACCATCGTGGACAGTGGCCGGGCACAAGGGCAGAAGGGCCAGGTGCGCACTGCCTCGCACCGACGGGCCGCCCGGCCGACGCGCACAGCAGCCGGACAAGGCCCACGCCGTCGAGTCCGTGACCGTTACGGTGACGGACGGCGACGCACGTGTGGCCTACTGGAGCCGCGAGGCTCAGGAGTTCCTGGGATACACCTCTGCGGAGGTCATCGGCCGGCCCTTGGACGATCTGCTCTCCGCCGACTTCGCTGCCAGCCTCCGCTTCCAGGCAGCTCAGTGAAGTCTGAGGGGCCCTGCGCTTCTCGGACAGCGGTGTTGAGGGTTCTGCCTATGCCGCTGTCTGCAACTCCTCGTACTCGGC
>NZ_JBTLMO010000031.1:0-105241 GCF_054462255.1 Streptomyces sp. SD15 | reverse complement strand
GCCAGCTCCCACCCGCCGGCAAGATCTGCACCTGACAGAACCCCACCCGCCCGACCGCCGGCATGCCGCCCCGGCATGGGAATCGGCCTCGCAGGAGGCGGGCTGCAACTCGGCGGCCAGGGCGAGGGCGAGGTCTTCGACGCGCAGGGCGAGGTCGGCGCTGGTCGGCAGGTCGGCGGGGTGCTGCCCGGACAGGCGGGCGGCGACGGACGCCCACATGGCGGTGAACGGGTCGCCGAAGCCGCTCGTGATGCCGTCGACAGTGGTGAGCCGGGTGGCGGCGGCCGGTTCGTAGGGGCGGGCGAAGTCGACGGTGGTGACCGCGGCCGTGTCGGTGAGGTGGATCTGTTCGCGGAAGACACCTGCCGGGGCCGCGGAGATGACCAGGGTGAACGGCTCCCCGCCCGGGCCGTGCAGGAGCGCGTGGACGGACTGCCCGGCCGGATCGAGGCTGCACGCGGTGGCGGTGGCGGTGGCGGTGGCGGTGGCGGTGGCGGTGGCGGTGGCGGTGGTGCCGGGGACGGCCAGGACCAGCGCGGTCAGCAGGTGGTAGCCCTGCCACAGCAGGATCTGCAGAGCCGTCACCTGGTGCGGGGCGAGATGGTCGGGGACGGGCTGGGGCGGGTCCTGGTCGAAGGTGTACGGGGCGAAGCCGGCCGGGAGCAGGCGGCGGCGCGCGGCTTCGTCGACGCCGTCGGTCTTCACCAGCCAGCCACCGGCGGGCTCGGGCACGTGGGCGAGAGCCGCGTGCAGGGCCGGGTCGTGGGCGCGCATCGCGCCGACCTCAGCAGCAGACCGGCGTCCCGGGCCCGGGCGGCTCCCGTGCCGCTGCGGGTGACGGTCGCCGACTGCCACCAGCGGTCCTCGTCCGCCGGCGTGGCGCTGGCGGACGAGGACCACAGCCAGACCGGTTTCGGGTCGCGGTCGCCCGGCAGTCGCTCGACTTTCAGCCGCATCAACGTGCCGAGGCAGGCGTGCGTGCCCCAGCCGTAGCCGAGGTGCCGGTTCGGCGAGCGGTCCAGCAGCAGCCGGTCCGGGTGCTCGAAGTGGGCGGGGTCGCGGTTGGCGGCCTGGAACAGCACCGTCACCTTCTCGCCGCGGCACTGTGATCCCGTCAAAGGTGATGTCGGCGGCGGCGAGGCGGCTGGTGCCCTGCACGGGGCCGTCGTAGCGGACCAGTTCGTCGGCGCCTGTGGCCCGCAGCTGGGGCGCCTCGCGCAGCGCGCGCTGGGCCTGCGGATTGCGGGAGAGGGTGTCGAGGACGTTGCCGATCGCCGCGGCGAGGGTGCTGTAGCCGCCCTGGAACATCACGCGGGCCGTGTGCACGACGTACCGGGCAAGCTCCGGGTCCGCGTCGGCCGTACGAGCGCGGACGTCGCCGAGCAGGCCAGCCGGGCGGCCCGTGGTGGTGAACCAGGAGGCCACCAAGGTGCTCAGCTGCTCCCGGGCGAGACGGCCGGGCTCGATCAGCTCGGGATTGAAGCCGCCAACCATGCTCCGCATGATCGTGTCGGACACCTGCGCCCA
Organism: Streptomyces sp. SD15; assembly: GCF_054462255.1. Classification (NCBI taxonomy): domain Bacteria; kingdom Bacillati; phylum Actinomycetota; class Actinomycetes; order Kitasatosporales; family Streptomycetaceae; genus Streptomyces; species Streptomyces sp. SD15. The sequence continues at coordinate 103,714 of NZ_JBTLMO010000031.1, read as the reverse complement.
CTCGGAGACAGGCGGCGGGGGGACCCCGAGCAGATCGGCGATGGCGGCCAGGGCGACGGGCTGGGCGAGTTCGCCCATCACGTCCCCCACCTGCTGGGGGGCGAGACGCTCCAGCCGGGCCACGATGTCCTGGCGCGCCCGCTCCTGCAGCGCTGGCAGGTCCTGCGCGTGCAACGCGGTCATGAACGCCGGGTGGGTCTGCCGCCGCGACTGGCGACAGGACGAGAATGGGCTCAACTGTTCGATGTCGTCGACCAGTTGGAGGGGGTCCCGCGGGGGTCCCGCCTACACGAAGGAGTCACCGTCCGGGTGCGCTGAGTGATTGGATGGAGGCGTGGAAGAGACCACCCGTCACCCGCTGGTTGCGGCGCGCCTCGCGCTCGGCTTGACGATGGAGGAGCTCGTCTCCGGTATCCGTGCCGCGGCCGCCCGGCGTGGTCTGCGCTCAGGCACGGACGAGGCGCGGGTGCGCAAATGGCAACGGGGCGTCAGGCCCAACGAGGAATCCCAGATTCACATCGCCGAAGCTCTGGGCTGGCCCGCGGACATCGTCCGCGCCGACGACTGGCCGAACTGGCTGCCGCTCACCGCCGACGGCGTTGTCCCGCTCGGGACCCCACAGTTCCGTGCCCGCCCTGAGAGAGGCCCTGCGAACAGCGATGGACCGCCGCACCTTTTTCGCTATCTCGGTCGCCTCGGCGAAGGCCCTGGAGCAGGAGATCAAGGCCCGGATGCCGGAGCGCACTCTGATCGGGATCATCTCCCGCACGGCGTACTGGGGGGAGTGGTGGCGCCGCTTCGGGCCCGCGTCGGGCAACGAGCCAAAGCTGAAGGACCCCTTCGGCCGGTGCACCCGCCGCTTATTAGTGGGACAGGAGTGCGTCGACGGGGTCCAGGAGCCAGTCCAGGGTGGATTGCGCTCCCGTGCCGAAGGCGGCCGCAAGGGCGTAGCCGATCGCCGCGTCCTGTGGCAGCACCTTCCCTCCGCGCTTCCACTCGGCTTCCGCCGAGCCGTCGCCACGCGAGGTCAGCACCCCGATCCGGCGCCTGTCCTTCAGCAGCTTGCTGTCGGCCGGGGAACATGGCACCAGGCGGTAGGCGGCACCGCCGTACGCCACGTCCACGCGGTAGGAGCGGCGCGAGATCCGTCCCCTGGCTGGCGTGATGCGGGCGTCCTCACCGGCCACGGTCAGCACCAGCCGGTCGGCGTCCCGTGTCCCGATGGGGACGTGTTCGTTGACCTTCGCCCCCGCAAGGCGGCGCAGTTCAGCCAGTGGAATCTCCTCCCCTTCGACCGTTAGCGTGCCGTCCTCGGCGTCCAGGCGGATGCGGATCTCTCCGTAGACGGCGTCCTGAGCGGGGCCGGAGCGAGGACTGAGGGAGGGGACGGGCTCGGGACCGGGGAAGGGGAGGGACGGGTCGTGCATCAGAGGTCAAATCTTTCGGTATTGACGGCTCACAGCCATGGTCACATGCTGACGAGCACGTCCGCCATTTTCGGAGTCCGGGGGACGGGGGACGGGCTTACGACCTGCCCACTATCACCGCCCTGATCGACGCCAGCGGAGCGGCCGGGCACTGTGCCGCGCTCATCACCGACCTGCACGCCCAGGCCCGCGAACGAATCGCTGCCCCCTGTGGCTGGAGGTAGTAGCCGGGGCCGATGCGGAGCGGGTCGACGGCGGCGGCCGGGATGAACGCGATCAGCTCGATGGCGCGGGCCGTGGGAAGCGGCAGGGCCCGCAGCTCTTCGTCCGTGACCGTGATGTCCCGGCCGTCCGGCAGTTCATATCCGCGCCCTATTTCTCCGAAGGTGACCTCACGGTCCTCCGCGTCGCACCAGTAGCGGTTGCGTACTAGACCGTTGTCGGCGGTGCGGATCCTCCGGAAGCGGACGCTGTGGTCTTCGGTCGCGCTCAGGACCGTGATCGGGACGCTGACGAGCCCAAACGAGATAGCGCCGTTGAAGATGCTCGCGGGCATGGCACACCTCCGGGGCCCCGAGCACTACCAGCCTAGGAGCTTTGTCACGGCCCGGCACGAGCACGGCCAGGCTCCCGGGTCGTACGGTCCGCCGGCGCGATGGCGCACCGCGCGGCGAGCAGCTCCTGGACCGCGAAGGCGGTCTCGTCATCCGCGGCCGCGACCTCCACCACGGCCAGGCCCGGCACGGCCACATACGCGTCATTGATCTGCCTCTGCCTGGCACTACGCGCCGGCGCCCGCAGAGGTTCTCCGATCCCGCCGTCTTCACCCGACCGAGTAGGGGCGGCTCCGGTGGACGGCGTCCTGGACCTTAGTAGTACCGCAGCAGCCTGCGGGAGGTGTTGGTGCTCTTCGAAAGCTCACCGATGCGCATAGGAATTCCTTTCTGTCCTTCGAGAGCGGCAGAGACCGTCACGCGGACGGCCCCGAACCCCCCGTGGCGGGGGACATTCGGAGGCCGTCCGACGCCCTACGCGTCGGCCCGCTTCGCGGGGAAGCCGTGGCTGCGGGCGAGGACGACGACCGCGAGCACCGGCAGCAGGAGCAGCAGCATGGTCCAGGGGAAGGAGTCGCTGCCGATCTGGTCGAGCAGGATGCCGCCGATGACGCCGCCGCCCGCCATGGCGACGTTCCACAGTGTGACGAGCATCGCCTGGGCCGCGTCGGCGGAGTCGCCGCCGGCGTCGCCCGCGGCGGTCTGCAGCAGGGTGGGCACGCCGCCCCAGCCCAGGCCCCACAGGAGGGCGGCGACATACACCATGGCGGTGTTGTCGGCGAGCACGGCCAGCAGCGCCGCGGACATGGCGACCAACAGGGTGCTGGCGATGGCCAGCGCGCGTAGGTGGCGGTGGATCTGGGCGCCCACGATCCAGATGCTGACCAGCGACGCGGCACCGAACACGAGCAGTACCAGGTCGGTGTTGCCGCCCATGCCCAGGTCCTCCAGGTACGTGGCGACGTACGCGTAAAGGATGGTGTGGGCCAGCACGAAGACCAGCGTGACGAACAGGACTGGGACTACGCCCGAAACGCGCAGCGCGCCCAGCACCTTCGGGCGCTCACCGCGCTCCTGCCCGGGGTAGTCCGGCACGGCCGCGAAGATCCACAGCAACAGGACCACTGTGAGCGCCGTCATCGACAGGAACGCCGTGCGCCAGCCGAGCGTCTCGCCGAGGAAGGTACCGGCTGGCACACCGAGCGCCAGCGCCACCGGAATACCGGCCATGGCGACGGCGATCGCCTTGCCCTGCAGCGGACGCCGGGTACTCACACATCTCGAACGGCCGAATCATCACGTGAGTCGCTTCGGTGGGACTGTAGAGCGAAAGTCCGGCCGCACCAACTGAGCAGCGCGCGCAGTTGCCGTACGGGCGTGCGAAACCTGCCGGCAGGGGAAGTTGATGTCGGCCTGTTCCAGCCTGTCCTGGGGTGGATCTGGGATGACGTCCGACCGCTGGATGGCCTGGATGACGCCGGATCCGAGGAGAGTCACCATGAGGGCCCCGGCCAGTGCGGTATCCACGGCGGATGCGAGGTTCTGGGCCGCAGTGTTGGAGAGTGCTCTATCCGGTGGCCTCTCCTCTCCCGACGTCCCCAGCCACCGACGCCTCACCGTACGCGAGTTCGCTCGCCAGGAGCGCGGCGCCCACGACCCCCGCGCGGGGGCCGAGTTCGGACATGACGATCGGCAGATTGCCGGTGGCGAGGGGAAGTGAGCGTTTGTACACGACGCTGCGGATCTCGGCGAGCAGGGGATAGCCGAGCCCGGTCAGACCGCCGCCGATCACGATCATCGACGGGTTCATGAAGCTGACCAGCGTGGCGAGGACCTGCCCGACCCGGTGGCCGCCGGCCCGGACCAGGTTGACGCTCGTGCTGTCGCCGCCGTCCGCGCACTCCGCGACATCCAGGGCGGTCAAAACCCCCCGTTCGGCGAGCCGTTCGGCAAGGGCGGGCGACTGGCCGGACTTCGCGGCCTCCGTGGCGTCCCTGGACAGCGCCACCCCGCCGAAGTACGCCTCCAGGCAGCCGGTGTTCCCGCAGGAGCAGACAGGCCCGTCCGCCTCGGCCTCGACCTGGACGTGCCCGATGTCGCCGGCGCACCCCTCCGCGCCCCGGTAGATACGGCCGTGGTGCTGCATGCCGGAGCCGATACCGCTGCCGATCTTCACGAAGAGCAGATGGTCGACGCTCCTCGCGACCCCGCTGTGCTGTTCCCCGAGGGACATCACGTTGACGTCGTTGTCGACCACGACGGGGCAGCCATGCGCGCGGGCGAGGGTGTCGCGTACCGGAAAGCGGTTCCAGCCCACCATGATCGGCGGCGAGACGGGTACGCCCTCCCGGAAGCTGACCGGCCCCGGCAGGCCGATGCCGATTGCGTCGAGCCGCGTGTAGTGCCCCTGGTCGGCCATCGCGCGCAGGAGTTCGCTGACGCGCCCGAGCACGGCGACCGGTCCGGAGCGGATGTCTGCCGGCTCGGAGCAGGAGGCCACCGGCGCGAGCGCGCCGTCGGTGATCTCGATGTCGACGGAGCTGGCGCCGAGATCGACGGCGGCGAACCGCACACCGGGGTCGAGCTGGACGAGGGTGGAGCGCCGCCCGCCGCGCGACGCGGCGGGGCCCGCCTCACGGACCCGCCCGGCGGCGACCATGCGGTCGAGTTCGCCGAGCAGCCGCGGGCGCGGAACCTCCAGCCGGTCCGCGAGTTGGGCGCGGGACAGCGGGCCGTTGTCACGCAGTAGACTCAACACGCGGTACTGGATGCTCACGGACTCACTTCCTCTGGACGCCCTTGGACAGCTTTCGGGAGTTGTCGCGGGGGTGGTACGGGGCCGGGCACCGTATCGCCCGGCAGGGCTCGTGCTGGCGGGGCCGCAGGGGCGCGGGCGGCTTCCGGCAACTTTTTCACAGAACGCCGAAAGTTTCCGCATCGTTGACGGAACTCCCCCGGCGGGGACCCCACGCCCAGGAAGCAGGCCCCTGTCACAGAGTCCGGGCACAGAACTGCCCCGCCGGTGACAGCGGGGCAGCTCCGTCCGTCCCGGCGTCAGCCGGTGGCGCCTCCCTTCAGCGCCCGCGCGCTTCGTGCCAGGGCCGCGCCCGCCGCGCTGTCCGGCACCAGGGCGGTGTCGGACGTGTAGCCGGCGAACGATTCCAGTACGGCTGCGGCCTGACTGGTGCGGCCCGCGTCGGCGTGCGCCTCGGCCTGGGCGAGCCGTACAGTCAGCCGCTGCTGTCCCTGCGCCGTGATCAGGCCGTCGGCCCGCAGCTGGGTGATCAGCGCGCGGATGTCCGCGTAGGAGGTACGGGTCGTGAAAGCCACCGTCTTCGTGGTGGTGTTGCCGGCCTTGTCCCGGGCCCTGACCGTGAGGTCATGGTTCCCGAGCGGCAGCCGCCACAGCTCCAGCGCCTGGCCGGAGGTGACGGACTTGCCGTCCAGCGTGGCCGTCGCGGTGGCCCCGCCGGACACCGCGTCCTGTGCCGAGAAGACCGGCGTCGGGCGCTTGGAGTCCCCGTAGACGCCGTCGGCGTCGAGACCGTTCACTGTCACCGTGGGACCCGTGCGGTCGATCCGTACGGTGAGCGAACCCACCTCGGAGACGTTGCCGCCGTTGTCGGTCGCCCGGTAACGGACGGTCGTGGCACCCTCATTGGACAGGGTGACGGCCGCGTTGGCCGACTGCCACGTCGTTCCGCCGTCGACCGAGTACTGACGGCCGGCGACCGTCCCGTTGTCGGTCGCCGAGACCGCGAGCGACACGTTGCTGGTGTACCAGCCGTCGTCACCGTTGGGTCGGGGCGGGTTGAGCGTGGCGGTGACCTTGGGCGCGGTCTTGTCCGCGACGCCCGCGCCCTGGAAGGTCAGCGAGTCCAGCTCGACACCGCCGGAGCTGGTGACGAAGACCTCACCGCTCCCCGAAGGGGCGTTCGGCAGCGCGGTGGTGAGGGACTGCCAGCCCTCTTCGGCCGGAACCGACACGGTGGCGAACGGCTCGGCGTCGGCCGCGCCCCAGCGCAGCGCCAGGGTGCCGGCGCCACTGGCACGGGTCTTCACCCCGGTGATCCCGGCGAACGACACCGGGTCGTACGCGATCCAGTCACCCGCGTCGAAGGAGGTCAGCTTGCGCTGTCCGGACGCCGTGGTGTCGTCCGTGATCGTGACGCCCTCCGCCGAGTCGTAGTGCTCGGCCTGCATGACGGCGGGGTTGAGCACCACCTGGGCGTCACCGGTCGCCGGCGGAACGCCGCCCGCGCCCTTGTCGGTGTAGGTGATCCCAAGGACGCCGAAGACGTTCTCGGTGTCACCGTGCCCCGCGTCGGTCGGGGTCGCGACGCCGCCCGTGCAGCCGGTGCCGCTGTTGACCGGGTGCCCGTGCTGATTGTGCCCGAGACCGAAGGTCCAGGCGGCCTTGGCGCAGTCCGGCGTGGTGCCGTCCTCCGGGTCCTCGACGGCTATGCCGTACGGCACCGCGTCGCCCCAGTTGAAGAACCCGCCGTCGGGCGGCGAGGTGATCCGTACCGTCGGCGCCGTGTTGCCCACGGTGATCTGACGGCTCGACAGACCGAACTTGCCCTGTGGGTCGGAGACCTTCAGCCTGGCCTGGAACTGCCCGTTCTCCGGATACGTACGGCCGGCCGTGGGCCCGGTGGCGTCGAAGGTGCCGTCGCCGTCGAGGTCCCACTGGTAGGTGAGGTCGCCGTTCTCCGGGTCACTGGAGCCGGTGGCGCTGAACGAGACCTCCAGCGGGGCCTGGCCGGACGTCTTGTCGGCCTTGATCACGGCGGTGGGTGCCTTGTTGCCCTCGGCGTAGTCGATCCGGTAGAGACCCGCGTCGGGATTCTGCCGGAAGAAGCCGTCGCCGTAGTCGAGGACGTAGAGCGCGCCGTCCGGGCCGAACTCCAGGTCCATCGGGTTGTCCCACTGCGGGATGCCGTTCTGCGAACGCTCGCTGTTGGGCAGGACGTTCTCCAGCTTGCTCACGGGACCGTCCGGCCCGTCGAGCGTGAACGCGGCGACGTAGTCCTGGGAGAACTCCGCGAAGAACGCCTTGCCGTCCCAGTACTCGGGGAACTTGCCCGGTGAGGGGTTGTCCGCGTCGTAGTGGTAGACCGGACCGCCCATCGGGGCCTGGCCGCCGGGACCGCCGGGACCGCGGAAGGCGGTCAGCTCGGGCCACGGCTGGTCGGTGTCCCGGTCGCCGTACCAGAGCGTGGCAGGCACCGACGCGGGCAGCTCGGTCAGGCCGGTGTTCCAGCGGGAGTCGTTGACCGGCGCGGCGCAGTCGAAGGCGGGGCCGGGCGTGAGGGTGGCGAAGTCGAAGTCCCGGTAGGGCTTGCTGTTGTCACCCGTGCAGAACGGCCAGCCGCTGTTCATGGCCTTGGTCGTGGTCTGCCACTCGACGTATCCCATCGGCCCGCGGTTCGGGTCGGCGGTGCCGGCGTCGGGGCCGTAGTCGCCCCACATCACGGCGTCGGTCTCGCGGTCCACGGCCAGCCGGAAGGGATTGCGCAGGCCCATCACGAAGATCTCGGGACGGGTCTTGGCCGTGCCGGGCTCGAAGAGGTTCCCCTCCGGGATGGTGTAACTGCCGTCCTCCTGGACGTCGATCCGCAGGATCTTGCCCCGTAGGTCGTTGGTGTTGCCCGCGCCGCGGCGCTCGTCGAGCCCCGGGTTGTAGCCGGCCGCGTCGTTGATCGGCGTGTAGCCGTTGACGTTCGGGCCCGACGCCGGGGTGTTGCCGCCGGTCGCGAGGTAGAGGTTCCCCTCCCCGTCGAAGTCCACGTCACCGGCGACGTGGCAGCACTGGCCGCGGTTGGTGTCGACCCGGATGATCTCCTGCGCGGTGGAGAGGTCGAGCTTGCCGCCGGTCCACTTGAAGCGGGTCAGGGTGTCGTACCCCTCCCACTGCTTCCAGTACGAGTCGTTCTGCCCAGTGGGCAGTTGGAGCGGGGCGGAGCCGGCCGGAGTGTTCAGCGGCGGCGAATAGTACAGGTAGACCCACTTGTTGGTGGCGAAGTCCGGGTCGAGCGTGACTGTCTGCAACCCCATCTCGGAGTTCTGGTACACGTCGACGTGGTTGACGACCTTCGTGACACCGGTGCCGGGGTCGGTGAGTCGTACGTCGCCGTTGCGGGCGGTGTGCAGGACGCGGTTGTCGGGCAGTACGGCGAGGTCGATCGGCTCGCCGGTGTCCTTCGTCAGAGTGACTTTCTCGTAGTTCGACCAGTCCAGGGCGTGTTCGTGGCCCGGGTGCGCCTGGGCGGCGGGCGCGAGGGCCACACCGCCCAGCGCGGGCAGTGCCACGAGCAGGACACGTGTGATCAGGCGTCTCAGGGTGCGGTGCACGGTGATGCGTCTCCTCGATCGCTGGCGGTAAGGAGCGGACACGTAGGCGCCCCCGCGCGGAGGTGCCTCTTGTTCTGGGGCTCTTTCAGCCGAGGAGTCCCTTGAGCGCCGTGAAGCTGCGCTCCGCCGCGCCGAGCGAACCCGGCGGATTGGGCTGGGCGTTGGGCGCGGTGTCCTGCTCCCAGATGCCGACGTGCGAGGCGCGCGGCCCGATGTCGCGGACGAAACTCTCGTACGGAAGGTCACCGGCACCGAACTCGACTATGTCGAAGCCGTTGGCGTTCGCCGCGTTGGCGTCGCCGTCCTTCATGTGGAACAGCGGGTAGCGGTAGGGCTGGTTGCGCACGTACGCGGCGGGGTCGAATCCGGGCCAGCGGTACTGGCCCACGTACGCCCAGTAGATGTCCAGCTCCAGATAGACATGGCGCGGGTCGGTGTTCTTGAGGAACACGTCGTACAGCCGGACCGACGGCTGGTCGGTGGCGAACGCGAACTCGCCCGCGTGGTTGTGCTGGTAGAGCTTCAGGCCACGCTCGGTCGCCGCGGCGCCCCAGACGTTGAACTCGTCGGCGGCGGCGCGGTACCCCGCGACGGTGTTGACGTTCGAGGGCGCGTTGGCGGTGCCCACGTGCGGCATCCCGAGGATCTGCGCGGCGTCCAGCTCGGCCTGGAGGTTGGTGCGCAGATTGCCGATGCCGACGTGGCTGCCGACGGCGCGCAGTCCGTGGTCGTCGAGCACCTTGCGGATCTCCGGGAGAGTGATCTGCCGGCCCAGGATGGAGGTGGACTGGGTGTATCCGGCGAACTCGATCTCCTTGTAGCCGATCCGGGCCAGTTCGGGGAGGACGACAGCGAAGCCGAGCGCACTGACCTTGTCGCGGATGCTGTAGAGCTGGATGCCGATGCGGTCCTTGGGGATGGACAGACTGCTCGGTGCGGCGGCGGCGGAGGTTGCGGCGGCCCCGGTGACGGAGGCGGCGGCGATGGCCACGGTGGTGCCGGCGGTAGCGCGCAGGAAGTCCCTGCGGTCTAAGGACTTGTGAATACGACTCACGGTCACTCCTGAGGAATGAGGAGAAGAAGGTACGGATCGGGGCCGCGGCCGGGCTGCTGCTCGGCGGTGCGCGCCGCGACGGCGGATCCACGGACTCCGGAACACAGCGGAACGAGCGCGGGTGGGTGGGTGGTTGGCGACGGGAGGGGAACCGCCGCGCGGTGCGGAGGTACGGCGACGGGGGCGGCCGCCGTCACCTGCCGGTGTCGCCGCGCGTGCCGCTGACTGTGCCGCTCGGCGTCAGAGGCGGGACTTGCCCGCCCCGTGGGCGTCGGCCCGCGCCGCCGCGGCGCGGGCAGCGGCCTTCTCGGCGAGGTCGGCACCACGGTCCTGCGGCGCCGCCTCCTTGGCCGAGCGGGAGGACGACGCGCCGGCGGCGGCGGTCTCTCCGGTGACGGCGCCACGGATGCGCGCCAACTCGCCCACGACCAGGACGGGGTCGTTGCCGGTCGCGGTGAGCCCGCCTCGCACGATCGCGTTGTCGAGCACGGCCTTCGCGGTGTTGTCGGTGACCGCCAGGTTGCCGCCGAAGTACGAGGCGCCGGCGCAGGATCCGATCAGGCCCTCGCCGCCGAGCTGGAGGTTGTCGGCGTTGCCCGCGTACTTCGCCGCGCCGTACACCTCGCTGGCGCAGAACACGCCGCCGAGGGTGTTCCCGTTGACGGTGAGCGCGCCCTTGACAGTGGTGTCGTACACGTCGCTGTACTGGTTGCCGTCACCCGACAGCGAGCCGTTGAGGGTGCTGCCGGAGACGTACAGCTCGCCGGCCTCGGTGCTGACGTTCCCACCGAGCGTCGAGTCGACCGCGTAGACGAATCCCTCGGTGGCGTCGACCTCCTTGAGATTGCTCTTCTCCAGGTGCGCGCCGAAAGCGGAATTGGTGGTCAGCGCGCCCTTGACGGTGGTGTCGGTGAGGTCGAGATAGGCGTTCTCCTCGACGGTGACTGCGCCGTTGATGGTGGCGCCCGTCGCCACGAGGTCGGCTCCGGCCTCGACCGTCACCGTGCCCTTGACTCTCGTGCCGGTGAGGGTGCAGGACTTCCCGGCCGGTACGACCAGGTCGTTGCTGACGGTCACGGCCCCGCCGTCACCGACACAGGTGGTGTAGAGCGCGGCCTGGGCGGAGCCGGAGAAAGCCACCAGGCTCCCGGATGCCACCAGTGAGGCCGTGGCGATGAACGTACGAATCTTCATGTCGCTTCCCTTCCGCTGCGGTCACGGCAGAGTCGGTGACCCGGCCGGTTTCCCCGTGTTTCGACGGGGTGCTGAAACGGTGCGTGAGCGACGACCGCTGTGACAGCGATCGCGCGGTGCCTCGTGACGGGCGGTGGCCCGGCCATGGGGGGAGAGACGTGGAAAGACTCGTGAGGTGAAGAGCGTTCGAGGGAACGCCGATCGGCTGCGGTGTTACCGGGACGAAACACATGTCTCGGTGGGCCGAGAGATTAGGGCGCCGCGTGGGGGACTGTCCAGAGGTTCGGTACGAATCTCTGGAACTTTCTGATGATTCATCAAAAGGTGTGAGGTGCCGTGGAAAAGGAGACGGATCACTTAGGGCGTCGGGGCAACGGCGCGGCTGTGTCGCCGCGTTCGCAGTCACGAAGGGGATGGGGGGCTCGACGGCTCGGCGGAAGCGCAGCAGAGGGGGGGCGAGGCCGGGGGAGTCACAGCCGGTGATGTCGTTCAGGTACGGCGCGTACGGGGCGGCCGGTCGGGGGTCACGAGGTTCCGGGCGGTCGCAGGTCGTTCTCTCCACCCGGCAGGAGCACGACGTCGGTGACACTGGCGGACAGGTTGACTGCCGCGGATCCGCCCAGCTTGACGATGCGGGTACGAGCTGCCGCGGCACCGGCACCGGCATGGGCGCCGCCGAGCACCAGTACCCGGCCCCCCGTCAGCGGCTTGTCCAAGGTGCTGACCGAGTTCTCCGGTGACGCGGAGCGGATACGGATGCGCCGGGGGGAGCGTGGGGAGGACGAGTGCTTACCCGACGACTGGGCAACATGGCTCACGATGGTGGAAGGGGCCGTCTCAGGTCGGCTTGCGCCACACGGAGATGTGCTTCGCGGAGTCCTGGGTGAAGGGTGCCCCGGCCCAGTCCGCGACGCGCCGTTCCAGCTCGAGCCCCGCGATCCGGGCCATCAGGTCGAGCTCCGCCGGCCATGCGTACCGGTGCCGTGAACTCTCTCGGTAGTAGCGGCCGTCGTCGTCGCGGGTGAAGTGGTGGGACACGAGAGTCTGCTCGACCAGGTCGAAGGTGTCGAAGCCGAGATGCCGCTCGGAGACGTCGAACGGCACCGCCACCTGCCCCGGCGGCAGGAACCGCAACGGCGGCACGCCCAACTCGATGACGAATCGGCCGCCAGGCGTCAGGTGACGCGCGGCGTTGCGGAAGCACTCAACCTGCTCGTCCTGCGTGAGCAGGTTCGTGATGGTGTTGTAGACGAGATAGACCAGGGTGAACTTGCCGGGGACGACGGTCGTGGCCATGTCCCCGAGGGTGACCGGGAGCGTGTCCTCGTCGACCTTGCACCGCAGGACCGCTGCCATGTGTTCGGACAGTTCGATGCCCGCTACCGGCACGCCGCGTTCCCGGAGTGGGACGCCCACCCGTCCGGTCCCGATGGCGAACTCCAACGCCCGGCCGTCGCCTGCGAGTTCGGTGAGGAAGGTGAGAGTGGGTCCCAGAACTGCAGCCGAGGACATCTCGCTCTCCTCGGCGTCGTAGCGGTCGGCGGTCGCACGGGTCCACAGCTCACTACTCGTCATGAGCATCCACTTTGCCGGGCACAGCGAGGCGGTGTCGACGCATTTACCCTCAGGCAAGTGAGTATCGGACGTCACCCGGTGACGCACTCGCTTAAAGCGACCGGCAAATGGATCACCTGGGCTCGACTGCGTGGCGGGGCCACTGCCCGCGGTCTTCCGGAGTGAGGAAGAAGAACCAGCCTGGGGTGACATGGTAGGCACCTTCGCAGGCGGCGATGTTCGAGCCGTTGTGCACCGCCGCGCGGTAGAGGGCGAGCCAGACGGCTGCCATCCCTGATGCGGGGATAAAGAGCCACAACGTGTAGATCCTCGAGCGCCGTCCGGCTATGGGTTCACCCTGCATGCATCTTCCTCCTTCGACACCGGCACCAGTCGGCGCCGACCTTCGTCCCTTGCGCATCGGCGGCGACCGGCCCCCTCACTGAGGAGCACGAGCCCTGCCAAGCCTGGTTGCGGACGCCTCAGCACCGTTGTTTCCGGGCGCTGGGGCGTTCGGTGATATCGGCGACCCGCAGCTGGGTTGTCCTTTGACATCAGGTCCGGTGCTCGCACACCGGTGGCCGGTCAGGCAGGGATGTCCCACAGCACGTGCAGGGTGGGGGGCTTGCGGAAGACCAGACCGTACGGTGTGGTGGGGCGGTCCGGGTCGAGGCGCAGGGCAGGGAGGCGCTCGAGCAGGCCTTCCAGGGCGATGCGGGTTTCAAGGCGGGCCAGGTGCGCGGCGAGGCAGTAGTGCGGGCCGTGCGCGAAGGCCAGTTGGAGACGTGCGTTCTCGCGGCGGACGTCGAAACGGTCGGGGTCGGGGAAGACGGCAGGGTCGCGGTTGGCGCCCGTCAGGGAGACGGTGACCAGGTCACCCCGGCGGATCGTGGCCGGGCCGAGGACGGTGTCACGGGTGGCGTACCGGTCCACGACCGCCGCGCCAGGTTCGAGGCGCAGTGATTCCTCGATGGCGCCATCCAGCAGATCTGGGTCGGCCTGGACCAGGGCGAGTTGGTCGGGGCGTTGCAGCAGATGCAGCAGCGCGTTGGTGATCATCGCCTCGGTGGTCTCGATGCCTCCGAACATGAGCACCGCGGCATTGGACGCCACCTCGGGCGCGTTCAGTTGCCCGGCAGCCGAGACGAGGAGCGAGGCAGCGTCCCGGTCGGTCACGGTGGCTTCCACGGCGGTCCGTAGCTGGGCGTACGCCGCGGCGCCGGCGGGCCCCGCCGCATGTCCCGCGGTGATGTCCGAAACCGACTGCACGATGGCGTCGTACCAGGAGAGCACCGTGTGCGCGGTGGTGCCGACCAGCCCCAGCGCCTGGGTCACGACGGCGACCGCGAGCGGGCCGGCGAAGGCACGTCTCAGTTCGACGGCGCCCGCCGGCTGCAGTGCGGTGATCAGCCGGTCGGTCTCCCGCTCGATGAACGAGGCGAAGCCGTCCCGCACCGCCCGGGGGCGGAAGGGAGCGGTGAAGGGCTCGCGGTGGCGGGTGTGCTGGTCACCGTCCAAGGACAGCATGCTCGGGCCGACGACCTGCGCGGTGGAGAACCGGGGGTCGTCGACGGTGAAGGTCGCTGCGTCCCGCATCACGCTCAGCGCGAGGTCGCGGCGGGTCACCAACCAGCCATCGAGCTCGGGCAACCAGGACACGGGTTCCTGCGCACGGAGCAGCGCCAGTCGCGCATGCGGATCCCGGGCGAGTTCGGCAAGCGTGGTAGCGGCACCGAGCGGGAAGGAGTCGACGACGCTCATCGCGCCCTTAGGCCGGGTATGGCGAAACCGATCACAGCACCGAGGCTAACAACTGCTCCGAAGGCGAGTCGGACGGGGGCGCCGCGCTCCCGGCGTGAGGACCGTCTCCAGCGCGGCATCGACAGCGGCTGGGACAACGCCACGCCATTCGACCCCGAGCGCGCGGTCGTCACCGCCGACCTCGCCGCGTTCCTCGTTCTGCCACTGCGCGAACTCGCCGCCCTGGCAGCGGAACTCGGTCTCGCGGACGACGCGCGGGACTGGACACGCGGCGCGGAGGAGATCCAGGAGGCCATGCTCGACGAACTCTGGACGGGGGAGCGGTCCGTCGCCCGGGGCGCCGAAAGCGGCAACACGTGGGGCAGTTCCAGTCTGCTCGACCTGATGCCGATCGACCTGCGCGAGGAACGCGTCGAGGCCCTGATGGCTGATGAGGCTGCCGCGTCGGATCAGGACGCGGACACTCCTGAAGGCGCGTCGGGCCCGACCCCCGGTCGGAAACCGACGCCGCGCACGGCCTGATGGAGAGGAGTGCGGCGGGCGCGGACCGGACACGCGGGACCAGCCCGGCCGGAGGCGATCACGAGGGCTCCGGCCTGCGGGTGTGCCCGTGCGGCACGTCTACCGGGCGATTGCCTCACGCGAAGAGTGGTGTCGGTCGTGCAGGGCGAAGTCGGCGCGGACGACCTCACCGGAGTGCAGTAGCAGCTGGTGGGCCACGGGCTGTCGGCCCGAGGACGTGACGACCACGCTGAGGTAGCCCTCGGGCAGGCCGGTCACGGCGTAGTTGCCGTGCGCGTTCGTCGACGTGGAGACCAACTGGCGACCGCTCGGATCCAGGACGGTCACTGCTGCGTGACGTAGGGGCCGCTGTTCGGAGTCGCGGACTGTGCCCACCAGGTCGGGCACCGGTTCACCGAAGTGGTGACGGTGGACGGGGAGCGCGGTGGGTGTCGGCGCATCGAGGGACGGGTCGTCCACGGGCGGCTCCTCCACGTCCTCCTTGCTCTTTGCGTCCCTCCGGGTCGCCCTGCGGCGATGCGACCACGCGTCCAGGCCCAGCAAGGCCGCGCCGGCCGCGGTCCACGCACACAGGACGAGGACGGGCTTGAGCAGCCCGGCGCCGTCGAAGTAGAGCACTCCGCGCAGGGCGTCCACGGCGTTGGCGAGGGGCATGACGGCGTGGACGTACTGGAAGAACGTCGGCAGCATCGGGGCGGGCGCCACGCCGCCGCTGGTGGGGATGGACAACACGATGAACAGGGTCATTCCCACGGCGGGGAAGAACTGCCGCGTGAACGGGGCGAGACCGGAGGCGAACGTGGCCACCGCCGCGGTGAGCAGGAAGGCCACGACCATGGCCGCGGGGTCGTGGGGGAGATAGCCGAGTCCGGCGCCGACGAGGAAACCGACGACGCTGAACAGGGCGGAGACGCCCGCGATGGACAGCAGTTTCCTTCGGCGGTCGAAGGCCACGGCACGCAGCAGTGTCGTGGCGAGGATGTAGCCGGGCACGCTCCAGGCGATGCCGAAGTAGACGAGGGTCGTCCCCATGAGGTCCTTGCTCACGGTGGGTGCCACGTCCCGGATGGCGAGCTTCTGGTCATGCTGACCGGCGACCTCGGTGAAGGCCTTCGTCAGAGCCTGTTCCAGCGACATCCCATTGGCTTTGGCCACGTAGAGCACGGGTCGGTCACCTCCGGCGAAGCCGGCCACGGCCGTCCGGTCGAGTACGGCCCGGCGGGCCTCCCCGGCATCGGATACGGCGGAGACGTCGAATCCGCCGGGGTGCTGTAGCTGCAGGGCGGCGTCGACCTGGCGTGCCGCGGTCGGGCCGGCGACCACCACCGTCGCGTGGTGCGGCTCGGGAGCGTGCAGCGCGGGGGCGAAGCAGAACAGGAATCCCAGGAAGAGGGCTGCGGGAAACCAGAGGGCCTCCGCGAAAGTTCTGGTCGCCGGGAGCCGGAGAGGCTGCCCCGCCCGGTCGGTGCCCGTCTGTCCGGCGTCTGCCACGGTCCTTGTACCCGGCCCTCTCGTTGGATCTCTCATCGGTTGGCGACCGACGAGGCGAAATATACATGTAGGATACATTAATATTTCGTGCCGGCTCGGAGCGAAGTCGGGTCGTGGTGGGGCCTGCCGGGCAAACGGCCTGGTCGAGGCCTTGTGCTCGCCGCCCGGGGTTCCGGCGTACGTGCCGCTGAGAAAACGCTTGGACTCGGCGGGCGCCGTCGCGGGACACTGCGACTCCTGGCCTGCCCGTAACTCGCACGTGGGGGATCGCCGCGAGCTGCGGGGGCTCCGTCGTGCCCCGCCTGTCGGAGGGCTACTCGAGCGAGGGCACTCGAACCAAAGCTCCGCACGGCCATTGAGGCAACAGCATCTCACCACAGAAGCACGTGGCGGGCTGCCGTACGACACCACGGGGTTGGGATGGGATCGCCTGAATCGCGCGAGGTGCCGCCGGGCAGGGGCTCGGTCCTTCTCGCAGTTCGCTATTACGGACGGGAGATGGCCCGGCTCCGGCGGCTGACGGCGCCCGCGATGCTGTTGCCGGCGCTGGGCAACATCGGCATCAACTACATCGCGCCGCTGGTCGTCGCCAAGCTCGTCGGCCGTATCGCCGACGACACCGGTATCGCCGTCGGGGCGGCGCTGCCGTACGTCCTCGGCTTCGCCGGCGTCCTGCTGCTCGCGGAGATACTGTGGCGCATCGGCCTGCACTGCCTGAACCGCCTTGACGCCCGAGGCATCGAGAACCTGTACGTGATCGGCATGGACGAGCTGTTCGCCAAGGACGCCGCGTTCTTCCACGACAACTTCGCCGGGTCGCTGACCAAGCGGGTCCTGAGCTTCGCCTCCCGCTTCGAGGAGATCGTCGACACGCTGACGTTCTCCGTCGTGGGCAGCTTTGTGCCACTGGCGTTCGGGTCGGTGGTGCTGTGGTTCTACGAACCGCTGCTCGTTGTCGGGCTCTTGACGATGATCGCGCTGACGGCGCTGTGCGTGGTGCCCCTGATCCGTCGCCGCCAGGCGCTCGTCGACCAGCGCGAGGAGGCGATCGCCCGGGTGTCGGGCCATGTCGCCGACAGCCTGATGAACATGGACACCGTCAGGGCGTTCGCCGCCGAGGAACGCGAGGCCGCAGAGCACCGGTCCCGCGTCGCGCAGTCGCGGCGGCTCATGCTGAGGTCGTGGGACTACGGCAACCTGCGCATCGACACGCTGGTCGCGCCGATGTCCGTGCTGACCAACGCGCTGGGCCTGCTGCTCGCGGTCGCGCTCGGTGGGGGCGGGAACGGCGTCGAGGAGGTCGTGGTGGCCTTCACGTACTACACCAACGCGACCCGGATCATGTTCGAGTTCAATCAGATCTACCGCCGCCTGGAGAGCTCGATGACGGAGGCCGCGCAGTTCACCGAACTGCTGCTGACGCCGCCGACCGTGCTCGACCCGGCGTCGCCGGAGCCGCTGCTGCCAGGAGCCGCCGACGTCTGCTTCGAGCAGGTGACCTTCGCCCACGCGGGCGCGGAGCCTCTCTTCGAGGGCCTCGACCTGGCCGTGCCCAGCGGGGCGAAGATCGGTCTCGTCGGCCGGTCCGGCGGGGGCAAGACCACGCTCTCCCGGCTGCTGCTGCGGATGACGGACATCGACGCCGGCCGGATCCTGATCGGGGGCCAGGACATCAGCAGGCTGCGCCAGGCCGACCTGCGCAGCCTGATCGCCTACGTGCCGCAGGACCCGGCGATGTTCCACCGAACGCTGCGCGACAACATCGCGTTCGCCCGGCCGGACGCCACCGACGCCGAGATCCGCCGCGCGGCCGAGGCGGCACACGTCACGGAGTTCGCCGACGCGCTGTCGGACGGCTTCGACACGATGGTGGGGGAGCGCGGTGTCAAGCTGTCCGGCGGACAGCGCCAGCGGGTCGCCCTCGCCCGGGCGATCCTGCGCGACGCGCCGATCCTGCTGCTCGACGAGGCGACCAGTGCCCTGGACTCCGAGAGCGAGATCCTCGTCCAGGAGGCGCTGTGGCGGCTCATGGAGAGGCGGACGGCGCTCGTGGTGGCGCACAGGCTGAGCACGGTCGCCACCATGGACCAGCTCGTCGTCCTCGACCGCGGACGGATCGTCGAACAGGGCACGCACCAGGAACTGCTCGCGTCGGACGGCGCCTACGCGAAGCTGTGGCAGCACCAGTCGGGCGGCTTCCTCGACGACAGCCCCGCGCGGGCCGACCTGCACTGAACGCGGGCGCCGACGCTGCGGGAGACGCCGAGGCCGCCATCCAGAGGTACGGGTCGATCAGCGTTTGCCGTCCATGTGAGCGACGGCGCCAGGAAGGGATCGCGCCAAGTGCGCAGGAGATGGACCACGTTGGAGCGAGAGACAGCCATGGATTCATTCCTGCCGCTCGATGAGCCTGGGTACTGCCGGTCCTGGTGACGGGGCACGGCACCGGTTGGCGGTGAGGCGAGCGGCGAACGTGGTGACGTGCTCATCAGGGCGCCCATCAGCCCACCGGCCGGTCGCCGCGTTGTCCACAGCGGAGCCCTCATCGGGGTGGACGGCGGCGACCGGCGATGGTGAGTCGAGGGGAGGTCAGCCCCGGTCCAGGACCGCCGCGAGGGCCTCCCGCAACGCTGTTCTCGGGTCCGCCGACGGTCCTTCCGACCGCCACGCGACGAATCCGTCGGGGCGCACCAGCACCGCACCGTCGGCGGTGACGCCGTGCACCTTTGCCCAGTTCTGGTCGCTCGCGGGGGACAGCTCCGCGTCGGGCCCACTGCCGATCCGGTACGAGTCGAGCGGCACGGACAGTTGCTTCGCGACGCCCGCCGCAGCGGCGTGCCACTCGCCGGCGCCGCCCGCGGAGCTCAGGAGCACCAGGGAACGCTCGTACAGGTCGAGGGTGGAGATGCGGGTGCCGGAGCGGTCCAGCCACATGTGCGGCGCCCGGCTCCCGGGCTCACCCGTCATCCGCATGCCCTCGGGCACGACGGGCATCGCCGGATCGGCCCCCAGGACGGCGCCGCGCGGATAACCGTAGCCCAGCGCCACGTTGAGGATGCCGCCCTTCTTGCCGCCGGGACCGCCCGGGCCACCGGGGCCACCGACTCCGGGGCCGGGGGTGTACCCGGGGTGGCTGTGCTCGACCGAACGCGACGAGGCGCGGGCGCTCGTCGCTTCCGCGACCGGCCGGCGCTCCATGTCGTAGGACTTCAGCAGACCGGTGCCGGCCCAGCCGTTCAGCACGGCGGCCAGCTTCCAGGCGAGGTTGTGCGCGTCCTGGATACCGGTGTTGGAGCCGAACGCCCCGGTGGGGGACATCTCGTGGGCGGAGTCGCCGGCGAGGAACACCCGGCCGTCCGCGTACCGTTCGGCGACCCTCTCGGCGGCGTGCCAGGCGGCTCGGCCGGTGATCTGCACATCGAGATCCGGCACCCCGACGGCCCGCCGGATGTGATCCGCGCACCGCTCGTCGGTGAACTCCTCCAAGGTCTCGCCGTGTTCGGGGTGCCAGGGAGCGTGGAACACCCAGTGCTCCCGGTTGTCGACCGGCAGCAGGGCCCCGTCGGCGTCCGGATTGGTCAGATAGCAGACGATGAAGCGCCGGTCACCGACGACCTCCGCGAGGCCGCGGGAGGTGAAGGTGACGCTCACGTTGTGGAACAGGTCGCCCGGCCCGCTCTGCTTGATGCCGAGCTGCTCGCGGATGGGGCTGCGCGGACCGTCCGCCGCGACGAGGTAGTCCGCCCGGATGGTGGTGTGCTCACCGGTGTCCCGGCTCTTGACCCGCGCGGTAACCCCCTCGGCGTCCTGCTCGAACGACATCAGCTCCGTGGAGTACCGCAGATCTCCGCACAGCTCCCGAGCGCTCTTCAACAACACCGGCTCCAGGTCGTTCTGGCTGCACAGACACCACCCGCCGGGGCTGAAACGCGCGAGCCCGCCGCCGGGGTCGATCTCCTTGAACAGCCACTCACCCGCATCGCCCACCAGGGTCGGCGTCTGCATGATGCCGTGATTGTCCGCCAGCACCGAGGCGGCTTCCTCGATGCGCCGCTGCACCCCGGCCACCCGGAACAACTCCATCGTGCGCACGTTGTTTCCGCGCCCACGTGGATGGATCGAGGTGCCTGAGTGGCGCTCGACGAGCGTGTGCGGCACGCCGAGACGCCCCAGGAACAGGGAGGTGGACAGGCCCACCAAAGAGCCGCCGACGATGAGGACCGGCGTGTGGTGACCGACCTCGCCGGCCTCTTCCAATCGGTTCATTGAATGCCTCCAGGGTCACCTGCGAGGTGAGTCAGGGATGGGGATGCAGTTTCCATGCCCTGTGAGGACCGGTTCGCGCGCTCGGGGCACCCGGATGGCCCGCGGTTCACTCGTCCGCCCCGTGGGGCTCGCGCTCATCGGGGCTCCCGTCAACGATCGGCTCATGGCGACCCCGGCCTTTCGGATACCGCGGTCGTTCCTGACCTTCCGTGAAAAAGAGGAGAGGTGTTCCGAATGACCAACACGGGACGCATATCGCAATCGGCTTTCGACGGCTCCAGGCTGCGGGTGATCCTGCTGCTCGATCTGTACGAAGGGGCCCAGCAGCAATTCCTCGACGCGTACGAACTCATGTGCAACCAGGTCGCGTCCGTCCCCGGTCACGTCAGTGACCAGCTCTGCCAGTCCATCGAGAACCCCTCGCAGTGGCTCATCACCAGCGAGTGGGAGAGCGCCCCGCCGTTCCTCGCATGGGTGAACAGCGAAGAGCACGTCGAGACGGTCAGGCCGATGCACAGCTGCGTCCGGGACACCCGGTCGATGCGCTACAGCATCCTCCGGGAGACCAGCCCCAACCAGTCGCGCAGCCCGAAGTCGGCCAAGGCGGGCATGCAGGTGGAGGCCCGCGTGGGCGACGGTGTGGCACGCCACGCCCTCACCTTCACCGTCAAGCCGGGCTCCGAATCGAAGGTCGCCGAGATCCTGGCCGGGTACAGCTCGCCCCAGGCACAGGTCGACGACACCACGCGGTTGCGCCGCACTTCGCTGTTCATGCACGGCAACCGCGTCGTGCGGGCCGTGGAAGTGGAGGGCGACCTCCTCGCGGCACTGCGCCACGTGGCGCGCCAGCCCGAGGTGCGGGCGGTCGAGGAGGCCATCAACCCGTACCTGGAACAGGACCGGGACCTGACCGACCCCGACTCGGCGCGGGTCTTCTTCACCCGGGCCGCGCTCCCGGCCGTGCACCATGTGGTGTCCGGCCGCAAGGCACCCGCCGACCTGCGGCGGCACGCGCTGTACTACCCGGCCAAGCGTGGCTCGGGGATGGAGCTGGCCCGGTTGCTCGCCCACCAGGACGAGGCCGCGGCGGACGACCCGAAGAGCCCGGTGCACAGCAGCACCGTCTTCCAGCGCGACGACATCGTGGTGCGCCTCATCGACATCGTGGGCGAGCTCGACAGCGACCCCGTCGCCTCCCTCGGTCTCAAGGGCGCCAAGAAGAGCGCGGAGCTGGAGCGTCTCCTCGACGGTGCCGCGATCGGTGTCGAGGGCTCCCTCGGGACGGAACGCAACGTCAACCGCCTCCTGTCGCACGCCGACATGATGCCCATCACCGACCGCAGCTCGGCCGGTTCCTGACGGACTACCGCAGCCCGAGTCCGGGTCCGTTCCACCCGGACGTCACTGCCACACCCGGAGGTGTCAACCATGATCAAGCAGCATCCACGCATCGTGGACCTGAGCGAAACGGAACCCAACCGCAGACGCGGAGGCGACATCCGGGCCATGCTCACGCCCGCAACGTGCGGCTCCACCAGCGGCTTCATGGGCCTGGCCATCGTCCAGCCCGGCGAGCGCATCGGCGAGCACTACCACCCGTACTCCGAGGAGTTCGTGTACGTCGTCAACGGCGCGCTCGAGGTGGACCTGGACGGTGAGACGTACGCGCTCAGGCCCGATCAGGGCCTCTTGATCCCGATCAACATGCGGCACCGCTTCCGCAACGTGGGCGACGCGGAAGCCCGCATGGTCTTCCACCTGGGTCCGCTCGCGCCGCGTCCGAGCCTCGGCCACGTCGACACGGAGGTGACCGACGACACCGCGCCCAGCCCCGAGTTCGCCATCGCCGGGCCCAACATGTCCGCGCCGGACCACGGACAGCCGTCCGAGCGAAGTGGGGCCATAAAGTGACCCGGCGGGTGGCCGTCACCGGCATCGGTGTGGTCGCTCCGGGCGGCACCGGGGCGACGGCGTTCTGGGACCTCCTCACCAACGGCCGTACCGCGACCCGTGGCATCACGCTGTTCGATCCGGCGGGTCTGCGCTCGCGCATAGCCGCCGAATGCGACTTCGACCCGATCGCGCACGGCCTCGACCCGGAGCTGCGTGACCACGCCGACCGGTACATACAGTTCGCCGTGGTCGCCGCCGCGGAAGCCGTACGCGACTCAGGACTCGACACCGGCCGGGAGGACCCCTGGCGGATCGGAGTCTCCCTGGGCAGCGCCGTCGGCGGCACCACCCGCCTGGAACACGACTACGTCCTGGTCAGCGAAGGAGGGCGGCGCTGGGACGTGGACCACCGCGCCGCCGAACCCCAACTGCACCTGGCGTTCTCGCCCAGCACGCTCGCCTCGGTGGTCGCCGAGCAGTTCGGCGCCCAGGGCCCGGTACAGACCGTCTCCACCGGCTGCACCTCCGGCCTCGACGCGGTCGGCTACGCCTTCCACACCATCGAGGAGGGCAGGGCCGACGTCTGCATCGCCGGAGCATCGGACTCGCCGATATCACCGATCACCATGGCCTGCTTCGACGCCATCAAGGCGACGTCGCCCAACAACGACGACCCCGAGCACGCCTCCAAGCCCTTCGACGCCCACCGCAACGGCTTCGTCATGGGCGAGGGCGGCGCGGTGCTCGTCCTGGAGGAGTACGAGCACGCCCGTGCCCGTGGGGCACACGTGTACTGCGAGATCAGCGGCTACGCCACCTACGGCAACGCCTACCACATGACCGGTCTCACCGGTGAGGGGCTGGAGATGGCCCGGGCGATCGACACCACGCTCGACCAGGCCCACCTCGACCCCTCGCTGATCGACTACGTCAACGCGCACGGCTCGGGCACCCGACAGAACGACCGGCACGAGACCGCCGCGGTGAAGCGGTCCCTGGGCGCCCATGCCTACGACACACCCATGAGCTCCATCAAATCCATGGTGGGGCATTCGCTCGGCGCGATCGGCGCGATCGAGGTCGTCGCCTGCGTCCTCGCTCTGACGCACCAAGTGGTACCGCCGACGGCGAACTACGAGACACCCGACCCCGAGTGCGACCTGGACTACGTGCCGCGCACCGCCCGCCCGCGGAAGCTGAGGAACGTGCTCTCCGTCGGCAGCGGATTCGGTGGTTTTCAGTCCGCGGTGCTTCTGACCAAGCCGGGTGGGAGGACACGATGAGCAAGCAGCGCCCCCGGCGCGCGGCCATCACCGGGATCGGTGTGATCGCGCCCAACGGATTGCGCGCCGACGCGTACTGGAAGTCCATCAAGGAAGGCCTCGGCGTTCTGGACCGGATCACCCGCGAAGGATGCGACCACCTGCCCCTTCGCATCGCGGGCGAGGTCCGGGCCTTCGACGCCGCGGCCCTCATCGAGGAACGCTTCCTGGTCCAGACCGACCGGTTCAGCCACTTCGCCATGGCCGCGGCCGCCCTCGCCCTCGAAGATGCCGGCCTCGGCAGCGGTGACCCCGCTCAGCCGTACGACATCGGCGTGGTCACCGCGGCCGGGTCCGGAGGCGGCGAGTTCGGCCAGCGGGAACTGCAGAAGCTGTGGGGGCAGGGTTCCCGGTACGTCGGCCCGTACCAGTCCATCGCCTGGTTCTACGCCGCGAGCACCGGCCAGATCTCCATCCGGAGCGGCTTCAAGGGGCCGTGCGGGGTGGTCGCCAGCGACGAGGCCGGCGGCCTGGACTCCATCGCGCACGCCGCCCGGGGGGTACGGCGTGGCACCGGCGTCGTGGTCGCCGGTTCCGCGGAGGCACCCCTCGCCCCGTACTCGATGGTCTGCCAGCTCGGATACCCCGAGCTCAGCACCGTCGAGGAGCCCGATCACGCCTACCGGCCCTTCACCAAGGAAGCGTGCGGCTTCGCACCCGCGGAGGGCGGCGCCATGCTCGTCGTCGAGGACGAGAACCGCGCCCTCGACCGCGGAGCGGACGTCCGGGCCATCGTGGCCGGCCACGGCGCCACCTTCACCGGCGCCTCCCGCTGGGACCGGTCCAGAGAGGGGCTCGCCCACGCGATCCGGGGCGCCCTCGACGAGGCGGGCTGCGCCCCTGAGGACATCGACGTCGTGTTCGCCGATGCCCTGGGCGTACCGGAGGCGGACCGCGCCGAAGCCCTGGCCATCGCCGACGCCCTCGGGGCGCACGGTACGCGCGTACCCGTGACAGCTCCCAAGACCGGAATGGGGCGGGCCTACTGCGCGGCACCCGTGCTGGACACCGCGGCCGCGGTGCTCGCCATGGAGAACGGCCAGGTACCCCCCACTCCCCACGTGTTCGACATCTGCCACGACCTCGATCTGGTGATGTCCAGCGCTCGCCCCGCCGAGCTGCACACGGCCCTGGTCCTCAGCAGGGGACTCATGGGTTCCAACGCGGCGCTGGTAGTGCGCCGCGGTGGTGAATTCGCCCGGTAGGACCGGGCGGGAAGGAGAGCACACATGATCATCGAAGTCACTGTCGACGAACTGGCCAAGCTGATGAAGAAGGCAGCCGGAGTCACCGTCGACCCCCAGGAGCTCAAGCACGCGTCGGACTCCTCCTTCGGCACCCTCGGCCTCGACTCGCTCGGCCTGCTCGGCATCGTCGGCGAGCTGGAGAACCGGTACAGCCGGCCGCTCCCCGTCGACGCGGAGCGCTGCAAGACCCCCCGCGAATTCCTCGAGCTCGTCAACACCACCCTCAAGACTGGAGCCTGAAAGTGGCAGGACACACCGAGAACAGCATCAGCATCGACGCCCCTCTCGACCTGGTCTGGGACATGACCAACGACATCGAGAACTGGCCGCAGCTCTTCAGCGAGTACGCGTCCGTCGAGGTGCTGTCCCGCGAAGGCGACACGACGACCTTCCGCCTGACCATGCACCCGGACGAGTCCGGGAAGGTCTGGAGCTGGGTCTCGGAACGGATCACCGACCGCAAGGGGCGGACCGTCCGGGCCCGCCGCGTCGAGACGGGACCCTTCGCCCACATGAACATCCTGTGGGAGTACAAGGAGACCGCGGACGGCGTCCACATGCGCTGGGTGCAGGACTTCGCGATGAAGCCCGACGCCCCGGTCGACGACGCCTGGATGACGGACAACATCAACTGCAACTCCCGCACCCAGATGGCCCTCATCCGGGACAAGATCGAGCAGGTCGCCCGCGACCGTAGCGTCGCACCCGTCATGCCTCGCTGATCGCCGACTCAGGAAGGAAGGACACTCGATGCACCACGCCCTGATCGTCGCCCGCATGGAGCAGGGCTCGGCGCCGGCGATCGCCGACGTGTTCGCCGCTTCCGACCGCGGCGAACTCCCGCACCTGATCGGCGTCAACCGGCGCAGCCTCTTCCAGTTCGGTGACGTGTACCTGCACCTCATCGAAGCCGACAAGGACCCCGCACCCGCCATCGCGAAGGTGGTCGGGCACCCCGAGTTCCGGAGCGTCAGCGAGCAACTGTCGGCGTACGTCAGCGCGTACGACCCGCAGACGTGGCGCAGCCCCAAGGACGCCATGGCGCAGTGCTTCTACCGCTGGGACCGGAACGCCGGTTCCTGAGCGAGCGCCCGGACAAACCCCGAGGCCGCCGGCTCCGCGACAGACGCGGAACCGGCGGCCTCGGGGTTTGCGCCCTCCGGGTCAGCCGGGGATGGTGCACTCGAAGGCGTGCAGATACGGGTTGACCGGGCGGACCTCGCCGATGACCAGACCGGCGTCCGTCAGCCGCTCGACCATGCTCTGCCGGGTGTGCTTAGCGCCCCCGACGTTGAGCAGCAGCAGCAGGTCCATGGCCGTCGTGAACTTCATCGACGGGGTGTCGTCCACGAGGTTCTCGATGACGACGACACGAGCGCCGGGCCGCGCCGCCTTCCGGACGTTCGCCAGTGCCCTGCGGGTGCTTTCGTCGTCCCACTCCAGGATGTTCTTGATGATGTACACATCCGCCTGGACCGGGATGTCCTCGCGGCAGTCCCCGGCGACGATACGCACCCGTCCGGCCAGCGAGCCGCCGCTGCGCAGGCGCGGATCGGCGTTCTCCACCACGCCCGGCAGATCGAGCAGCGTGCCGTGCATCTTGGGGTGCTTCTCCAGCAGGCTGGCCACGACCTGCCCCTGGCCGCCGCCGATGTCCGCGACCGAGGACACGCCGCCCAGGTCGAGAAGGTTGGCCACGTCCCGCGCCGACTGCTCGCTGGACGTCGTCATGGCGCGGTTGAAGACGTACGCCGACTCGGGAGCCTCTTCGTTGAGGTAGTCGAAGAACTCCCTCTCGTACACGTCCTCGAAGACGTTACGGCCGGAGCGGACCGCCTCGTCGAGCTTCGGCCAGACGTTCCACGTCCACGGCTCGGTGCACCACAGGGCGATGTACCGCAGGCTGTGCGGATCGTCCTCGCGCAGCAGCCGGGACATCTCCGTGTGCGCGAAGGTGCCGTCCGGGTGTTCCGTGAAGACCCCCTGGCAGGACAGTGCGCGCAGCAGCCGCCGCAGTGTCCGCGGTTGGGTCTTCACCGCGGCCGCCAGGTCGTCCACGCTCATGGGCGTGTCCTCCAGGGCGTCGGCCACACCCAGGCGGGCGGCCGCGCGTACGGCGGCGGCGCAGGCCGCCCCGAAAACGAGCTCCCGCAGCCGCATGGGCGGCGGGGGAGTCTGATCAACGGTCGTCATCTGTTGCCTCGCTTCTGCTGTCATGCGGGGTGAGGGGTCTGGGGAGCCGACCGGTCAGCACATGCCGGCGGGCTCGGAGACCCGGCACCAGTTGCCGTGGAAGGTGTTGCTCTTGGTGGTGTCCCGGTTGGCCAGATCGGCCGTGCCGTTGCCCAGCACCACGTTGTCGCGGATCTGGTTGCGCTGGTTGGGGGCACCGACGAAGCTCTTGAACAGCACGATCCCGCCGGACAGCGGGGACTTGCCCACGTTGCCCTCGACCACGTTCTCCGTCACCAGCGTGTCCTCGGTGCCGGTGAGGACGATCCCCGAGCCCTGCAGGAAGGGCAGCCGGGGGGTCTTGGGACAGTACTTGTTGTTGTCGTGGATGAAGTTCCGGCGCACGCTCAGTTTCCCGGCGCGAGGCTTGGACTCGTCGCCCACGACGAACACCGCGGTGCAGTTTCCCGTGGCTTCGTTGTGATCGATGGTCAGGTTGCGCAGGCGGCGCACCGTGACGCCGATCCGGTTGCCGAGCAGGCGGTTGTGACTGATCACCGCCCCCTTGGAGTCGCGGGCCCCTTCCTCGGTGTCGATCGTGTTGGCCAGGAACACCCCGGCGTCGCCGTTGGACCGCGCGACGTTGTGGCGGAACACGCCGCGGACGGACCTCTCCTGGGCGAAGCCCCACTGACCGTTCTTCTCGGAGGTCACGCCCTGGACGGTCAGCCGATCGGTTCCGGACGCCCACAGGCCGTTCTTGGCGAAGCCTCTGATGGTCAGTGAGCTCAGGGTGACGCGCGCGACGCGCTTCTTGTCCGTTCCGGTCACGCAGATGCCGTGGCCGGCCTTGGCGCACGTGCTCTTGGCGGAGGACTTGGCGGGGACGATGACGGACGATTTGGCGCCCGAGCCACGCAGGGTCAGGTCCGGCACGGTGATGCGGACGCTCTCTCGGTAGGTGCCGGGGGAGAGGACAATGGTGTCCCCCGGATTCGCGGCGTTCACGGCCTTCTGGATGGATTGGCCGGGGCTTACCCGGTGCACCTTCAGGTGGTCGGCGGACGGTGCGGCGGCGCCCAGCCCCGACGCCACGACGACCGCGGTGCATGCGAGATAGGCCATCTGTTGTTTGGTCATAGGCCGAAGCTATGAGCGGGTGTTCCGGCCCGCCACCGCTGATCACCCAGGTGGGCCGCTTCTGTCGCCCCTGGGAGTGCGAAGGAGTGACGGTGGGTCAGCTCACAGGGGCCTTCCCCGCCTCACTTCTGACTCGGCGATTTATGAGGACGTGAACTCCGAGGGCCGGTCAGGACAGTCGGCCCACGTGGGCCAGGGCCTGCTTGAGGAGGGCTCCGTGCCCGCCCGGCATCTCGCCCAGGACCACGTCGGAGGAGGCCTCCTCAGGGCTGAACCACACCAGGTCGAGGGCGTCCTGACGGGGACGGCAGTCGCCGGTCACCGGGACGATGTAGGCGAGGGACACCGCGTGCTGGCGGGGATCGTGGAAAGCCGTGACCCCATGCGTCGGGAAGTACTCGGCGACGGTGAAGGGCTGCAGCGAGGCGGGGATTCGGGGCAGCGCCACCGGGCCGAGGTCCTTTTCCAGGTGGCGCAGCAGGGCGTCCCGGACCCGTTCGTGGTGCAGGACCCGGCCGGAGACGAGGGCGCGGCTGACCGTTCCGTCCGGCCCGATGCGCAGCAGCAGCCCGATGAGGGTGACTTCGCCGTTGTCGTCGACTCGGACCGGCACGGCTTCGACATACAGGATCGGCATGCGTGCCCGTGCCTGTTCGAGCTCGTCGGAGGTCAGCCAGCCGGGCGTGGTCTCGGTCATGTCAGACATTGGGTGATCATACTTTCCCGGCCCGCGGCTTCGCGCGCGCCGTGCACCGCGCCGGGGGATCGGTGCCGACAGCCGGACGGGCATCGTCGACATGGTCCGCTCCGGCGCGGACGGCTCGGTAGCCGACCACCGTCGGCTCAGTAGGGGAGCAGCCGCCCCGACGGTGTCCTCCGGTCGATCTTCACCTCGCGCCCCGCACTGGGGCGGGGATGAGGACGAATGCGGATCTGACGGTTCATGACACCCTCCTCGAACTCGTACGTCCAGCTTCCGTGCCTGCCGTATCGGGGCGCGTCGTGCTCACGGAGGTGCCTGCCCCTCACCCTGAGGAGCAGGCACGGGACCAGGGCGTACTACCAAGGAAGGATGCCGACCCTCACGGCCCCCGCAACGGGAGTTATTCCCGCGCCGCCTTCGCGTACTCCGTCGCCATGCCGCCGGCGAAGTCGTACACCACGGTCTGTTCGTCACCGACGACCCAGGCGTCGTGTCCGGGCGGGCAGACGAAGACGTCGCCGGGGCCGACCTCGCTCTCGGCGCCGTCGTCCATGCGGATACGCAACCGGCCCTGGACGACAAAGCCGTTGTGGTGGATCCGACAGCTCTCGGTTCCCGCTATCGGCTTCACGGACTCGGACCAGCGCCAACCCGGCTCGAAGGTTCCCACCGCGAAGTCGAGACCGGTGAGGTGGACGGCTTCGAGGTGGCCGCGAGGGAAATTGCGCCGTTCATCCGGCTTGTCGACCGTCTTGACCTCCATCATGACGACTCCCTCCAATCCGGCCGTGCACAGCCCCCTCCACTCCATCGTCTGCCTGTCCACTTGGCTCCGCCATCCGAGTGAAGGGCGGTTCCGCCACCCCGCCAGTGCGCGCGTCGTAGAGGGATAACCCTCGATCGTCCCTCGATTGCTCTCCGCGTACATGACATGACCTTGTCAAGCTGCCATTCTTCCTCCACCTGCCGCACGGGCCCCACACGGCCCTCCCAGGGGCCCCGCACCGCACTGCTCAGCTCGTCCCGGGCAGCACATCCCGTCTGCCCGGGCTGTCACCGGCCGACAATGCGCGGCCGCAGCAGTAGGAGTACGAGTGAGACGAATCCCCCGTCCGGCGACCGCGGCCGGAGCACTGGCGGCCGCCGCCGCGCTCTTGGCAGTTGGCATACAGACGGTCCCGGCGGCCGCACAACCCGCCCCCCACCCCAGTCCGCTGCGCACCGGTGGCCTGGAGGCCGAACTCACCCCGGCCCAGCACACCGCACTGCTGAAGAGCGCATCGAAGAAGACCACGGCGACCGCCGACTCCCTCGGCCTGGGGGCGAAGGAGAAGCTCGTCGTCAAGGATGTCGTCAAGGACCAGGACGGCACCCTCCACACACGCTACGAGCGCACCTACGCCGGCCTGCCGGTGCTGGGCGGCGACCTGGTCGTGCACACCCCGCCGGCCTCCGTGGCCACCGGCACGGTGAGCAGTACGTTCAACAACAAGCGCACCATCAAGGTCGCCTCCACCACCGCGACCTTCGCCAAATCGGCCGCCGAGACCAAGGCGCTGAAGGCCGCGAAGGCCCTGGACGCCGAGAAGCCCACCACCGACAGCGCCCCCAAGGTGATCTGGGCGGGCACCGGCACGCCCAAGCTTGCCTGGGAGACGGTCATCGGTGGTTTCCAGGACGACGGCACCCCCAGCCAGCTGCACGTCATCACCGACGCCACCACCGGCGAGAAACTCTCCGAGTTCCAGGGCATCCAGACCGGCACCGGCAACAGCCAGTACAGCGGCACCGTCACCATCGGCACCACGCTGTCCGGCTCGACGTACCAACTGAACGACACCACACGCGGCACCCACCGGACGTACAGCCTCAACAACGGCACGTCCGGCACCGGCACTCTGATGACCGACGCCGACGACACCTGGGGCACCGGCTCCGGCTCCAACACTCAGACCGCCGGCGTCGACGCCCACTTCGGCGCACAGGTGACGTGGGACTTCTACAAGAACACCTTCGGGCGCAGCGGCATCAAGAACGACGGCGTCGCCGCCTACTCCCGCGTCCACTACAGCAGCGCGTACGTCAACGCGTTCTGGGACGACTCCTGCTTCTGCATGACGTACGGCGACGGCTCCGGCGGCACCCACGCCCTCACCTCGCTCGACGTGGCCGGCCACGAGATGACCCACGGCGTCACCTCCAACACCGCGGGCCTGAACTACACCGGTGAGTCCGGCGGCCTCAACGAGGCGACCTCCGACATCTTCGGCACCGGCGTGGAGTTCTACGCCAACAACAGCAGCGACGTCGGTGACTACCTCATCGGCGAGAAGATCGACATCAACGGCGACGGCACCCCGCTGCGTTACATGGACGAGCCCGACAAGGACGGCGGCTCCGCCGACTCCTGGTACTCCGGCATCGGCAACCTGGACGTCCACTACTCCTCGGGCCCGGCGAACCACATGTTCTACCTGCTCTCCGAGGGCAGCGGTACCAAGACCATCAACGGCGTCACCTACAACAGCCCGACCTCCGACGGTGTCGCCGTCGCGGGTATCGGCCGGGCCGCCGCCCTGCAGATCTGGTACAAGGCGCTGACGACGTACATGACGTCCAGCACCAACTACGCGGGCGCCCGTACCGCCGCGCTCAACGCCGCCACCGCGCTGTACGGCGCCAACTCCACCCAGTACGCGGGGGTGGCGAACGCCTTCGCGGGCATCAACGTCGGCGCCCATGTCACCCCGCCGACGAGCGGCGTGACCGTCACCAACCCGGGCAGCCAGTCCTCCACCGTCGGCACCGCGGTGAGCCTGCAGATCTCCGCGAGCAGCACCAACAGCGGCTCGCTGACCTACGCCGCGACCGGACTGCCCACCGGCCTGTCGATCAGCGGCTCCACCGGGGCGATCACCGGGACCCCGACCACCGCCGGGACCTACAGCACCACCGTCACGGTCACCGACAGCACCGGCGCCGGCGGCACGGCGTCCTTCACCTGGACCGTCAGCTCCGCCGGCGGCGGTACCTGCACCTCGACGCAGCTGCTCGGCAACCCCGGCTTCGAGTCGGGCAACACCACCTGGACCGCCACCAGCGGCGTGATCACCAACTCCAGCAGCCAGGCGGCGCACGGCGGTTCCTACAAGGCCTGGCTGGACGGCTACGGATCGACGCACACCGACACGCTCTCCCAGTCGGTGACGATCCCCAGCGGCTGCAAGGCCAGCTTCACCTTCTGGCTGCACATCGACAGTGCGGAGACAACCACCAGCATCCAGTACGACAAGCTGACGATCACCGCCGGATCGACGACCCTGGGGACCTACTCCAACCTCAACAAGGCCACGGGATACACCCAGAAGACCTTCGACCTGTCCTCGTTCGCCGGTACCACCGTCGCCCTGAAGTTCAGCGGCGTCGAGGACTCCTCCCTCCAGACCAGCTTCGTCGTCGATGACACCGCGGTGACGACCAGCTGATCGGCGCCAGCTGACACCTCCGGCACCAGCGGCGACGTGGGACACCCGCAAGGATGGCCCACGTCGCACCGGCTCCCGTATGCCGGCGCCACCCTCCGGCTCCCCCCATGGGCCCGCGTCGTGGCGACCGCGACGCTCGCGGCGGGCGAACTGATGAGCCGCTCCGACCAGCGCCATCGCCGTGGTGACGGCCAGGAATGAGCGCCGTGCCAGTTGTAGGTGCCGGTGGCCGTCCAGGCGCTTCAGGCGGAGGGAGAAGCGCGTGCGATCAGCTGCTGCCGAAGAGACGTCCTACGGGTTCACTACGACCTTTCCGGCGACGGTGCCGGATTCGGCCAGCCGCAGAGCGTCGGCGATGCGGGTGAGCGGCAGCTGCGCGGCGATCTGGGCAGTGACGTCACCGCGCTCAAGGGCCGCGAAGACCTGGGTGAGGTCGGCGCGCAACCGGGCCCGGAACCGGTTCCTGGCCAGGCCCCGCCCGGCCCAGACGTTGAAGAAGTAGGCGCGGCGGCGGTTGGGGAGCGCGTTCCACAGCCATACCCGGCCGAGGAGCTTGAGCACGGGCCACTGCTTGGAGCCCTCGTCGTCCCGGGTGGAGGCGCTGCCGTACGAGACGAGCGTGCCGCCGGGCGCGAGGAGGCGCCAGGAGTCGACGATGCCCCGGCCGCCGACGTGGTCGAAGACGGCGTCCACCCCACCGGGGGCGAGCTCGCGGACACGCGCGGCGACGTTCTCGGTGCGGTAGTCGACGGGGGTGACGCCCCGTTCCCGCAGGGCGTCGTGGTGGCGGGCGGACGCCGTGCCGATCACCTTCACGCCCGCGGCGTGGGCGAACTGGACCAGGACCGAGCCGACGCCACCATTGGCGCCGTGCACCAGAATGGTCTGCCCCGCCCGGATGCGTGCCTTGCGGTGCAGCATCTGCCAGGCGGTGATGCCGTTGACCACCAGGGTCTCCGCCTCGGCCGCGCCGATCCCGGCGGGCACCGGCACCGCGTCCGCGGCGTCGACGAGCACATGGCTGGCCCAGCCGCCGACCTTGACCAGCGCGGCCACCCGGGTGCCGGCCAGGCCCGGCTCGACGCCCTCGCCGGTCGCCAGCACCGTGCCGACCAGGTCGTAGCCGGGTACGAAGGGGAA
This sequence comes from Streptomyces sp. SD15, assembly GCF_054462255.1. Lineage (NCBI taxonomy): Bacteria > Bacillati > Actinomycetota > Actinomycetes > Kitasatosporales > Streptomycetaceae > Streptomyces > Streptomyces sp. SD15. The sequence goes on along the minus strand of NZ_JBTLMO010000031.1, from coordinate 70,435 downwards.
CGCCGGCTGGTCGTAGTAGCGGCCGCGGCGCATCTGCTGCTCGGCGAAGGAGACCCCGGTCGCCTCCATCCGGATCACGACCTGGCCCGGGCCCGCGGCGGGGACGGCTCCGTGCCGGATCTGAAGCCCTTCCGGCTCCACTTTGCCCGGCAGGACGACTTCGACGAGTCCTTCGGCGTTCATGACGACCTCCACTGCACTCTGCGTGAGTTACTTGCTTTTGCGTTCGTTAGAAGTTGTAACGCCGCGAGGTGGAGTGAGTCAAGAGCGTTCGCGATAAGCTCTAACTGAAACTTGAACATGTAGCGTTGTGGGGGTGGAAGGGTGGCAGGCCATGGCGGAAACGGGTAAGACGACCCCGCGCGAGCGCTACCGCGCCCAGGTGCGTACGGAGATCAAGGACCGTGCATGGGAGCAGATCGCCGCGGCGGGGGCGTCCGCGCTCTCCCTCAATGCGATCGCCAAACAGATGGGCCTGAGCGGACCCGCCCTCTACCGGTACTTCGCCGGCCGCGACGAGCTGATCACCGAGCTCATCAGGGACGCGTACCGAAGCCTTGCCGACACCTTCCATGCGGCCGCCGCGTCCGGTGCCGGCCTGGCCGCGCTGGCGCACGCCCTGCGCGGATGGGCCCTGGACGACCCCCAGCGGTACTTCCTCCTCTACGGCACGCCCGTCCCGGGCTATCACGCGCCCGACGACGTCACCGGGATCGCCTCCGAGATCATGACGACCTTGCTCGACGCCTGTGCCGTGCTCCCCTTGGGCGGCCCCGCGACGCCGTTCGGCGCGTACCTCGACGGCCACCGGCAGTGGGCGGACGGCCACCCCGCCCCGCCGGAGACCCTCCACCGTGTCCTGGCCTTCTGGACCCGGCTGCACGGCGCCCTGTCCCTGGAACTCGCCGGCCACTTCACCGGGATGGGGTTCGACCCCGCCCTGCTGTTCGCGGCCGAACTGGACGACCTGCCGACGCACTGACCGCACCGCATCCCTGTCCCGCCCGGTGCTTGCCTCCGCAGTGGGGATTTTGGCGCGATTGATTCCCCCGTGGTTGATGCGGGTGTGATTTCGGCGCCGTTTTGAGGTGTTCCCGCTCATGGCGTGACGTTTCCGCAGACGTGAGGGGGCGCGTGGGCCCACGTGAAATGTGTAGCACGGCGGGGGGTTCACCGGAACGAGATGGTCCGTTTTCCATGCGGATGAGTGGTAGGGATTCCGGCTGGTTTGTTGATGTGTCGGCCAGGAAAAGAAACATCGCGACGGGTGGGGGATAGGTCGTGCGAATATTCTGATTCGCACCCAGGAATCAATCTCGGGGCCATGGATCACAGGGAATTGGTAGACCACTTAGATGAGTTCGGAATCGTCGATCGGGCTATTGATCGAGCAATTCATGAATCCCAGGAATGCGAATCTCGGGAACGTGAATCGCAGGACGAGGTACGGCGGGAATTCTCCTGGGATGTGATCGCCGGTCATCGGGAACGACTGATGAGGCTGGTCCGCCGCCGGCTTCCGAATGCTCAGGACGCGGAGGACTGTGTCCAGGAAGCGATGCTCAGGGCGGCCGCTCACGGCAATCTCGACCAGGAGCGGATCGGCTCCTTTCTGACCTCGGTCGCCCTGCGCCTGTGCGTCGATCACTACCGCGAACTGGAGCGACGGCGACGGCTGTTGCGCCGTGCGGCGGACGTGGGCGGGCCCGAGCTGCCGGACGAGGGCGTGTGCGACCAGGACTTCGGGCGCTGGCTGCTCGATCAGGTCCATCTGCTGCGGGGCCGGGAGCGACAGGTGGTGCTCGCCCGCGCCCATGGAATCTCCACGCTGGAATTCGCGCGCATACACCAGATCTCGGTCAAAGCGGCCGAAGGGGCGTTCACCCGGGGCCGGGCGCGGCTGCGGCTGGTCTGCGCCAAGGCTCTGGACGGTGCCGTCGCATAACGGATCTCCGCCTTCTTCCCGCGAGTGACGTAAGTCGACGCGGGCATAAAAAACGGCTCCCGAACTCCGGGAGTGCAGGTGAGGGAGAAAGGTCAGTGACCGTGGGCAAGAATAACAGCCAGGACACGATCAAGGATTTCATCGGCGATATCGCCGACAGCACCAAGAAGGCGTTCGATGAAATCTTGGACCGAAAAGGAGATGATGCGCATTCCGTGGATTGGCTCACTCCGGGGAATCCGTATCAGGCGCTGAACGGACTTCCCGGCGATGTACTGAGGACGGTGAGCGCCCTGTCCGCCCTCGGTGGTGTGGCGAATCCCGTGGCCGCGCTCGCGAACGCCGCCAACGCCGCGGCCGGAGTCGGCGCGGCCAATCCGCTGGCCGCACTGGCCGGCGCGGCCCCCAACCCGCTCGCGGCCCTCGCGGGCGGCGGCGCGAATCCGCTCGCCGCCCTCGGCGGTGCCGCCGGGGGATTCAATCCGCTGGCCGCGCTGGGACAGGTGGCCGGCGGGGCGACGTCCGCTGTGTCGGGAGCGGCCGACATGGCGGAGGGCCTGGCCGCACTGCCTCGGCAGATCGCCCAGCTCTCCGAGCTCGTCACCTCCCTGGTGAGCGTGTTGGAGGGAGTTCAGGGGGTGGCCGGCGCCGTGACCGGTGCCGGCCGTGCGCCGGCGGCGAGGAAGAGCGGCTGAGCGGCCGCTGACCGGGTCTCACCGGCCGCCACCGGGCGCGTACCGCCTCACCTCGGGTGAGTGATCGCGCCGCATGAGCCATGCGGGTAGGCAACTGCGCCGCATGCGCGAGGTGTGTGGGCGATCGCGCCGCATGACCCACGTGCGTGGGCGATCGCGCGCACGACCGACGGAACTCGTCAGGCACAGGAGGTTGTGACACATGGGTGCCATGCTCGGCAATCGGCTCCGGCTGGTTGTGAAGGTACTGGGAAGCCTCGTCGCCGACGAGGTCGGCCAGGTGACGCGGGAGCGCCGGCGGCCGGGGCGGGGCCCCCTCTCCCCGGCGGAAGCCGAGGCCTCCGCCGGGGACGGGGCCGCCGAGGACGGGACACGCCGTGCGAAGGCGGTGCGGCACGCCCTGGAGAGTCTCGGCCCGTTCTACGTGAAGCTCGGCCAGATCCTCTCCACCCGGCCCGACATGGTGCCCGCCTCCATGATCGGCGAACTGCAGAATCTCCACGACCAGGTCGACGTCCAGCCCTTCGCCCTCTTCGAGCCCGTGCTCCAGGAGGAGTTGGGAGCAGACTGGAAGCTCCGCTTCGACGACATCGAGACGGTCCGCCCGCTCGGGGCGGCCTCGCTGGCCCAGGTGTACCGGGTGACCCTGCCCGGCGGGCGGCCCGCGGTGGTGAAGATCCAGCGGCCCGGCATCCGGGACACCGTCCGCGCGGACATGGCCCTGATGCGCAAGGCGTCCAGGATCGTCGCCCGTACCGCGCCTCGCTTCAACGAGGTCATCGACGTCGAGGCGATGCTCGGCTCCATCTTCGACGCGATGGAACCCGAGCTGGACTTCACCGGCGAGGCCCGCAACATGGACGAGGCCCGCGAGAACATCCGGCGCTATCCGACACTCGACGTCCCCCGGGTCATCCACGCCACCCCCAAGGTGCTGGTCCAGTCGCTGGCCCCCGGCACCTCCGTACGCCACCTCGACCGCCGCTCGTTCAGCGACCGGGAGCGTACGGACATCGGCAAGGACCTGCTGCGCTTCATGTACCGCGGCTACTTCGTCGACCGGATGTTCCACGCCGACCCGCACGCGGGCAACGTCTTCGCGCTGCCCGGCGGACCGGCCACGCTCATCGACTGGGGCATGGTCGGCCGGCTCGACCGGCGGACGAGTCTGCAGTTGCTGCCGCTGCTCATGGCCATCGCCCAGAACGACGGCCACGGACTCGCCCGGGCGTGGGCGGACATGGGCCGGGTCACCGCCTGGTCGAACCTGCCCGCGTTCGCCGCCGACATGGCGGCGCTGGTCCCCAAGGTCGCCACGGCCTCCCTCGAGGACATCAACTTCGGGGTGTCCCTGACCACCGTCCTGGAGAAGGCGACCAGGCGGGGCATCGGCTCCGCGCCCGCCATCTCCCTGCTGGGCAAGTCCTTCGCGAACCTGGAGGGTTCGGTGCGCTGTCTGGCGCCGGACATCGCCCTCGCGGAGGTCTTCAAGGCGGAGGCGCGCGGGATCATCCTGGCCCTGATCCGCGAGTACTTCTCCCTGGACCAGGTCGCGCGCAACACGATGGACCTGCTCTCGACCGCCGCGTCCGCACCGGAACAGTGGCGCGGGCTGCTGTCCGACGCCGCCAACCGTCAGCTCGCCTTCCAGCTCCACGAGCCGCACACACCCGCGTCCATGGGCGGGCAGCGGCCCTGGTCGCCGTCGCGCGGCCTGCTGGCGCTGGGCGCCGCGGCCCTGTTGTTCGACCGCCGCCGCGCACCCCGCTGACGCCTCACGTCTCTCTGACCAACCGTCATGAACCGTACGCACAAAGGAAGAATCACCCATGCCCATGCAGCACCATGACACGCAGCGTTCCCTGGACGGAGTCTCGGAGACGGCCCTGTGGACCGTACGCATGCGGGCCCAGGAATCCGCGCGGGCGGACGCGCTCTTCGACGACACTCTCGCGGCCGAGTTCCTGGACGCCGCCGGGGCGGCCGGTGCCCCGCCGGGAGCCGGCGTCCTGCAGAAGGTGTTGCCCGACTGGCTGGCCGTGCGCACCCGTTTCTTCGACGACCATCTGCTCTCCGTGACACGGGGCGGGTGCGAGCAAGTGGTCCTGCTGGGATCGGGGCTCGACACCCGGGCGTACCGGCTCGACTGGCCCGCGGCGACGCAGGTCTTCGAGGTCGATCTGCCGGCCGTACAGGCCTTCAAGGAGCGGGTCCTCGCGGGGCGCGCCCCGGACGTCGCCCGGCGCACCACCGTCTCCGCCGACCTGCTGGGCGACTGGCGTGGCGCGCTGCTCGCCGCCGGCTTCGACCCGGGCCGTCCCACCGCCTGGCTGTGCGAGGGGCTGCTCTTCTACCTCGCGCCGGAGGCGGTGGAGAGCCTGATCGGCACGGCGAGCGAGCTGTCCGCGCCGGGTAGCACCCTCGGCGCCGAGTGCCTGAACGCCGACACCGCCGACTCGCCGTTCGTGAAGCCCTGGCTGGAGGCGCTGTCCGGCTCGGGGACGCCGTGGGTGTGGCATCTCGCGGACGCGGAGCGCTGGTGGGGCGGGTACGGGTGGCAGGCGCGAGTCGCGGACCTGCTGGCGCTGCCGTACGCCGTCGAGCGGTTCGCCCCGCATCTGGCGGCGTTCGCGGGGGTCGAGAAGGACGCCATGATCCTGGTCACGGCCGAGATCCCGGCCGGCGGGCGGTGACCGTGGACGGCCACAACCTCTGCCAGACCCCCACCACTTACCGACTCCTACGACTCGAGTACCTGCTCGGGCTGCTGGTGGCCGCCGGATTCTTCCTCGCGCACCTGGCCGAGGTGCGGTGGTGGGTCGCCGTCGCGCTCTTCGCCTACGTCGACCTCATCGGCTATCTGCCGGGCGCGATCGCCTATCACCGCAGCCCCGACAAACAGGTCTCCCGCGTCTATTACGTGCTCTACAACACGATGCACAGCCTGAGCGTGCAGGGCGCGGTCCTCGGTGCCTGGGTCCTGCTGTACGGCTGGGAGTGGGCGCTGCTGGTACTGCCGATCCATCTCTTCGGCGACCGCGCGCTGTTCGGCAACTTCGCCAAATCGTTCACCGTGTCCTTCGAGCCGGTTCCGCACCCTTCCGTCCAGGGGGCGCTGCGGGACTTCGCGACCGTGCCCTGGCACGAGGCGGCAGTACGGTGAGCGCCCCGCAGGCACTCGCCGACACGCAGGCGTACGAGATGCTGTGCCGGCACGGCAGCCACAGCAGCGCCTTCCTCGCTATGAACAGCGGGAACCGACGCTTCCACACGGACGGTGTCGACGGCTTCGTCCCCTACCGGGAGGCGGGCCGACGGCATCTGTTCCAACTGGGCGGTCCGGTCTGCGCGCCCCAGGACCAGTCGCGGCTGCTGGACGCGCTGCTCGTGCGGGCCGGGAACGAGCGACGCCGGGTCGCCGCCGTACAGCTCTCCCGCTCCCAGGCCGAACTGCACGCCGGACACGACTTCGTCGTCAACCAGTTCGGCGCCTCCTTCAGCATCGCGCTGGACGGCTACAGCCTGGGCGGCCAGCGCATGGTCAAGGTGCGCAACATGGTCAACCGGGCCCGCAGGGAAGGAGTCACCGCCGCCGAAGTGCCCGTGGGGGAGCAGGACGGCGCGGCCCTCGATGCGGTGGACGAGGCCTGGCTGCGGGCGAAGGGCCGCCACGTCAAGGAGCTCGAGTTCCTCATCGGCGAACGCGGCGGCCCCGGCGCCCCGCACCGGCGCCTGTTCACCGCCGTCCACGAAGGACAGACCGTCGGTTACGTCTCCTACTCGCCCGTGTTCGGCGAGCGGGCCGGATGGCTGTACGACCTGACGCGGCGGCTGCCGGACGCCCCGCCCGGCACGGTGGAGCTGATGTTCGCCACCGCCCTGCGGCAGTTCCAGGACGAGGGATGCGGCTGGCTGCACCTCGGCTTCACCCCGTTCGTCCAGCTCCGCCCGGACACGGCCGCGCCCGGCCCGACCAGCCGCCTGCTGCACCGGTGCGTGGAGCTCTTGGCGGCCAAGGGGCGGGCCATCTACCCGGCGGCCGCCCAGGAGTCCTTCAAGCTCAAGTGGCGCCCGCAGCTCATCGAACCGGAGTACCTGGCCTTCCAGGGCGGGGTGAGCCCCGGCGCCGTCTGGCGGCTGATGCGCCTCACCAAGTCGGTCTGAGCACCCGCAGCAGTTTCTGACCATCCGTAGCAATGTCAAGACGCAGAGAGGCTGAGATGACCACGTACGTTTCCAGGATCCCGGCGGAGGCCGACCGGCACCGCGCCCCGAGTCTGCTGGAAGGGGCGCTGTCCACCGAGCTGACACCGGAGGGCTGCGACCTCGGCTACTGGTTCCGCGCCGTGCCGGAAGGCACCCTTGGCGGCGACCCGATGGGCCGCTCCGCGGACGTACCCGTACCCGCCCACATGATGGTCGACGGGCCACTGCGCCAGGCCGTCATGCAGGAACTGGCCTTCCGCTCGATGGCGGAGGAGAAGGCGGCCCGCGCCATCTCCTTCCTGGTCGCGTACGCCCCCGACCTCGCCGGGATGGACTTCTACACCTCCCAGCTGATGGACGAGGCCCGCCACGCCTACGCCTTCCGTGGCCATCTGCTCGAACTGGGCACACCGGAACATGAGTTGGAAGCCACCATGGAGTCGCTCGCCGGGGCCGACCGGGACGCGATCCTGACACCCCTGGAGGAGTTCGGGCTCTCGGTCATGGAGAAGGACCGCGACTACATCGGCGGCGTGATCACCCTGACCGTCCTGGTCGAAGGGGTCCTCGCGCCCACCGCCGAACTGAGCGAACGCAAGTGGCGCCCCTTCGACCCGCCCGCCGCCGAGATCGAACGGGCCGCGGGCATCGACGAGATCCGGCATCTGTCCGTGGGCACCACCATCGTCCGACGCCATGTCCGGAGCCATCCCGAGGAGCTGGACCGGATCAGGGAACTGGTCGCACGCGGCAGCGAGTTGTGGTCCCGGCTCCCGGTGCAGGAGCTGACCTTCCGGCGCGAACAGCTCTACCAGCAGGGCCTGGAGCAGCAGCGCGACCTCGCCGGCGACTACGAACTGTGGGCGGGCCGCCGCCTGGTCGACACCACCGCAGAGGAACGGATGCTCGCCGCCGCGGAATGGGCGCGCGCCACGCAGGAGGCACGGCTCGCCGACATGGGCCTGACCCCGTGAGCAGCCTGCGCGCTTTCGCCAACGTCCCCCAACGAAAGGGTCGGTGATACACCGATGACCGACAGCCCGGCAGTCAACTCCTCACCGTATGAACCCGCCGCGCAGGACGAGGACTTCCGCGAACTGACCCGCCGCGTCCAGGCCGCCGGACTCATGCGCCCCCGCAAGGGCCAGTACGTGACCGGGATCGCGGTGGTCTGGCTGATGAACGCCCTCGGCTGGGCGGCGCTGGCGCTGTCCGGCGGCACCTGGTGGAAGGTGGTCCTGGCGGCGGTCTGGCTCGCCGTCTGGCACGAGCAGCTCGCCTTCCTGGTGCACGACGCCGGGCACCGCCAGATCACCCGGTCCCGGAAGTACATCCAGGCGCTCGGACTGATCCACGGCAACCTGATGCTCGGGATCTGCTTCGGCTGGTGGGTGCAGCACCACAACCGCCACCACAACCACCCCAACCACCTGGAACTCGACCCGGACATCCTGCGCCGAGTGGCGATCTTCGCCCCCGAACAGGCCCAGGACCGCAAGGGATTCGCCCGCTTCCTCGCCGCCAACCAGCGGTATCTGTTCTTCCCGCTGCTGGGCCTGGAGGCCGTGGTCCTGCGGATCGCCGGGGTCATCGCCCTGCGTCGGCGGGCGATCCGCGAACCCCTCCTGGAGGGCGGCCTGATGGTGCTGCACGCGGTGCTCTTCTTCGGCGCGCTCTTCCTGCTCCTGCCGTGGCCGACCGTGCTGCTTTTCCTGGCGGTGCACCAGGTCCTCCTCGGCTATCTGCTCGGCCTCGCCTTCGCCGTCAACCACAAGGGCCTGCCGACCCGGGTGGGCCAGGAGTGGAGCTGGCTGGAGCGCCAGGTCCTCACCTCGCGCACCCTGCCCACCGGCTACCTCGGGGACTTCTTCTACGGCGGCCTCAACTACCAGATCGAGCACCACCTCTTCCCCGGCATGCCGAGGTCGGCGCTGCGGCGCGCGTACCCCCTCGTCAAGCAGTTCTGCGTCGAGCGAGAGATCCCGTACGTCGAGACCGGCGTCCTGGAGTCGTACCGCGACCTCGCGGAGCATCTCGGCTCCGCGAGCGAAGTTCTCCGTGGCACCACCGCCACGGCCTGAGAGAGAGGAACCCGAAACAGTGATGTTCTCAGCGAAAGCGAAGAGGTCTGCCCGCTCGACCCGCCGCGGCAGGAGGGTGGCGCCGGCAGCCGCCGTCCTCGCGGCGGGGACGGCGCTCGTCGCCCCCGCCGCCGCCCAGGCCGAACCGGCCGGGCTACGGGCGGCCCCCGTCCCCGACCTGGTGTGCCGTCTCGATGCCGAGGTGAACTTCAGTCCGCCGCTCTCCTTCCGGGTCCGGGAGGCCCAGGTGACCGGGCACATCGGGTACAAGGACTGCCGCTCGCCCAGCGGGGCTGCTCCGGAGCTGACCGACATCGTCTTCGACGTCGTCGGCACCGGCAGATTCGGTGTGCTGCCGCCGACCTTCTCCGTGGAGGGCAACGGCGTGGGCACGTGGAACACCGGCGACGTCGGCAGCCTCTACTTCAAGGGCGACCTCAAGGAGGGCAGCCCCGTCCCCGACCGCACGGTGACGAGCGGACCGCTCGCCGGTGACGGGATCAACGGTCTGCAGATCCCCAAGCCCCGGTTCGACAAGATCGACCCGGATGGCGTCGCGGGCTTCGACGTCTTCGGCCAGGTGTGCTTCTGGCCCGGTGAGAAGGGCCGGTGCACGGCGTTCTGAGCCGACGACACGTGAGGGGGTGGTGCGGGCCGTCGGGCCCGCACCACCCCCTTCGCCGTACGGGCTTCAGTCGGCCAGCGCCTTGAGAGTCTCCCGCACCACGATCGGGTCGTAAGGCATGGCCAGGTGCGTGGTCCGGTTCTGCGGAGCGAGGATCTGCAGGCAGGTGTTGGTGACGGGGTGGTCCGGCCGGGCAGGCCTCAACTGCTGCGACTCGGGCGGCTGGACCAGTTCGTCCCGGGTCGACCACAGCACGGTGTAGCCGACCCCGTCCACGGTGTCGCCGGGTGCCACCAGCTCACCCACGAACTCCGAGTCGTGCAGCAGCTGTGTGAAGGCGGGGCTCAGTCGGAAGAGGACCTTGTCCTCCACGACTGCCTGCACGCCCGGGACTTGACGGACCAGTGCGGTCAGTCCCGCCACCTCGACGCCGCGATTGCTGGGCGCGATCCCGACGACGCGCCGTACCTTCCCGGCCCCGCCGAGGTACTTGAGGTAGTAGTGCGGGATCATCCCGCCCTGCGAGTGGCCCACGAGGTCCACCTTCGATGCCTTGGTGTCCGCCAGCACCCGGTCGACGAAGTCCGCGAGCTCCTTGGTCGACTTCCTGATGTCGCCAAGGCCGTAGAGCCGCGGGAGAGCCGGCAACTCCCCGTAGTTCAGGCGGAAGATGCGATGCCCGGCCGCTCTGAGGGCAGGTGCCGCCTTGCGCCAGACGGACTCCCGGTCGCCCAGGGTGCCATGCACGAGGACGACCGGGTACGGACGCTCCGGGGTCGGGGGCAGGCCCCAGTCGTCCACGGCCGCGTCGAAGTCGAGCGCGGCGCCGATACGGTGCCCCATGGACTGGGTGTTGCCGACCAGTCGCTCGGGGGTCCGTAGCAGTTCGGTCGCGGCGCTGTCTGAGTTCACGCCGGGGATACGGGGCAGGGACATGGGGCCTCCTTGGGTTCGTGTTTCTGGTGTGGGTTTGTGCTTCTGGCTTGGGTTCGTGCTTTTGGTTCGGGTTCGAGATACGGCAGGCCCGACCGGGGAGATCCCCGGCCGGGCGCGTCCGTCCTGACTTCCGGTGGGCTCAGCCGTCGAGCGTCCCGGGCAGCGTGTGGAAGGCCCGGTCGTGCCAGAGCAGCGGTTGTCCGCCGTTCACCTCTACCGCCATCACTCGCCCGACGACGGCGTGGTGATCGCCGTACGGGCGTACGTCCTCGACCAGGCACACCGACCAGGCGAGCGCGTCGACGAGCACCGGGAGACCGAGTACGTGGCGTACGCGGCTGCCCTCGAAACGCCTCGCGGGCGGCACGGTGGAGTCGGCGAAGAGTTCGGCGACGGATTTCTGATGTGCCGTCAAGAGACTGACAGCGAAGGCACCTTGCTCGCGCAGGGCGGTGAGTGTGCGGGAGCTCCCGCGCAGACAGGCGAGGACCAGCGGTGGTCGCGCCGACAGCGACGTCAGGGCGGAGACCGTCATCCCGGTCGGCAGGCCCGCGCCGTCCAACGCCGTGACGACCGTGACACCGGCCGTGAGTTTCGAGTAGAGGCCGAGACAGCGGACCGTGTCGGGGCCGGGTTCGTCCCGCAGGGTGTCCCATCCCGCCGAGGGGCTGTCGGGAGGGGGCTGCCGGGGCTGCCGGGGCTGCCGGGGCACGAGGACGAGGTCAGCCATGCGCGGGCGCCGCGGCGTCGGCGAGTTGGGCGGGGGCGGGCGTGACCCTCCCGAGCAGCCCGCGCAGGATCCGCTCGATGTTGCTGCGCAGGGTCGAGTCGGCGACCGGGTCGAGGAGTTCCGCCAGCGTCGGGATGCCCAGGTCGAAGACCGCGTCGAAGGTCACGGCCGTACCGTCGCCGTCCGCACCGGACGCGCACCGCCACGTACCTTCGAACAGCTCGAAATCGCCGGTGAGTTGGGTGAACTCGATGGTCCGCGTCGTCGGGTTGAACGCGTCGCGTTCCGACCAGCGCATCAGACCGTTGCGGAAGCGGACGGTCCAGTCCGACACCACCGAGCCGTCGTCATGGGGTGGATGGACCACGACTTCGCGGACGGTCTCGGTGACTTCGGGGTACCGGCGGAAATCCCGGATTCGCTGGTACGCGGTCTCGGGGTCGACGTCGTGGGCGGTGAGCCGTACGGTCACGTGTCGCATGGGGAGTTACCTTTCCGCGGTTTGGTGGGAACGGTTTTGGTGGGAACGGTCAGCCGACGCGCGTCGCCACGACGCGCAGGGACTCGGCGAGGGCGGCGAGGAACAGCCGTACCTCGTCCTCGCCGGCGATCGCGGGCGGTGTCAGCCGCAGCACGCGGGTGGCGTTGAGGGAGTGGTTCACGAGAACGTCGCGCCCGACCAGCTCGAGGATCAGCTCACCGACGGCCTGCTCCGCGGCGAACTCCAGGCCTATCAGCAGCCCTCGCCCGCGTACGTCGTGCACCAGGCCGCCGGTGTACGGGGCGCAGGTGGCCCGGACGCCCGCGAGCAGCTGGTCGCCCAGGGCCTTGGCGCGGCCGATGACGCCCTCCCGGTCCAGGGCCTCGACCGCGGCGAGCGCGGCGGCGCAGGCGATCGGGGAGGCCGCGAAGGTGGAGGTGTGCAGGTAGGGGTCGCGGGAGAACGGGCCGTAGGCCGCCGCGGTCGCCACCATCGCCGCGACGGGGACCACGCCGCCGCTGAGGCCCTTTCCGACGAGCAGCACATCGGCGTCATGGACACCTTCGTCGTCCATGCCCCACCAGGCGCCGAGCCGCCCGAGGCCCGTCTGGATCTCGTCGACGATCAGGAAGGCCTCGTACGTCCGGCACAGCCGGCTCACCTCCGCCAGATAGCCCGGCGGTGGAATGCGTACGCCTCCCTCGCCCTGTACCGGCTCGACGATCACGCAGGCTCGGCGGCCGAGTTCGGCGAGCGTGGCCGCCAGCGCGGCCGTGTCCCCGTACGGAACCGCCGTGCTGTCCGGCAGCAGGGGCTGAAAGGGCCGCTGGTACTTCGGGTTGGCGGTGGCGCTCAGTGCGCCCAGCGTCTTGCCGTGGTAGCCGCCGGTGGTGCTGACGAGGGCGGTGTGGCCGTGCGCCCGGGCCAGTTTCAGACCGGCCTCGGTCGCCTCCGCCCCGGAGTTGACGAAGTGGACGTGGTCCAGGCCGGCCGGGGTGCGCGCGGCCAGGGCCTCGGCGGCGCGGGCGGCGACCGGCTCGAGGAAGACCCGCCCGGCCAGCGGATGGGTATCCACCTGGCGGTGCACGGCCGCCGTCACGTGGGGGTGTCGGTGCCCCAGGATGAAGACGCCGTAACCGCCGAAGTCGAGGTAACGGCGGCCGTCCTCGGTGTACACCCACGCGCCCTCGGACGCCGTCTCCAGCATGCCGCCGAGCACCGTACCGAGAACGGCACGCCCGGAGGACAGATGCGCGCGGTAGAGGTGGGCGATGTGCGCCCGATCCGTGGCGGGGTCGGTGACCGGTGCCACGGCGGGGGCCGCCGCGGTCACGAGGCCAGCTCCTGGGTCTGCGCGGCCGGTGCTGCCTGCGCGGCCTGCGGGGACTGCGCCCGGTGCCGGGTCCGCATGCCGCCGCGTCCGGTGGACCAGGCGGCGAGGTTGCGGACCAGCGCCTGCCGAAGGTCGCCCTTCGAGAGGGCCGAGCCGCAGTGGGGCGAGCCCAGGGACGATTCGAAGGGCAGCGCCCGCTGGAAGACCAGGAGCAGTTCCGCGTAGGTGTGGAAGCGGCGGCGCAGCGACTCGGGGAAGGTGGGGCCCTCGATCAGCGGCAGCAGCAGCCGGTGCACGGACTCCAGCGGAATGAGCCGGGGCGGGTGCGGCCGGGGTCCGTACTGGTCGGCGAACTCCAGGCAGGTGTCGACCACTTCGCGCTGCAACAGAGCTTCCGCGCCGGCCGTCAGCCAGTACTCGCCGTCCGTGACGCCGGCACGGAGCAGGTCACCCACGGCACGCGCGACGACGTCCTGGGGCACCATGTCGATCCGCGCGTCCGGGGCTCCCGGAAGCACCGGCACCTGCCCCTTCACGATGGCGCCCAGCGCCCGTGTCAGCCCCTGCATCCCGGCGATCCGACCGGTGACGGAGTCGCCCATCACCACCGACGGACGCAGGATCACACCCGGCACCGGGGCGTCGCGCACCACCTGCTCGGCCGCGGTCTTGGAGGCGAGATACGCGGCGGCACCGGGGAAGCGCTGCTGCTCCTCCGGCGCCAGCGGATTGGCGACGAAGGCGGTGCTCATGTGGAAGAACGACGCGTCGGCGCGGGCGGCGAGGTCGAGCATCGCGACGGTGCCGTCGAGGTTGGCGCGCCGGATCGCGTCGGGCTCGGCCTTCCAGTTGGTGGCGGCGGCGGAGTGCACGACCAGGTCCACGTCGGTGGTGAGCTGTGCGAAGTCCTCCCGGGTCAGACCGAGTCCGGGCTCCAGCAGATCGGCGCGTACCTCACGGACCCGGCGGTCGTTCACGGGGGTGCGATGGCGCAGGCAGACAATTCTGAAGTCAGGCGCCAGCTCTTCGATCAGGGCTCGGCCGAGCACTCCGGCGCCGCCGCTGAGCAGCACCGTGGGGCGTTTCGCGGAGGGCGGCGGGCTGGTCGGAGCACTGGGCCGGGGCCGGGACAGAGGCATGGCGGTGTTCCCCTCGGTCGAGTGAGCACAGGGCGCTGGTCAGGCGGTGGCTCGTGTCAGGCGGCGGACGGTCGAACGGGCGGGCGACGGGCGGCGGGCGGGGGCCGGAGATGAGCCGGGTGGCTTTCGGACGGCGGCCGGTCGCGGTGGGTCAGTCGGTGGTGGACGGGGCGGCGGTGGGTTGGACTGGCGGTGGTGAGCCGGGCGGGTGTCGCGCGGCGGTCCGGCTGTGGTCGGTGCGGCGGCCGTCGACGCCGACAGGTCGCCGGCCGTCGGTCTGGCCGCCGCCGTCGGCCAGGCGGTGGTCGGTGCGGCGGTGGTCGGGCCGGACCGGGTCGGGGCACGGCGGATCTGGCGGTCGCATGGCCTGCGGTCGGATCCGGGCAGGTCGCGCTGACGCCGACCAGGCCGCAGACCAGGTCGTAGGCCCGTGTCGGCGCGGGCGCATTGGTGGGGGCCAAGGGGGTGAGGAGGGTCCGCTCGGGCCGGTCGAGGGCAGGGCGGTGCCGGCCCGAGCGGGGTCGGGTCAGACGACGGTCAACGGCTCGTCGGCGAGGTACGCGGACAGCGGGCCGGTCATCCGCGACCGCGACGGTGGGTGCAGGGCGAGGCCGTTGGCGCAGGCGGCGAGGTAGCCGACCTCGTCCGACGTCATGAAGTTGAGCCCGCCGAGCAGTTCGACGGACCGCGGGACGATCCGCGCGAGGGCGTCCTGCACGGTGTAGCGCGCGTAGAGCGAGTCGGCGAGAGCGGACTCGTCGGGCGCCTCCTCGTCCACCCGGCGGGCAAGGCCCTCGACCGCCGCGGTCGCGCCCTCGACCTCCACCAGCAACCGGACCCGCTCGGCGTCCGGCACCCGGTCGTTGAGCAGGACCCGCTCCACCAGGGCGCTGGCCGCGCCGAGATAGCTGCCGGTCATCAGCAGCTCGAACCAGACCAGCCCCGCGGTCTGCACCGCGTCGAGGCGGGCCCCGGCCGACGAGGCCGTCCGCACCAGCAGTTCCTTCGGCACCAGTACGTTGTCCAGGGTGACCTGGTCGCTCTCGGCGCCCGCGAGGAACGTACTCGACCAGAAACCGCTGACGCTCAGCCCCTCGCTCTCCGCCGGGACCAGGGCCACAGCCAGCTCCTGGCCCTCGCCCTCCTCGCACGGCACCATCACACTGGCGGTGAGCAGGTCCATGGAACGGGCGAGGCTGCACGGCCGTTTCACGCCGGTGATCCGCACGCCCTCGGCGGTCACCGTGGCGGACATCGACGGCGACAGAATGCCGGTGCCGCTGCGCCCTTCGGCGAAGCCGGACGCCATCAGACGGTTCTCGGCCGCGACGCCCTGGACGAGCATCCATTCCAGTCCCTCGCCGGAGTCGCTCAGTCCGACCAGTGTGGCCATCGAGAAGTGGTGCATGGTCGTCGCCACCGCGAGCGAGGGTGAACGACTGCCCAGCGCACGCTGCACCCGCAGGGCTTCCAGTGCCGTGGCGCCCCTGCCCTGGAAGGCCGTCGGGGCCAGCAGACCGGGTCCCCCTGCCTCCCGGAAGAGCCGGATGCCGGGGCTCTTGGGCCCTTCCAGCGTCATCAGCGGTACGGCCCTCAGACTTTCGTCGAGGCCGGGCAGCAGTTTGGCGAGGGCCGCGCGCTCACGCTCCAGGAATCTCATGTCGTCCCCAGCTCCTTGATCCTCAGGTGTCGCCGGCAGCGTCGTTTCTGTTTACGCGCGAAACGGCGGAACCCCTCGGGCCAAAGCGATGTTGGGGCGTCGGCGCGGGATACGAGGAGTTGGGACGCTCACCCTGGCGGAGTGCCGCGGCTGGGACTGGCCTGCGTGAGTTCCACCCAGCGGGCCAGTTCGGCCTCGTGCGAACCGGTGCTCGTCGCCCGCGTGACGGCGGCGCCCGCCGCGGCGTCGGCCTCTCCGGCGCGGTTCAGCAGCCGTAGCGGCCAGGCAGGCGTGCACGGTTCCCCGCCGTCGAACGGGTACCAGTCCCAAGGCGTGTCGAACCGCCAGGCGCGCCCCGCGGCGTCCGCGACCTCGTCACCCGCGACGAGGCAGGCGTACGGGCGGAACAGAAGGTCGAAGGAGATCGGAATCCCGTCGTCGGGGTCGATCTCGTAGCCCTGCTCCAGCCGGTCGGGGTCGTGCGACCGGCCCGCTCGCAGCACCCTCACAAGCGTCCGCGGGCGCGGAAGGCGTCCCGTCTCCAACGGTGGATCGAATCGATCGACGGCCGTCACATGCACCACCGTGGGTGGGATGCCGATGCGGCACACCTCGCCGACAGCGAGATCCGGGGCCGTCGGCTCGGTGTGGAACAGCTCCATGTCCCCTTCGTGGGACTGGGGATCACGGACGAGAGCCACGTCGCCGTTCCACTCGATCCAGTCGCATTCCGGATCCACCGCCCACCACGGCCACTTGACCGACACGTGGGTCCGGGAGAGGCCGGTGACCCGTGCGTCGGTGCGGGGGCAGGAGAGCAGCAGAACATCGCCCATGCGGTGATCCACTCCCACAACCTGCCTCCGCAGACCGAAGTCCCTCAGACCCGCGGGGACTTGAAGGCGACCCCGCCGTACAGTGGAACGGGCTCGTCCCCGATCTCGTCCTCGTCCACCGCGAGTTCGGGGTGCCATTTCGCCACCGACACCACTCCCGGGTCGACCGGGTCGAGTCCCTTGAAGAAGCGGCTCACTTCGGTGTGCGAGCGGGCCACGAGGGTCACGCCGCCCGCCGCGTACGCCGCGACGCCGCGCGCCACCGTCACGGGGTCGTAGTCGCCGGTCATCGCGGACAGGACCAGGCAGCTGCCCGGCGCCAGCGCGTCGACCAGGGTGTCCACCAGGTCGTAGGCGCCGTCCTCCTCGGCGATGAAGTGCATCAGGGCGATGAGGGACAGCGCGATGGGCCGGTCGAAGTCGAGGACGACTGCGGCCTGTTCGAGTATCTTCCCCGGTTCGCGCGCGTCGGCCTGGAAGTACTTCGTCACGCCTTCCGGGGTGCCACGGAGCAGGGCCTCGGCGTGGGCGAGGACGATCGGGTCGTTGTCGACATAGGCGACCCGCGCGTCCGGCACGGTGGCCTGGGCGATCTGGTGGAGGTTCGGCTCCGTGGGAATGCCCGTGCCGATGTCGAGGAACTGGCGGATTTCCGTCTCCCGGACCAGCCAGCGCGTGGCGCGCTGCATGAACCAGCGATTGCTGCGGGCCGAACGCGGGGCCGTCGGGTCCAGGGACATGATGCGTCGCCCGAGTTCCTCGTCGACCGGGTAGTTGTCCTTGCCGCCGAGGAACCAGTCGTACATCCGTGCCGGGTGCGGCCTGCTGGTGTCGATCCGCTGGGCGGACGGCCCGGTCGCGGTCATGCGCAACTCCTCTTGCTCGTCGTGATGTTCGAGAAGTCTGCCATGGCGGTTGGACCTGGCGGAGGCGTTCCTGGCTGTCCGGCTCTTCCCCCCGGGGCAGGGGTCACCTGGCGAGATGGTCCTTACGTCGAGAGTTGCGTGGGCTTAGCATCGGTTCCCGCATGAATACGATGACGCTCTGGCACCTATCCATCTGGGAGTTCGCCGCCCTCGCCGCTGCGGCCCTGCTCGTCGGTTTCTCGAAGACCGCCGTGAGCGGGGCCAACACGGTCAGTCTGGCGATCTTCGCCGCCGTACTGCCCGCCCGCGCCTCCACCGGCGTGCTGCTTCCCGTCCTCATCGTCGGGGACGTGCTCGCGGTGCTCACCTACCGGCGCCACGCCCACTGGCCCACGCTGTGGCGGCTGTTCCCGGCGGTCGCCGCGGGCGTCGTCCTCGGCACGCTGTTCCTGATGTGGGCCGACGACGGGACCGTACGGACCTCGATCGGCGCGATCCTGCTGCTGATGGCGGCGGTCACGCTGTGGCGCCGCCGGGTCGCCGCGAAAGAGGCGGAAGAGGAACCCGACTCGGTGACCACGCCCGCGGGCCGGGTCAAGGCCCGCTCGTACGGCGTCCTCGGCGGCTTCACCACGATGGTCGCCAACGCGGGCGGTCCGGTGATGTCGATGTATCTCCTGTCGGCGGGCTTCAGGAAGCTGGGCTTCCTCGGCACCTCGGCGTTCTTCTTCCTGATCGTCAACGTGTCCAAGGTGCCCTTCAGTGTGGGCCTGGGCCTGATCGACGGGCACTCGCTGCTCCTTGACGCGGCGCTCGCGGTCTTCGTCGTGCCGGGGGCGTTCCTTGGTAAATGGGCTGTGAACCGAATCAACCAGCTGCTCTTCGAGAGGTTGGTGATCGGGGCGACGGTGCTGGGAGGGGTGCAGCTGTTGCTGCGCTGACCACCTCGTAGGCTCGACGCCATGTCCCCCCATGTCCTGGTCCTCGGCGGCACCACCGAGGCACGTGAGCTCGCCGCCGAGCTGGCGGCCCGTCCCGGTGTGCGGGTGACCACGTCCCTCGCGGGGCGCGTGTCCCGGCCGGGGGCGCTCGAAGGGGACGTACGCATCGGCGGGTTCGGCGGAGCGGAAGGGCTGGCGCGGTGGCTGCGCGAGCACCGCGTGGACGCCGTGGTCGACGCCACCCACCCCTTCGCCTCGGGCATCACGGCGCACGCGGCGCGGGCGGCGGAGGCCACCAAGATCCCGGCCGTCGTGCTGCGCCGACCGGGGTGGCGCCCCGGCCCCGGCGACCGATGGCACCCGGCGTCGTCCCTCACCGAAGCCGCCGCACTCCTCGCGCCGCTGGGCCGCCGTGTCTTCCTCACCACGGGCCGTCTGGGCCTGGCGGCCTTCGCGGACCTTCTCGAACTCCACTTCCTCCTGCGCTCGGTGGAGCCTCCCGAGCCACCGCTGCCGTCCAACGTCGAACTGTTGATCGCCCGCGGTCCGTTCACCCTGGACGACGAGAAGAACCTGCTGCGTGAGCACCGTATCGACGTCCTGGTGACGAAGGACAGCGGGGGAGAGGCGACGGCGGCCAAGCTCACCGCCGCACGCGACCTCGGCCTGCCCGTGGTCGTCGTAGGCCGTCCACCGCTTCCGGGGGGCGTGACCGCGGTGCCGGACGTGGCGTCGGCGCTGGCCCTGCTGGAGCTCACCCCGCGGTGACGGAGAGGTCAGGCCGTGCTGGACGCCAGTTCCCGGTTGCGGGTGGGCAGGCCGCTGGTCAGATCCTCGACCAGGAGTTGCTTGGCGATGCTGTCGACCGCGGCGCGGAGTTCCTCGCCGGAGGGGCGGCCGATGTCCTGCTCGACGCGCTCGGCGAGCCGGCTGCCCCAGGCCGTGCCGATGACCTGGGCCTCGCGCTCGCCGGCCGGGGTGTGGGAGAAGAGGGAGCCGTCGCGGGTGAGATAGCCCTCCTCGACCATGCGGTCGAAGACCGGCCCAGGACTTCAGGGGGCAGGCGACGGCTGGCGGCGATCAGGCTGAGACTGGCGTGGCCCACCATTCGGGTGAACAGCTCGACCTGCATGACGGCCCACGCCCCGGCCACGTCGAGACGGGTGTCGGACTCGCGGAGGATACGGCGCACGCTGTCGAGCCCCGTACTGCCGATGATCTTTCCGACCGCCGCCTCCAGCAGTCGCCGCGAATCGGCGGTGGACGGCGACGCGAACCCCTCACCCATGTCGGTCGAGCCCATCCGCGCGCTGTCCCGCAGCCGCACCTGCTTGGGACTTCGCCGACCTGCACTATCCCCGCGGATGCCTGCGCAGCAGATACGTGTCCATGATCCAACCCTTGCGCTCCCGCGCCTCGGCCCGCAGCCGCTCGATACGAGGGGCCGCCTCCGCGATGGGCCCGGAGGCGAGGATCTCGTCGGGCGTGCCTATGTACGCGCCCCAGTAGATGTCGATGTCCTCGGCGACGTACTGCCGGAAGGTCTGCTGGGCGTCGAGCATCACGACCACGTCGTCGACCCCCTCGGGGAAGCCCTCCGCGAGGCGGCGGCCGGTGGTGATCTGGACCGGCCGGGCGACCCGGTTCAGCCCTGTGCGGTGCCGGGCGACGAGCGCGGAGACACTGCTGATGCCGGGCACGACGTCATACGTGAACGCCACCGCGCCCCGGTTCAGGATCTCCTCCAGGATCCCGAGCGTGCTGTCGTACAGCGCGGGATCGCCCCACACCAGGAACGCGCCGCTCTCCTCCTCGCCCAGTTCCTCGGCGATGAGTCGTTGGTAGATGTCGGCGCGGGCACTGCGCCAGTCCCCGACGGCGGGGGAGTAGGCGGCGCCCCCGGCGGACCGGTCGCGGTCCGGGTCACGCGCCTCGACCAGGCGGTACCCCCCGTCCGGTATGTGCGCGTCGAGGATGTCACGGCGCAGCTGGACGAGGTCCGACTTCACCTCGCCCTTGTCCAGGATGAAGAACACGTCCGTGCTCCGCAGCGCCCTGACCGCCTGCAAGGTGAGCTGGTCGGGGTCGCCCGCGCCGATACCGATGACATGAATCTTTCGCACACCCCGAGTCTGCCGCACGCCACTGACAGGCGACGCACCGCACCCGGATCGGTGCTGGGGGAGGCCTTGTTCAGCCCCGGCGTCCCCGCAGCCGAGGTGCCCACGCCACCGCGCTGACGGCGACACCGTCACGCTCCACGACGGTCGACAACTCCCGTGCCCAGGCAGCCAGGTCACCGAGATCCAACCCGTGCGGACGGGCTTGGCCGCCGGCCCCGGCCGCCCACTCCTCGGCGGCCGCGGCCCCGCGTCGCAGCAGCCGGGCCCCGCCCGTCGTGTTGCCCCGGGCCGCGTGGGTGAGCCCCACGGCGAGCTGGGCCAGCCCCCGCCAGAGCGCGCGCTCGGCCTCGGGACCCGACTTCCAGGCGTCCTCGAAGACCTCGTGCGCGTGGAACGGCTTCCCCCCGTCCAGCAGTGCCTGCGCCTCGGCGACCGTCTCGTCGGGGCTGCGTACGACGCCCTCCGGCTGCCGCTCCACACCGTCCGCGCCGTACGGCAGCGGCCGCCCCAACCCGTCCCGCGGCCGGGCGTTGCGCGCCCGCCCCGCCGTGTCTCGATCCCGCCCGCTGTCCCGCCGACCTCCGGATGCTCCGCTCATGCCTCGATTGTCGCGCGCCCAGCGCCCGCTCGGAGCAGCCCCCGACGTGGGGTAAAGTTCTGCTCGCACGATCACGCGGGACACCGCGGGTGAAACGCATCGGGACGTGGCGCAGCTTGGTAGCGCACTTGACTGGGGGTCAAGGGGTCGCAGGTTCAAATCCTGTCGTCCCGACCATGCTTTTAGCAGGTCGGAGGCCGTTCTCTCACTAACGAGAGGGCGGCCTTTCGCGCGTCCGGAGGCATGGTGGTCGCAGTGTGGTCGCACGTCCAGTCTGTGGCTGGTCGGCTGCGGCGCTGAAGCCGGGGACAGCGGGGGAGCGGAGTCGGCGCACAACCTCGCGGAGTCGGTGGATGTGGTCGCGTGGTGGTCGCAGCCACGACGCATGGTCCGTGCGGCGGCTGGCCTTCTCGGTTCCGGTGAGGGTCTGGTCGATGGTGTCGACGGCCTCGCGGGCTGCCTGCCGGGTGAGGTGGCTGTAGATGTTCGCGGTGGTCGACAGGGTGGAGTGCCGCAGCGTCTGGGAGACGACGGTGAGCGGCACACCGGCGGTGATGGTGATGGTGGCGGCCAGGTAGCGCAGGTCGTGGACCGTGATCCGCGGGACGCTGGCCTCTTCGGACAGTTGATGGAGACGGTCGAGGACCTGGTGCGGGCCAAGCGGTCGGCCGTCGGGTCGGCAGAAGACGAGACCGGTGAACGGGTCGTCAGGATCACCGCACCTGCGGGGCGTTGTTCCTGCGTGGTGCCGGAGGGCGGTGGCGACGCGGGGTGGGATGGCCACCCAGCCGCGGCTCGACCGGGTCTTCGGTGTGGTGATGACGAGGCGGTTGTTGTCGATCGCGGAGAGGGTGCAGCGCACGTGGAGGACGCCTTCCGCCAGGTGGACGTCGTCCCAGTGCAGACCGAGGGCTTCCCCTTTGCGCATGCCGGTACCGATGAGGAACTCGAACAGGTCGGCCATCTCGGGGTCGGCCCGGTGGCAGTAATCGAGGAAGCGGGCAGCCTCCTCCGCCGTCCAGATCCGCTGTTCCGGCGACGGCGGCCGGCGCAGGACCGGGGGACTGGCCGGGTTGTGGGGGAGGCGGTGTTGGCGGACGGCGTCGCCGAGGGCGCTAGAGAGGGTGGCCAGGCAGCGGTAGAGAGTGGTGCGGCCGCGGCCGGCGGCGAGTTGGCAGGTGACGTAGGCCGAGATGTGCCGGTGGGCGAGCTGGTCGAGCTTGAGGGTGCCGAAGGCGGGGACGAGGTCGTTGCGGACGTAGTCGCGGTAGCGGGCCATCGTGGTCGGCTTCAGCACCAGGGCCTTCGCGTCCAGCCACGCCTCCAGGTAGGAGGCGACGGTCTGGCTCGGATCGGCGTTGTAGCCGCCGGCCTCGCCCTCGAGGAACCGGCTCAGAGCCTGCTCGGCCGTTTCCTGGCTGGGGAATCCGCCCCGGCGCACCGTGGTGCGGCGGTGGTCCGGGGCGGGGACGTCGACGGCGAAGCCCCAGGCGCCGTGCTGACTGTTGGTGATCAGGTGAGGGCAGTGGGTGCCGAGCTGGTGATGCTGGGTGTCCCGGCAGCCGCAGCGGCGGTAGATGCGGCCGCGGCCGACGCTGGTACGCATGGGGATCGCCTCCGGGAGGCGGAGGGAAATGGACGCTTCCAGCCTGCGACCACAGACGACCAGCAGATTCTTGGTCTGCTGGTGGTACAGCAGTTGCACCCAAGCTGACCAGCGGAAACAGTAGATGGTGCGGCTCGCTGGCGGGGGCTGGTCCGGAAATGGTCCGGATCTTGGTCCGTATCGGCTTGCGCAATGTGCTGCTGCTGGGCGGGGCCTTCTCGGACCGGCGCTGTGATCGGCAGTGCGACGAGCTGGATTCCGCCGGGGGCCTCCTCCGATTGCCGAGCGCGGCTGCCGGGTTCAGACGTTCAGGCGGCGCCGGGCAGGCCGTTGAGGAAGTCGGTCGCCTTGTGGCCTTCGGCGGTCAATGAGTCGCAGCGGAACCGTTCGGACGCTGCGGAGGCGGAGGCGGAGGCAGGAGCGGTAGCGAAGGGCATGGCGGCGTCAACCCCGAGGGACGACGCAGCACGTCGTAGGAGAGGAGCGGCCAGGGTCATTAGGCGTTGCTCCACCCGGTTGTGCTGGAATACGAGTCCAGCAGGTCCACCACGAAGACCAGGGTCGAGCCCGCCGGGATCAACGGCGAGTGCGACTGATTGCCGTAGCCGAGACGCGGGGGAACGATGATCTCGCGCCGACCGCCGACCTTCATCCCCCTCACTCCCCGGTCCCAGCCCTTGATGACCTTGCCACTGCCCAGGGCGAATTTGAACGGCTGGCCCCGGTCCCAGGAGGCATCGAACTCCTTCCCGGACTCGAAGGTCACCCCGACATAGTGGACCCTTACCACCATGCCCGGCTTCACCTCAGCCCCGTCCCCGACGACCAGGTCCCGGATGGTCAGCTCGGTAGGAGTGTCACCCTCCGGAACGTCGACCTCGGGCTTCGTCAGTTCACTCATTGCAGCCTCATCACTCTCCGTCGGAAGCCGTCGCACGGACCAGCCGGACACATGGACACTCCATGCAGCAGATGGTCACGCTACCGAGAATGCCAGCCCCGGAGCACACCAGATCCAGCGGCCATACGTGATGATCTTTCGCGCAGCCGATGAACGCGACCGCCACGCACAGGTTGCGCAGTAATCGCCAGCAGGCGCAGCTGGGTGAAGGCGCTGGCCGGGTCGCCAGCGGTGAGCAGGGTGGGCGGTGTCCGTTGCGGCGCGGGCCTGATGAGGCTGAACGGAAAATCAATGCTCAGGTGGGCAGGCGGCAGCATCCGGCCGGCGAAGCTGGCCGGATGGGTCTGTACGGTCACGTGGTGGTCGGGGCGAGGGTGACGGTGTGGCCGAGGTGTTCGAGCTGTCGGACGAGGTCGCGTGTCCTGCGCTGTGGGTTGAGGTGCTTGTGGTGCCAGTCCGGTCCGAGTTCGTGGTAGCGGGCCTGCGGGTCGTTGACGAGGTGCCAGGCGATGACGAGGATCGAGCGGGCGACGGCGACCAGGGCCTTGGCGTGGCCTCGGCGTTTGACCAAGCGGCGGTAGCGGGCGCCGAGGAAGGTGTCGGTGCGTGCGGCGGCGCTGGCCGCTTCGCCGAGGGCGCCCTTGAGCCACGGGTTGCCCTTGCCGGCGGGGCCGGTGGTGCTCTTGGCGCCGGACTGGATGGTGCGTGGGCAGAGCTTCGCCCAGGACGCGAGATGATCCGGTGAGGGGAAGACGCTCATGTCCGGGCCGATCTCGGCGAGCAGGGCACGGGCTGCGACCGGTCCGACGCCGGGGATCTCGTCCAACCGGATCAGCAGCTCGCAGCCGAAGAGGGTGCCGTCGTCTGCCGACGTGTCGATCGGGGCACCGTGTGGATCGGGCAGTGCGTCGATCGAGGCGGCGATTTCCTGGTCCAGGACGGCGATCTGCCCGCTCAGGTGATCAACCGTGGCGAGCAGGAGTTTCAGCAGCCGGGCGTG
This sequence comes from Streptomyces sp. SD15, assembly GCF_054462255.1. Classification (NCBI taxonomy): domain Bacteria; kingdom Bacillati; phylum Actinomycetota; class Actinomycetes; order Kitasatosporales; family Streptomycetaceae; genus Streptomyces; species Streptomyces sp. SD15. Next base: position 45,733 of record NZ_JBTLMO010000031.1, on the reverse strand, counting down.
GTGGTCCTCGAACTGTCCCGTCATCGCCTCGATGAGCGCGTCGCGCTTGGCGGTCAGCTTGCCCTGGGCGAGGCCGGCAAGGGACCGGGGGCTGCGCTCACCGGCGATCAGCGCCTCCATCATCGCCCGGCCGGAGACGCCGAGCGGATCGGTGGCCACGGACGAGAGCCTGATCTGAGCGTCCTGCAGGACCTTGTCGATGCGCTGCTTGTGACGGGTGCGCTCATGCACGAACACGGTGCGAGTACGGGTGAAGTCCCTCAGCTGTCGGACCGGCTTGGGCGGTACGAAAGAAGGGCGGACCATGCCGCGTTCGGCGAGCTTGGCCAGCCAGACAGCGTCCAGCTTGTCGGTCTTGGGGCGGCCCGGGACGTTCTTGACCTGGCGGGCGTTGACCAGCCAGCACCGAAGTCCACGACTCTCCAGCAGGTAGAAGAACGGGCGCCAGTAGTTGCCGGTGGCCTCCATCACCACCAGCGTGACGCCTTGGCAGACCAGGTGGTCGCCGAGCTCGACGATCGCGTTGGTTGTCGAAGCGGCCGTCCAGACCCGCTGAGCGCGCTTGCCCTCACGCTGTTCGTGCGGGAGCCGGGTGCAGACGACCCCGCTGTTCTTGGCGATGTCGATCGCGGCAACCCGGGCTACCGCTTCCTCCTGCGGTTCTTCGCGCGACTCGTCCACCGTGCCTCCTGTGTCCTGGTACTGGGCGGAGGCTGCCCGGGGAACCGGAGGGGAACGGAAAGGCTGATCGGCGTGCACGAGGCAACAGTTGGCGACCCCTGGCTGGCTCCCGCGTCAGACTCTTTCTCGGGCGCACCCGCCCAAACCCCATCGACGTGCGCGGACAGCCCCCACTGCCATGGTCAAGGCGCACACATCGCGACCGGCAGGGCGCCTGGAAGCACGCGACTCAAGGAGTCCGACACATACCGATTTTCACGCCGCCAGGCGTGACGGGAGTTACAGGAGGACTGAGCCTTTTCCATCCTCAGTCTGAGCTGGCCAGATGGAGGGTGAGGACAGCCTGGACGAGGCTCGTGATTCGGGTCGTCGAGCAGCGGAGCTTGCGCAGGAGCCGCCAGGACTTGAGGGTGGCGATGGCCTGTTCGACCAGTGCCCGGATCTTCGCGTGGGACCGGTTGACGGCCTGCTGACCTGCGGAAAGACTGTCCCATCGGCCGCGGTAAGGGAGGCTGACCGTGCCGCCCGCGCCCTGGTAGCCCTTGTCCGCCCAGCAGTTGATGCCGGCCTGGGCGAGAGCGTCGATGATGCCGTGCTCGCGTGCGGCCCGGACGTCATGAACGGCACCGGCCAGGGCTGGTGAAGCCCAGAGGAGACGGCCCTTCGGGTCGGCTATGACCTGCACGTTCATGCCGTGCTTCTTGTGTTTGCCCGAGTAGAAGGGCCGGTCGGCGGCGATCCTGTCGATCGGCAGAAGCGTCCCGTCCAGGATCAGGTACGCCTTCATCGACGCGGCCCGTACTGCTTCGGCGAGCGTGGGGGCGAGGGCGGCCAGGAGTTCGACGGCCTCGGTGATGTACCGGTAGACGGTGGTGGTGCCGATCCCGAAACCGGCCGCGAGCTGGGCGTAGGGCTGGCCGTTGCGGAGGTGGGTGAGGGTGAGCAGGGCCTGTCGGCCCGCGCTCAGACGCCGCCATCGGGTGCCGAGAGCACGACGATGCCCCCTCAGACGGGCGGCGAGGAAGCGGAGGGCAGAGCTGGACACGTCGACGCCGGACGGGTAGACAAGCATGCGAAGCCTCTGGTGGAGACGGTTCTCTTGGTCGAAAACCCATCTACCAGGGGCTTCATCCGTTTGTCAGGCCAACTGCCCAGCCGACGCAGGAGGTTGGAAAAGGCTCACTCTTTGGAAACGGTTCTGGCCGCAGTTCCGTGAAGATCGAAGGCGGTGGTTACTTCCTGCGCTGGAAAGTCGGGCGTAGGAGTCTCTGAGCTTCGTCTCGGACGCCAGCGTCGTCATCGGCGGCCAGTTCCTGCAGTTGCTGGATGAGCCGGTTAGCGCCTTCCCCGGTCATCCAGTGTGGGTTGCCGTTCACTGCCGCGTTGAGCTCGTCCAAGGTGCACGTGTCTGCCGCGCAAGCGAGGGCCGCCAGCACTGTACGCAGTCCGCAGGTATCCCCGCGTGCGAGCAGCGCCTCAGCCGTATCTTGAATCACTGCCGTGTCCTGGTTATCCAGGAGAAGGCGATGCAGGACTTCGGTGACCTCCGCAAGTTCTGCTGACGCTGCAAGCCGCCGCCCCGCAGCGGCTCTCACTGACCAGGAGGCGGAGTCCGCGTCCTTGGTTGCCGCAGGCAGCTCCTGGTCAGGTTCGAAGGTTCCCATGGCCTCAGGATCGCAGGAGATGGCGGCACTGACCTGGAATTTTCCTGGCTCGGCTTCAGAAGCTGGCTCGTCATCCTCGGATGAGTATCCGGATGCGCAGTAACCGGAAGGATGCTCGGCCGTACATGGCTCGCTTGATCGTTTTGACGCGGTTGACGTTGCCCTCGACGATGCCCGCGCTCCAGGGCAGGGTGAGGCCGGCTGTGACGGCGTCGAGGTCCTGGCGGAGGAATCCGGCGAAGGAGCTGACCGGGGTGGGAGCATCCAGGCGCGGGGATCACGCGATCAGTGTGACTGCGGTGATGGTGAGGCATGGGACCAACCCCGCAGGCGCGGGGATCACAGGCCCAGCCAGTAGGCGGTGTCGAGGCTGACGGGACCAACCCCGCAGGCGCGGGGATCACCCCTCCCACACGGCGCCATCGGGCTGGCGGGTGGGACCAACCCCGCAGGCGCGGGGATCACGAGCCCATGGCTACACCGCCTTCCGCGTCCACGGGACCAACCCCGCAGGCGCGGGGATCACGCCCTTGGCGGTGCGCACGGAGTCGAGTTGGAGGGACCAACCCCGCAGGCGCGGGGATCACGGATAGGTGTTGTTGGGCTCGATGCCGATCTTGGGACCAACCCCGCAGGCGCGGGGATCACGAAGGAGACGACTTGACCACGCCCCTCGCCCCGGGACCAACCCCGCAGGCGCGGGGATCACAAAACCGACCAAGAAGCCAAAGGCGAGGAGACGGGACCAACCCCGCAGGCGCGGGGATCACGACGGTCTGGTACTCGCCGTAGATGAAGCCCTGGGACCAACCCCGCAGGCGCGGGGATCACGACGGCCGCCCGATCGCCCGGATCCACTTCGCGGGACCAACCCCGCAGGCGCGGGGATCACACGACTTGCCAAGTGCCCGCGATCCACGAGGTCGGACCAACCCCGCAGGCGCGGGGATCACTGTCCGACCAGCGGGGGCACGGTCTGACCACAGAACTCGCAGTGGTTCCGGGCTGGTGAGTGCTCACCTGCTGGCGGCTACAGACCGCAGTCTCTCCTACGGCCCGCTGAGTCCCATTAGGGCGGTGTGTTGACCCGTAGTGCGGTAGCCGGCTCGACCGTTCCGCACCGGGGTGCGAATGCCGTCGCATCGGTGCTCGCGCCTGAATACCAGCAGATCCTGCAGGTGCTCGCCGCGCCGGAGGCGGCTGGTGGGATGCGGGTGAAGCAGATCCTGGCCGGGCTGGGGTGGGAGGCGACACCGACCCGGATCGAGGGAGTGCGATCGCGGGTCAAGCGGCTGGCCGCCCGCGGGTGGGCCACCGAGGTGCGGCCGAACGTGTTCGTCTCCGCTATGGCGACGGCGCCGGCTGCCGCGGGATGAAGGCATTGCGGCGGCGTCCGGCGAGCCGGCTGCTCATGAGCATGGTCATCGACCACAGCACCATCGCCTCGTGCATAGCTGGCAGCGTCTCGTAGTCACGCACCAGACGACGCGAGCGCATCAGCCAGCTCAGCGTTCTCTCCACCACCCATCGTCTCGGCAGCACCACGAAACCCGTGGTGTCGTCGCAGCGGCGGACGATGTCGAGGGTGAGCCGGAGCTCTGAGCGGGCGAAGTCGACCAGGCGGCCGGCATAGCCGCCGTCCGCCCAGACGAGACGGATCGAGAAATACTGCTCGCGCAGCCGCGTGAGCAGCGCGACGCCGGCGTCGCGGTCCTGCACGCTCGCCGCACTCACCAGCACCGCCAGGACCAGGCCGAGACAGTCCACCACCACGTGCCGCTTGCGCCCGTCCCACCCTGACGTCGCGCGCGGGATATTCGCCGCGGCCCGCACCGACTGCGAGTCCGCGATCGCAGCCGTCGGATCCACCGAGCGGCCCTCCTTCACGCGCACGCGGTCGCGCAGCCGGTCGTGGAACTCGGTCAGCAGCCCGCTGGCCTGCCAGCGGCGGGCAAAGGCATGCACCCGCCGAAACGGCGGGAAGTCCGCAGGCAGGTTGACCCACTTCACTCCGTTGTCGACGACATAGCGGACCGCATCCAACATCACGCGGTGGCAGTAGCCCTCGGGCCGCCCGCCCCGGCCCGCCAGCCAGGCCGGCACCGGCAGCGCAGAGCGGACTTCCTGCCATTCCGCCTCCGTCATGTCCGAGGCATAACACGGATTTCGCCCCGGCCGGTCACCCGCGTTCCCGAACCGGTGAGCGAGGCACTCGCACAACGACACACGGGAGTTGGACGCGACGGGCACGGCCACGCAAGACTGCGACAACAGGGTCTCCTTGGTGCTCGAGTGGCTTCGCAACCCCGAGCTACCGAGGGGACTCTGCCTTCATGCACCGGCACCGCCGCGATCACCCGATCCAGAACCCAGTTCGACTGAACACCCCCACCGACCGGTATGCGGAAGCCTTCTGAGTTCCTCAAGCAGGGCCTGAAAGCCCAGAGGGACCAACCCCGCAGGCGCGGGGATCACATGCTCGCCCCCAAGGTGCCCAACCGCGCAGAGGGACCAACCCCGCAGGCGCGGGGATCACGTGGGCGGCGACGCCGGCGCGGGCGGCGGCTCGGGACCAACCCCGCAGGCGCGGGGATCACCGGTCAGGGTCTTCGTGACCCTGCGGAACATGGGGACCAACCCCGCAGGCGCGGGGATCACCCAACGCGTCCGCTGGCCGCAGCACGGGGCGCCGGACCAACCCCGCAGGCGCGGGGATCACCTGTCAACGACGGCAGCCGTCCCGCCTACGAGGGGACCAACCCCGCAGGCGCGGGGATCACGGCTGGTCGGCTCCCTTGCCGTTCGAGGAATCGGGACCAACCCCGCAGGCGCGGGGATCACCATTGCCAGGCCGAGCAGCCCGCGGCCTTGCGGGGACCAACCCCGCAGGCGCGGGGATCACGAAGCAGCTGAACAAGCTGCGGACGACCTCGGGGGACCAACCCCGCAGGCGCGGGGATCACTGAGGGACGATGAACGTCGAGCTGTTACGGGAGGGACCAACCCCGCAGGCGCGGGGATCACGGCGGCGCTGACTGTGGCGATGATGAGCGCCGGGGACCAACCCCGCAGGCGCGGGGATCACTTGGACTCGACGCTGCGCCGGCGGATCCCCACGGGACCAACCCCGCAGGCGCGGGGATCACTTGGACTCGACGCTGCGCCGGCGGATCCCCACGGGACCAACCCCGCAGGCGCGGGGATCACTTGGACTCGACGCTGCGCCGGCGGATCCCCACGGGACCAACCCCGCAGGCGCGGGGATCACATGGCGAGCAACTGCTCTGCGGGCCACGGGTCGGGACCAACCCCGCAGGCGCGGGGATCACGAGCAGCAGCTCGCCGCTGACAGCATGGGTCTGGGACCAACCCCGCAGGCGCGGGGATCACGGCCCACTGATCGCGTCGACGTTCTTCGAAACGGGACCAACCCCGCAGGCGCGGGGATCACTACATGTACGAAGCCGCGTCCTGACCTGCCAAGGGACCAACCCCGCAGGCGCGGGGATCACGCCGTCGGGGAGCGCGATCATCGGGCCCCACAGGGACCAACCCCGCAGGCGCGGGGATCACCAGGGGTTGTTCACCCGAACGGGTGAACACGCGGGACCAACCCCGCAGGCGCGGGGATCACCTTCCTTACGCCAACGGTGGCGTGCTCCAGTCGGGACCAACCCCGCAGGCGCGGGGATCACAGGTCGACTTCGCAGCGGTCCAGGGCGAGTCCGGGACCAACCCCGCAGGCGCGGGGATCACGCCGACTCTCAGACCGACACCAGTCGCGGCCAGGGACCAACCCCGCAGGCGCGGGGATCACCCTGCGCTGGCCGCAAGGATGGTCTTCAGGGACCAACCCCGCAGGCGCGGGGATCACTGATACGAGGCGAGACGAAGTACTGACAACTCGGGACCAACCCCGCAGGCGCGGGGATCACGTGAAGCCCCGCGGGGTGATGCTCGAGGCGTCGGGACCAACCCCGCAGGCGCGGGGATCACTGGACGATGTGGTGCCAGTTCCCGTCGGCAAGGGGACCAACCCCGCAGGCGCGGGGATCACACGCCGATAGTGGCAGAGTCCGTGACTCCGCTGGGACCAACCCCGCAGGCGCGGGGATCACGGAGTGTCGTTCGTCTGCACCGGCAACGACACGGGACCAACCCCGCAGGCGCGGGGATCACGACGCCGACGAACTGCGCGCCCACTTCGGCGAGGGACCAACCCCGCAGGCGCGGGGATCACGGCGATCCACCGCCAGCGCCCAGCGAGCGCCCGGGACCAACCCCGCAGGCGCGGGGATCACCCCGACTCCCACGCTTCCTTCATCCGGTCCCAGGGACCAACCCCGCAGGCGCGGGGATCACACCGATCAGCTTGAACACCTGATCGCGGAGCTGGGACCAACCCCGCAGGCGCGGGGATCACAGGTTCGCCTCGCCCTTGACCAGCCGCAGCAAGGGACCAACCCCGCAGGCGCGGGGATCACAGGTTCGCCTCGCCCTTGACCAGCCGCAGCAAGGGACCAACCCCGCAGGCGCGGGGATCACAGGTTCGCCTCGCCCTTGACCAGCCGCAGCAAGGGACCAACCCCGCAGGCGCGGGGATCACCAGCGAGGCCATCGCCCGGCGTGCGAGGTGCAGGGACCAACCCCGCAGGCGCGGGGATCACTCACGGTCTCTGGGGCTTTTCGCGTTTCCGGGGGGACCAACCCCGCAGGCGCGGGGATCACGACGCCGTACAGGGCCAGTTCGACACCGGGGAGGGACCAACCCCGCAGGCGCGGGGATCACGTGGTTTTGAGGAATGAGACGTGCAGGCGCAGGGGACCAACCCCGCAGGCGCGGGGATCACCACTTCGGCCAGATGGCGCTGAAAACGGGGACGGGACCAACCCCGCAGGCGCGGGGATCACGCCCTCACCACCGGCAGCGGATCCACGAACCGGGGACCAACCCCGCAGGCGCGGGGATCACTTCGCGGAGCTCGCGGCGGACACGTACGCGGCGGGACCAACCCCGCAGGCGCGGGGATCACTCGGCGTCGATGCGTTCGCGCAAGCCGCTGGTGGGACCAACCCCGCAGGCGCGGGGATCACCTCTCAGCCCGTCGTCCTGGCGGCCGCCGCCGGGGACCAACCCCGCAGGCGCGGGGATCACCGGGACTGCTGTGGCCAGGTGATGACGAGGACCGGACCAACCCCGCAGGCGCGGGGATCACTGGCCCGCCGTGACGCGTCGCGATACGGAGTGGGGACCAACCCCGCAGGCGCGGGGATCACCTGGTTTTCAAAAAATCCCCCGGCATAGTCGAGGGACCAACCCCGCAGGCGCGGGGATCACACATCAGTGCCGCCCGGCGCGTGGATCGGGGAGGGACCAACCCCGCAGGCGCGGGGATCACTTGTTCAGCGCGGTCGCCGCAGCGATGAACGGGGGACCAACCCCGCAGGCGCGGGGATCACCCGCTCCTCAAGGGTGCAGGCCAGATCGACGCGGGACCAACCCCGCAGGCGCGGGGATCACCCCGTAGTCGTATTGGGCCTCTGGAAGAGCGCGGGACCAACCCCGCAGGCGCGGGGATCACTGCATGCGCTGCTGCGGCGAGTGGTTCAGCGTGGGACCAACCCCGCAGGCGCGGGGATCACGCCCTCGACCGGTCGTGCCACGCCGATGAGCTGGGACCAACCCCGCAGGCGCGGGGATCACGCCAGCATCAAGCCCCACACACTGCGACACCAGTGGACCAACCCCGCAGGCGCGGGGATCACTGCGCGGCGACGAGTCGGCGGTAGGGGCGCCCGGGACCAACCCCGCAGGCGTGGGGATCACAGCGTGGCGACCGCAGGACCACCGACCGCATCGGGACCAACCCCGCAGGCGCGGGGATCACCTGATCTGGGCTCGGGATGCCGCGGTCGACGCGGGACCAACCCCGCAGGCGCGGGGATCACGCGAGCGCCTGGTTCCGTCCTTCGAGGCGCTTGGGACCAACCCCGCAGGCGCGGGGATCACCCCTGGCTGCCCTGAACGAGGCCGCGGCGTTTGGGACCAACCCCGCAGGCGCGGGGATCACCGATGGGCTCCGGGTTGGGCAGTTCGACCAGGGGGACCAACCCCGCAGGCGCGGGGATCACCGCCTTGCCGCTGACACCGACGGGCTTCCACAGGGACCAACCCCGCAGGCGCGGGGATCACAACGTGAAACCCGGACCGGTCACCTATGGCCGGGGACCAACCCCGCAGGCGCGGGGATCACGGGGCCGCGCTTATCTGCCGCGCGGATCGCGCGGGACCAACCCCGCAGGCGCGGGGATCACCTGCGAGAGGTGCGCTCTCCCGAGCGTCCCTTGGGACCAACCCCGCAGGCGCGGGGATCACCACCTGCTGCCGAGGCACCTCGGCACCGGCGGGGGACCAACCCCGCAGGCGCGGGGATCACAGCCCGGCGCCGTGCATGCCGAGGAGGTCGACGGGACCAACCCCGCAGGCGCGGGGATCACCAGGCAAGGCTGAGGCCGAGAAGATTCGCGCCGGGACCAACCCCGCAGGCGCGGGGATCACGCCAGGCTCCGCGGCGGGGTATGTGGTAGCCGGGGGACCAACCCCGCAGGCGCGGGGATCACTGGGACGGCGTCCCCATGCGGAAGATCAGCTGGGGACCAACCCCGCAGGCGCGGGGATCACATCTCCAACGACCAGGTGAAGATCACTGGGTCGGGACCAACCCCGCAGGCGCGGGGATCACACCGCAGCCTGCAAGACCGCCATGAAGCAGCAGGGACCAACCCCGCAGGCGCGGGGATCACCCGCCCGTCACGATGCGGAACACCTTGAGCAGGGGACCAACCCCGCAGGCGCGGGGATCACCGGGACGTGCTGGGTGTGGGCCTGCCCGGGATGGGACCAACCCCGCAGGCGCGGGGATCACCAAGACGAAGGCTCTGGAGCCGACGTCGGTCAGGGACCAACCCCGCAGGCGCGGGGATCACTTGATCTGCCAGAGCCCCACGCACCCGATGGAGGGACCAACCCCGCAGGCGCGGGGATCACATGCCCTGGGCGTCGCTGAACACCGGCTTGTAGGGACCAACCCCGCAGGCGCGGGGATCACCGCTACGACCAGTTCCTTCGCGCCGTCACCGAGGGGACCAACCCCGCAGGCGCGGGGATCACCTGTCCTTCGGGATGGCGGGCCGCTTCTTTGCGGGACCAACCCCGCAGGCGCGGGGATCACAAGGTGTCCGGCGTCTCGGCGATCTTCGCGATGGGACCAACCCCGCAGGCGCGGGGATCACAACTCGCCCAAGCTGGTCGTCAGCTTGTCGACGGGACCAACCCCGCAGGCGCGGGGATCACTGGTCCGCCTGGTCGCGCGGCATGTGGCGGACGGGACCAACCCCGCAGGCGCGGGGATCACTGGGTGGAGCACATGCAGGAAGAGTTCGGCCGGGGACCAACCCCGCAGGCGCGGGGATCACGGTTGGGCCAACGCGGACGGCATGCCTGGCAGGGGACCAACCCCGCAGGCGCGGGGATCACCAGCGCACGGGTGCCGGGCTGACGGTGTTCCGGGGACCAACCCCGCAGGCGCGGGGATCACTCATTGATCCTCATTGAGACTCACTGGTAGTCGGGACCAACCCCGCAGGCGCGGGGATCACCCGGCCACCCCCGACACGGGCAGTGTCGCGACGGGACCAACCCCGCAGGCGCGGGGATCACCCCCCAGGGACTTCCCTGGGGGCCATTCTTGTGGGACCAACCCCGCAGGCGCGGGGATCACCGCCTCGACAGCGTCAACGCGACCGTGCGCACGGGACCAACCCCGCAGGCGCGGGGATCACGGGTCGTATGCGGTGGTCCAGGTGTGGCTGCAGGGACCAACCCCGCAGGCGCGGGGATCACTGAATGACCCCCCTCTGACCTGGGGGACCGTAGGGACCAACCCCGCAGGCGCGGGGATCACCTGGACAGGCGGCGTCTCGACGAGTCGCGCACTGGACCAACCCCGCAGGCGCGGGGATCACACCGTGAAGGTCTGCGGGTTGATCACGTCGAAGGGACCAACCCCGCAGGCGCGGGGATCACCTCGGGTTGCCCGGCCGCGGCCCGCTTCTCGCGGGACCAACCCCGCAGGCGCGGGGATCACGCGATCGCGGAGCAGTCCGTGAACGGCATGTCGGGACCAACCCCGCAGGCGCGGGGATCACGCGAGCACAACTTCCAGTACGGCGAGGACCACGGGACCAACCCCGCAGGCGCGGGGATCACATTCACCGGCTCGTCACCGAACACCGCGGCGAGGGACCAACCCCGCAGGCGCGGGGATCACGGCCCAGGCCGAGGCCCAGGCACTGTCCTTCTGGGACCAACCCCGCAGGCGCGGGGATCACCCGTAGTCCCAGTAGCTCGCGGGCAGTGGAGAGGGACCAACCCCGCAGGCGCGGGGATCACCCCATGCGGCGAGTCCGCGGGAGGTTGCGGAGGGGACCAACCCCGCAGGCGCGGGGATCACTTGCCCGTCGGCATGGCGAGAGCGCTGGAGAAGGGACCAACCCCGCAGGCGCGGGGATCACCACTCCGGCGGCGATGACCGGGTTCATGGCGAGGGACCAACCCCGCAGGCGCGGGGATCACTGAAGGGCTTCGAGACGGTCCTCGTGGACGGTGGGACCAACCCCGCAGGCGCGGGGATCACACGTGGCGATCCGGAACGAGTACGGGCGTGAGGGGACCAACCCCGCAGGCGCGGGGATCACCCGACCTGCGGGGCCGCGACTACACCGGAGGCGGGACCAACCCCGCAGGCGCGGGGATCACCCGCTGCTTGCCAGTTCCCGGAACATGTTCGGGGGACCAACCCCGCAGGCGCGGGGATCACACCGTCTCCGCCTATGCCACGTCGGCGCCCGAGGGACCAACCCCGCAGGCGCGGGGATCACTGCTTCTTGTAGATCTCGTAGGCTTTCTGGGAGGGACCAACCCCGCAGGCGCGGGGATCACTCCGGCGGCACCCCGTAGATCGCCGCGATCTGGGGACCAACCCCGCAGGCGCGGGGATCACCGGAAGAACCTGGCCCCGATAAAGGAAGCCGAGGGACCAACCCCGCAGGCGCGGGGATCACAGGAGCTGACCTGGGGCTTCACGAGGGCAAGGGCCCCTTTTTGCTTACTTTCGTAGATTCCGTCATAGCGGACTTCTGATCCCTTTATGGGTGACCCGGGCGAATCTCCCGGCCGCTTGCCGTAGCCGCCCCGTTTCCTTCCAAACGCTTCAGAGACGGCGTCGTCGTCTAACTCCCACCGTACTTCCGCCGTTTGGAAGCCTTACTCCAGCCCTGTCGCGGGACGCTCGCCTGCCTCTGAGTAGCGCGCTGTGCGCCCGGGTTCGGGCGGTGGATCAGAGTCAGTCCCTCGTGGTCAGTGGGATGCCATGAGTGGTCGTGGGTTTCGAAGGTATAGCCCTGCTCGTTGTTGGTCTGGTAGGCCAGCAGTGCTCGGCCCTGTCCCGCGTATTGGCGGACTTCCTCCCATAGAGCTTCCCGTATGCGCTTGGACGGTGCGCCGAGGAAGACGCCCGGGGAGATTTCCAGGAGCCAGCGGGTGAGGAAGCCGCGCAGTCCTGCCGGGCAGTTGGTGAGGATGATGACGGTCACCAGATGATCTCGTCACCGTAGTTGCGGCCGTTCTCAACGTGGAGGTCGCCGTCGGACTGGAGTGTCACGCGGTCCTGGGTGGTGTCGGTCGTGTCGCGTGTGCCGTCGTAGCGGAGCAGGTCCTTGATGTCGCGTACGCAGCGGTCGAGCAGTCCGGTCTCGTTGATGCGGTCCCGGAGCATTCGGCGGGTCCGTGCCGCGACGTCCTCCTCACCTTCGGTGGCTGCGTCGAATGCTGCCGGAATGGCGACATCGGTCTTGTACAGGTCGGCTACATCCAGGACGAACGAACGCTCGTGACCGGAGTGGACAAAGCCCAGGCCCGGGGAGCAGCCGAGGGCGGCGACGACGGCGTGGGCGATTCCGTACATGCACTGGGCTGCCGCCGTAACTCCCTGGTTCGGTGCGTCTCCGGCCGAGAAGTCGCTGCGGTGGTACTCGCGTCGACGCCATGGGACGCCGGTGCGGGTGGACTCGCGCCGGTAGCACTCCTTGAGGCGGCGGCCCTCCATGCTCAGCAGGTCCTGCCGGGTACGACCGGCGGGGTCCTCGTCCGGGAAGCGCAGCCGGTACATCGCGCGGGCCACTTCCAGTCGGGTGCGCCGGTTCGCCCAGGCTGTGGCCTGTGCTTCGACCAGGCCGGAGGAACGGGTCAGGGCCCGTCCGCCGGCGTAGTAGCGCACTCCGTGCTCACCGACCCATGCCACGCCCGCACCGCAGTCACCAAGGACTGCCATCGCCTGGTGGGTGATGCGGGTGCCCGGACCGAGCAGCAGTGTGCCGATGGTGGCGGAGGGAATGTGCGTGACTCCGTCCGCGTCCTCCGCGGTGATGGCGTTGGAGTCGCGATGCACGGTGCACCGCTCCAGGTAGACGAAGGAGAGCCGGTCCCCGATCCGGGCGAGCTCACGGGGTGATGAGGCACCACGGCGGCTGACCGTACTCATCGATCACCGCACCGGGGCGAGCGTCATCAGGCCGCAGCCGTACGCCTTGGACTTGCCCAGACCGTGAGTGAGCGTGCGGCGGAAGACGTCGGGATTGCTCACGCGCAGCCGGCCGTCGAACGTGACGCTGGTGAACTGGACTTCGCTGCGTCCTCCCGTGCCTGCCGCCGTCCCGGGTGCCCTGCGGAACTGGAGGGGACGCTGATCGCGGACGATCAGCTCGTGCTCGTCGCCGTGCTCCAGAAGCCGGCGCTCCGCAGGCTTTTGCACCACCTCGAACCCCCCGCGCTCCTGCCGCTCCAGTAGCCACCGCATCTGGTGCTGCGGTGTCCGGTGCGCGGCGCGCTTGGTGGGCTCACCTTTCATGTCCGGCTTGTGGTGGATGCTGTGCACGGGGTTCGCCGTGAGCCGGAATGCCCAGGAGTCTCCCTTCGCGAGGGCACTGAGGAAATCTCCGTACGCGAAAGTCTTCCAGCCGGCCCCGGCCCCGGCCTCGTCCGCCGCGGCAGGCCACCCTGCCTGCTCGACCAGATGAGTGAGGTCGGGCCGGGTTGGGCTGACGATGAACAGCAGTGTCTCGGAGGGTGTGTTGCGGTCGACGCGCCACAACACCCGGGGCCCGGAACCGTCGCGGGGCGGCGGCTCGGGAAAGGACATGTTCACTGCGCCGTGCATGAGGTGCGGGGAACCAAGCAGCCGCCGGGCATCGGAGCGCCCGGTGTTGACGCGGAAGCGGGTCAGGTACATCACGTGGTCCTCGGTGCGGCGGGCTGGAGCAGGGTGGTCGGATCATGTGGTGAGGGCTGCGGGAGGTCCGGCAGAGCGACGGATCCATTTCGGATGCCCCGCAGTGCGTAATGCCGATGGCGCGGGTCGAAGCTCAGCGGAAGATCGCGCTGCGTGACGTCAGGTTCCTGGCCGGGTGGGCAATCGAGCAGCAGTTCCAGTTCTTTGGGCTGCTGTCGGCGGCGCTCGCGGTACCAGTGGGACGCCTGCCACTCGGCTTCGCGCAGCGCCTGTTCGAGGCTGTCGGCGTCCGCCAGGGGTTCCCTCATGGTGATGGGCTCTGCCGGAGGGCAGGAGCGCCGTCCGAGATACGGCAGGTACACCGGGTCCAGCAGGGCCTCGTACAGTGCGTTGATCAGCCGGGCATCGCCCTTCACGCCCGCCACGAAAACGGCGTCGGTGAGGTAGAAGCGTTCCGACAATGGCATGGATTTGCCCGAGTCGGCGTTGTGGGCGGTCTGGAAGTCGCGCAGTCGGGTGCCTGGCTGATCGATGCGTACGCCGAACTCCAGCGCGGCGAGGTCGGAGAGATCGGCGTCCCGGGCACGGCCCTGGGCCCCGGCCAGGAGCCCGAGGACACCGCTCTTGGTCGGGGCGTTCTCGGTGGTGCGGCGGGTGAAGCGGGCAGCGGAGCCCCATGACTGAAGGGGGCCTGCGAGCCGCAGCAGCAGCACGCTCGTGCTCGTGCTCATGAGCGTGCCTCGGGCTCCTTGGGCTCCAGCCTGGCGGCTACGGCGTCTGCCACTGCCGTGATGAGTTCGGGCAGTGCCAGCTCGGTGCCAAGGACACCCAGCGCCTCCGTCTCCTCGCCCACCCGGAGCACCCAGCTCTGTCCCCCACCCAGCCCGAGCCCGTACTTGCTTTCCAAGTCGGGTACGAACTTGGCGAGCTGTTCGCAGCTCTGCCGCAGAAAACCGCCTTCCGCGCCTGCCGCCACCGGCTTCTCGAAGGCGCCGACGAAGCTGATCGGGCGCCGGGAGCGGAGCTTGACGATTACCGCGGCGGGCAGTGTGTGGTTGCCGAAGGTGTTGATTTTCCCGGTGGGCAGGGAGGTGATGAAGCCTTCGAGGAAGGCGGCTACGGCCCGCCGGGTGGGATCGGCGGCCGGCAGGTCCTCACCCTCGCGCAGGGCGGGGCCCAGGTTCTCGTGGAGCTTGTCGACGTCGACCGCCGCGTACCGGTAGAGGGTCGCCGAGTTGAAGTCGACGGAGCCGATCATGCCGGCGCCCATTTCGGCGTCCGTGTTCTTGTCGTCCACGGCGGTGAAGTAGTCCGACTCGACCTCCACCGCGTGCACGCTGAGCGCGTGCGCTACCTGGGTGGCCGCGTCCACATTGAGATCGGTCGAGTCCGCGACCATACGGCCGAAGAGCGCGATGTCCACCGAGTGCTCGGAGTCGACGAACTGGCGGGCGCGTGCCTTGTTCTCTCTCGTCTTGAGGAACTCCTTGAGCGCCTTGGGGTCGCCGCCCTTGCTGCCCTCGACGGCCAAGGCGGCGAGGGCGTTGAGCTGGCGCCCGCTTAGGTACATCAGATACGCGGATTCCGGCGCGGGTTCGCTTTCACCGTTCTCGCTGTCCTTGGCCTTCCGCTTCGGAACCTCGATCTTGGAGCCGGTGGCCGTCCGCATTGTTTCGGCGGCGAGTTCCACGGCTGCGGCCTTGGACAGCGACGGGTCCAGCGCCTTGATCCGCTCGGCCAGCACTTCGGCGACCTTTTTCGTGCGGACACCCAGCTCCGATGCGTCGAGCAGGTCCGAGAACGCCGTGCGAGTGGCCCGCTTCCACGCCTGACTGGAGACGCGCGCCCGCCGTACGCCACCGTAGACGGCGCTCTTCGGCGTTCCGGTGTCGTCCCGGTTGAGGTTGCTCGGTGGGACGGTCTGAAGGATGTGAATGTCGAGAATCGTCCTGATCACGGGTTTCAGTTCCTTGTCATGGTCGAGGGCCGGTGGCCGGTGGCCGGTGTGCGAGTGGAGGGGGCGGAAGGGTGCCGGCCCGGAAGCCGGAGATGCCGGACGTCACTCTCCCGACTCGTCGTACTCCTGGTTGCTGCCGTCGTCCTGTCCGATGCTTTCGGCGTCCTGCGGGGCGTTTTTGCCGCTCCAGGCCGCGAGGTGGAACTCGCGCCCCCACTCCCGTCGCACATCGGCACGCTCGGGGGGTGACTGCCAGCGGTAGAGCTGGTCGGCGAGCCGCCCGTAATCGAGCGGCACCCCCGCACCCCGCAGCAGCAACACGATCTCGCGCAGTCGCAGGGCCACCGAGTCGATCGAGTTGGCCGTACCGACCCGCACGAGTCGTGTGCGCAGCGGTTCGTTCTGTTCTGCGTCGGCCTGGTTTTCGGCCTGGCTCTTCCGCATCAAGGTGCGGACCGCGCGCCCCAGAGTCTGACCAGGGACATGCATGTCGCTGTCTCGGGCGGATTGCTGGTGCAGGGCCCACAGGGTCACCGCGAGATACACCGCCTCCTCGGCGTGCTCGCGCCGCACGCCCGGATGCCCTTTGGCCAGGACGTCGGCGAGATCCTCCAGACCTCCAAGTCCCCAGTGCTCTTGAACCGTGTGCGCCGTTCGTCCGGCGCCGCGTCGCAGCCTGGCGAGTTCTGCCACGGCGGCGGCGTTGTCCTTGCGGTAACGCGACTGGAGCCGTGAGATGCAGCGGGCCGCGGCCTGGCCGGCCGGACCGGGGCCGCGCCGGTGACTGGACGAGGGGGAGCCGGCGGGCTGCTTGGGCTCGGGCCGTTGATCTGTCGTGGTCATGCGGTGAGCTCCGTCGCGTCATCGTCGGAAGAGAACGGAAATGCCGGTCGAAATGCCGGTGGAACGTCGGGGCTCAGAGGAGCGGTTGGGGGAGTTACGGTGTGCTTCCTGGCCCCTGCGAACGCGGGTCGTCGATGGGCAGCACTTTGTTGAGCCGACTGCGGAACCACAGATCAGCGCGGGAGTCGTCGACCCATCGCTTGCCGACCCCCGGCACATCGGCGACCCGGCCCTCCGCGGCGGCCGGTCCCGAGGCGTCGAGCAGTTGTCGGCCAAGGCCCCGGATGATCCGGCGTGCGGTGGCCCGCCACTCGGCGTGGGCCGCGTTCGGGTCGGGATGATCCCCCAGCTTGCGCAGCCATTGCCGGTAGGGACCGTCGAGCGCCCCGAACCCCAGGTCCCGGGCGGTCTCCGTGGCCGGGCCCGGCTCCGAGCCGGCGGCGCGCGCCAGATTCCCGGCCAGGTGCCCCAGCGCGCTCACGCCCTGCTCGGCGTCCGTGACGGCGTCGACCGCCGTGGCACCGTACTCCGGGCGTTCGTGATGGAGCAGTACGACGGGCAGCGTGACCCCGTCGTCGACGACTTCGTCCACCACGGACTGCTGGGTTCCGTACACCGCCCCCACGACGCGCGTACGGATCAGTGAGCCTTCGGGGAGCACCCCCTCCGTGGTCAGCAGCGCGAGCCACTTCACCACCCCCGGAGCCAGGCTCGACGCAGTCCCCCGCCCCCCGTCGTCCGTTGCCGAACGCCGGGCGGGGAGCAGGCTCGCGAGCCCCCGCCAGGCCGCGCGGGTGGGGTCGTGCTGACGCGGCATGTAGACGAGGGGGCGGCCCTGCTTCTTCTCCTGCGCCGGGCTGCGACGCCAGCCCGTCATGGGCTCCAATGCCCAGCGGTCGTGCGGGCTGAGCGGGTCGCCGTAACCCAGTACGACCCCGGTGACAGCCTCGCCCCCGTCTTCCCCGATGTGCAGCAGCAGTCGCCGCGACTGCCAGGTGTAGAGGTCACGAGGGCCGGCAGGCCGACGGATCGACGGATCCTGTTTCAACGGGCCCGGACTCAGCGGATCGCGGCGCCAGACCGGCAGATCGTTCTTCAGTTCCGCAGCCAGGATGTCCTCGTCCGCCGCGATCAGGTTCAGCAGCAGCGTTTCGCGCAGTGTGACGCCTTCGGCGAAGACCCCGCCGAGGTTGCCCGCCCAGCCAGTCCCCTGCGGATAGACCTTTCCCCCCTTGACCCGTTCCTCGTCACCCTCCATACCGGACTTGATCCCGGACGAGTCGAAGGCATGCGTGTGCACCAGCCACCGGGCGGCTTCGGCGAGGCCCAGGCGGTCCACGCCGGGCCGGCGCATCGCGAAGAACGGTTCGCCGTTCGGTACGTCGGCGACGATTCGGTTCAGCGAAGCGATCTCGTGCTTTACCGTACGCAGCCCCGCCACCTGGAAGAACGGATGCTCGGGATGGATCAGGTCGAAGCGGTCACGGTGCCGTTCGAGGTAGCCCACAACAGCGGCAAAAGGCTCTGCGGACTGCCACAACTCCTCCCAATCCTCCAGCTCCGCAGGGCCTTCCAGAGCGTCGTGCAGGATCGCCAGCAGCAACCTGAGCAGCGCGAACTCCTGCGTGGGCAGATCACCCACCAGTCGCCGCAGCTCATGCGCCTGGGCGAAGACCTCCAGCAGCGACAGTTCCACTGTCGTCCCGTCCAGGCGCTGCGCCGGAAGCCAGGGCTGGGAGACGAGGTCGAAGGAGGGCGTCGACATGGGGACCAGCACCTTTGCGTCCGGTGTGTCGACGGAAGTCACACGCAGTCCGTCGGCGCGGCTGTAACGGAGTTCGAAGCCTGACAGACGGGTCTGACAATCCTCATCGAGAACGAGCAGCAACTCCCCTGCCAGCCAAGGGCATTCCTTTACCTGCCAGGCCGGAACAAGGAATCGCTCCAGCTCGTCGATGGTCCGGTCGATCGCCCACCGCTTGCAGAACTGCCAGGGCAGGGTCAGCGCACTCGCAGCGACGGCTTCGGCGGCGCGGCGCGCAGGAGGGCTGTGCTCGGGAAGCTCCAGACCGCCCCTCCCGCCGTCAAGCCAGCCAAGGGTGGTGAGCCGGCCGTCCCTTCGGCGCTGGAGGACCAGCACCTCCAGGCTCTCCTCGCTGTCCCGTACCTGGGCGCGGCCGGTGCGGCTGTCGTCCACGTCCCCGGCGTTCGCGTCGAGCCAGCCGAACACCGGTCGCCCCGCCCTTCGTACGGGACCGAGCCGGAACACCTCGGCACGCTCCCGCTTCCCGGCCAGCCGGGTCAGATACGCCTGACGGCTGTCGTCGAGAGCGGTCGCCCAGTGCTCGGGACCGACGGGCTCGTCCCCGTACGCGCACTGAACCAGCGAACTGATGTGATCCGGCAGGACCAGCGGCGCACCGTCGAGGTGCGGACCGAGGACGGCGAGTGCACGCAGCAGGGTGTGCGGCCCCTGATACACACCGAGCGAGCCTCCTACGGGCTCCGGTGGGCCGGCGTCAGCGTCCGCAGCGGAGTTGGAAGCGGAGGGCTGCCAGTCGACACCCGTCACCAGACAGCGGGCCCGCGCCAGCGGGGCCGGGCGGGGCCGCGGGTGGCGATGCAGCCGTCCCATGCGCTGAAGCATGAGGTCCACCGGAGCCAGATCGGTGACCAGCAGATCGAAGTCGATGTCCAAGGACTGCTCGACAACCTGGCTGGCGACGACGATATGCGGTCCGGCGGGGCGATCGCCGTCGGGCCCAAAACGCGTCAGCAGTTCGGCGTCGTTGCGGGCACGGTCGGCGGCGATGAACCGGGAGTGCGCCACCGTCACCGCCTCCGCGCCGAAGCGCTCCCGCAGGCGCTCTGCCGTCTCCAGTACGCGGTCCACCGTGTTGCGCACGACCAACGCGCAGCCACCATCGCGCAGATCCCTCGCCAGCCGCTCGGCCAGCAGGCAGGAATCGTCATCCAGCCGTTCAAGCTCTACCTCGGTACGGCGCCCCGACGCGGCTGCCGGGCGCGCGGTCAGAACAGGGGCGCCAGGTGCCGCAGCGGTGATGAGGGGGTAGGCGTCATCGGGTACGTCGGTACGTACGTCGTCCGCGCCGGGTATCTGACCGGCGTACGCGGCTGCCAGTTCCCGCCTCCGCTTCGCGGGCAGGGTCGCGGAGAGCAGCACCACCGGCACCCGGTAGGCCGCCAGCCATTCCAGTACGCGGTCGAGGTAGGCGTTCATATAGGCGTCGTAGGCGTGGGCCTCGTCGATGATGACGACCTTGCCCGCGACGGCGAGATGCCGCAGGGCCAGATGCCGACTCTTGAGCCCCGCGAAGAGCACCTGATCGATGGTGCCCACCGCGAACGAGGCGAGTAGGGCCTTCTTGCGCCCCCGTAGCCACTGGTGCGCATGAAGTCCAGAAGGGCTCGACCTCCGGGCTTTCCCGGCGGCGGCGACCGTGTCCGCGCTGTCCGGTTCGACAGCGGCGATCGTCCGGTGTTCCGCTCGCAGCAGCCCCGCCCATACGTCATTGAGCGCGGACTTGGCGTGCGCCAGGACGACGGACCGGGGCCCGTCGGAGGGCAGATGTTCCAGCCAGTTCAGCAACCGGGGGAACATGGCATCACCCGTGGCCCGGGTCGGCAGCGCCACCAGACAACCGCCGGCCCCGGTCCGCGCCGCCAAGATCTCCGCTGCCGCGAAGGCCGCCTCCGTCTTGCCCTCACCCATCGGCGCTTCGATGATCAGCAGCCCGGCGGCGGGCATGCGCCGCGCCATCCCTACGGCCTCCTCCTGCACCGGCCTGATCACAGCACCGTCAGGTAGGTCGAAGCGATCCTTGAACAAGCCGGCCGCTGACTGGGTCGGCTGTGTCGGCGCCCACGGCCCAGGGAGGTCGAGCCCGGCCCAGGCCGCGCCGAGGCGCCGCTCTTCACCGCTGTTGTCGCCAGACCATGACGAGGGATCATAGGGGAAGAGCTCGGCGGAGCTGGCTATCCAATCGGAGACAATCACTACGGCGGTCACAACCACCTGCACCGACTGCGGCAACCGCACCGACTGCCAGTCCGGAAACCGGTCACCCACGTCAGCGACTTCCACACAGGCATCCATCAACTCGTACTGCACGCTGCGCCACTTCGCTTCGCTGGGGCCCGGGGTGCGCAGCAGACGCGGATGCAGGCGCAGGTCGTGGATCTGCTGATGATCCGGCGGAGTCCCGTGGTGACCCCCTGCTACGACAGCGAACTGTCCCGAAGCCCGGCTGCTCCAGCCATACCGTTCGGACAGCCACTCCTGAATGAGCAACTGCCCGGCAAGCCCATGCGGAGCCATCCGCCGATCGGTGCCGAACTCCTTCTGGTACGGCATGCTCAGTCCCGCGGTGCGCATACGGTCGCCGAGACCGTCCACCTGACAAGCGAATGCCGGAGTCGCCTTCCCGATGTCGTGCGCGGTCGCCAGGAAAACCACAAGGCGGCGCGCGTCATCCATCCCCCCAGGCAACACCTCCGCGATGAGCGCCTTGACATTGGCGGGGACCCACTCGTCCCACAACTTCCCCGCGACCGCGCCGCTGTCCGCCATGTGTCGCCACAACGGAAGCCACTCATCAGTCCTTCGCTCGTGCTTGCCCCAGGCCATCCGGGCAGCGACGGACAAGCGATCGAAGCGCGCCCCGGACGTGGGGCGATCTTGATTCATGCGTGCATTCGACATGCCTGGGCCCTCAACCGTGAGCGAAGTTCCGAAAAAGGTCGAAGATTGCCTAAACTTGGCGATATCTGATCACCCTGGATCTGAGGCGGGCGGGTGCGCCAACCTGGCCCGCGCCCACCCGCCCCACCCTCACACCCGCGCCCGATGGTGCTACTTCGCCATCAATGGGTCACTGTCGTGCGCTGCCGCGCGGAACGACAGTCAGGCCCACGGCCTCCATGTCTTCACCCTAGGAACGACAACCACGACCACCACAACCACGACCACCGCAATCCCCCAGACCCACGGGGCAACGGGCGTTGGCGCGAGCGGTGCCGCCGCGACCAGAGCAAGAAGTAAATGGCCAGCGTCGGCCGAGTGGCCGTCGCCCTGTCCAGCATTGGTGCGTTCGAATATCATTGATGTACCTCCTGATGCATTGCTTGCGGCTGGAGGTGGGCTGGGCCCTTTGTATTCCCTCGTGTGACCGGGGGGCGGGCTCAGCCCTTTTGCGTACACCGGTCCGGGTGAGGCGGGCAGCTGATGCGCGCCTCACTGCTTCCGGTCGCTCCGAGAGTAGGGGATGGAGCGCGCCTTCGCAGGGGAACCTTAAAAGTCTTGTTGCCGTGATGTTGCACAAGCCTTCTGGAAGCAGAACACACGGCCGCAGGTTCCCTAGTTGTAGCAATTTAGGTGATGCTATAACTCAACGGATGGAGACAGCCCCGCAGACACGGGGAACAACGCGGTGCCGTAGCACGGCCGTAGGTGCCCTAGGGGTCAACCCCTCGTATGTGGGGACAGTTGCGTGGCAACGAAACGGTACTCCTTGATGTGACCCGTGTGTGCGGAACGGTGTCGCCGCGACGGTCTGGGGCCGCATGCGCGGGTGTCTCGCCCGTTCGCCCGGAGCCCGCGAAGGCGGGGGTGAGCTGGGATGGACGCTCTACAGCGACCAATCCATTGCCGCGGGGTCCGTCACGCGCAGCGTATGGCCAAGGCTGTGACAGGTGGTGGAGCAGGCGCTTAGAAGGCGCCTGCTCTATCCACTGAGCTACGGGGGCTGACCTGCGAAAACGTAAAATCCCATGCGCATGCCCCAGGAACCTGTGGGACGTATGTGGGACCCGTAGATCCCTGGGAACTGTGGGACGTTCGTGGGCCCCTGCGGCTCGGACGTAGCTTCTCACACCATCTTCACAGGGCCGAAGCCCCTCGCGGAAACAATCCTGCACCTCCCCTGTGTTATTGATTTCCGAGCTGAGGAGGGGAAGGTGTCGGGCCTGAAGCTGTTCCACACGACGAATAGCGGCGTGACCGAGGTCATGCCGCGTCTTGCCGACGTCGAGGCGGATGTGCAGGATCTCGTCGAGGCGCACATGGAGACGATGCTGGGCGTCCGGTTCCTGGCGAGCGAGTACAGCACCGGGCCGGTCCACGGGGGCCGAATCGACTTGCTCGGGCTGGACGAGAACGGGTCGCCGGTCATCGTCGAGACCAAGCGCGGCGTCGACCCCGGCGTCATCCACCAGGGCTTGTTCTACCTCTCGTGGCTGATGGACCACCGGGCCGAGTTCGAGCACCTGGTCCGCGACCGGCTCGGGGCGACGGCCGCGTCCCAGGTCCTTTGGAGCGGCCCGCGCCTGATCTGCATCGCCGGCGACTTCATCCGCTACGACGTGCATGCCGTGCGCGAGCACCGTCGATCGATCGACCTGGTCCGCTACCGACTCTTCGGCAGCGACCTGCTCGGCCTTGAGACCGTGGCCTCCGTGAGCGGCGGCACGCAGGTGGCCCGTCGGGCACGGCGCCAGGCGGTTGCCCGGGCGGCGGCCGACGTCCAGGGCGCAGGAATGATGGAGTTGGCGGGCGCGGTCGACGAGGTCCTGCTCGGGCTTGGGGATGGTGTGGACAGGGTTGAGCGCAAGACCTACCGGGCGTATCAGCGGCTGCGGAACTTCGCCTGCCTGTGCCCTCCGCAGCGAAGCAAGCTGTTGGTTTACCTGAAGGTCGACCCGAAGGATGTCGACCTTGTTCCGGGCTTCACCTGGGACGTGTCCGGTCTCGGTCACCACGGGACGGGTGATCTGGAGGTACAGCTCCGTACGCCGATGGACGTGGAGCGGGCGCGGGATCTGTTCCGGGCAAGCTACGCGGCGGCGTGATCGGATGTCCCTGCCGCCGACTTGGCGGGCTGCGCTTCGTGCCGTATATGCGGTCGTAGGTGGGTGCCTTTCGACGTGCGGGCGGGGGGTGGCGGTGGACTATCTATGGTGCGCGGGATCGCCGGTTTGGCCAACCGGCGATCCCGCGCTATGTTGCCCCGCTCGTGTGCGCCGATGATCAGCGTGAACGGCTGGCGGTTCGGCCGGCCGCGATCGCCGGAGCGGCTGGCGCACTGGTGGCGAGGCGGGGCCTGTGCTCGCGGCTCGGCTGGGCCTGGCGCGTGCCGGTCTCGTGGGCGAGGGTCTCGGAGAGATCGGCCAGCAGCGAACTCGGGGTGTGCGGGGACGCGGTGATGGCCCAGGTGGGACGGTCCGGACCGGGGCCGGCCCAGACGGTCCAGGTGGCCAGGTTCTGACTCGGGTGCTGTGCGGTGAAGGCGTCGAATTGGACGCCTGCGTCACCGTCGGGGGATGTCCAGCGGATCCATCGCCCGTCCACGGTGTGCTTCCATCCGGCGTCGGAGAGCGGCTGGGTGGCCGCGGTGACCATCTTCTCGTCCACGGGTGTGCCGATGGCTGTGTCCCAGCTGTCGCCGTCGGCGAGGTGGGTCAGCAGCTCCTGCAGCACTGGGGCTGGGGTTGCGCCGGTCGCGGTGAGGACCCACATGCGGTCGGAGACGGGTGTCTCGTAGGCGGCTACGGTCCACGCGGTCTCGTGGGCGGGGGTTTCGTGGACGCGCTCGATGCGCAGGGTCTGCGACTCGTGGATGGCGTGGGTTGTCTCATCCGACCAAGTCCGCCACTTCTCGAACTCGCCGTGCGCGTCGATGAAGGCGTCGAGGAGAGCGTCGTGGTCGCCGGCATCGGCCAGGTAGACGGGGACGGTCTCCGGCTCCGGGCGGGAGGGTTCGGACTTGGCCGCGGTGACGTCGAAGACGGAGCGGGCCTCGATGGCGGCGCGTTCGGTGTCGGTCAGGGGCGCCGGGCCGGGGCGCATCTCGGCCGCGTGGACCTTCTCGAAGGCGAGCAGGGCCTGTGCGGGTGAGTCGAAGGTATCGGCGACCTGGCGCAGGTGATCCTCGCCGTGGAGGTAGACGGACTTGCCGCCTCGGTGGAGGTAGCTGCCGACCGCGACGGTGGTGTGGGCGTCGTGGGCGTGGGCGTGGATGAGGAGCTGGCCGTGGCAGATGTCGTCGTGGATCTTCTGGGCCGCGTTGGAGACCTCGCGGATCTCGCTGCGGGTGCACCACGGCATCGGGTAGTTGGGCCAGGTCCATTCCTCGTCCATCGCCTCCCGGAGCCGAGGGGCGATCTCGACGGTGATGCCTTCGGCGATCAGGTGCTTGGCTGCGTCCTCGGCCCAGTAGGGCTCCTCATGATCGATGCGGGCCAGGACCAGGACGTTGTCGGCGGCGACGGTCCAGTCGGCTGCCTCCAGGCCCATGAGGGCGACGCGGGCCTGGGTTCCGGTCAGGACGGCGGTCACGGCGCTGGGATGAGTGGGGTGGGTGTCAAGGCGGACGTGGGCGTCGATGGCGGGGGTCACGTTGGGGTGTCGTCTCCTTTGCCGGTGGCCGGGCCTTCGGGTCCGGCCACCGGCGTAGGCGGTCTATCGGGTTGCTCGTGTGGAGCGGACGGTGTGCGCGGCCGAGGTGGTCGGCGGGCCGGCGCGGGTGATGGGCGCCGGTCGCCGCCGCTGTGGCGGGGCGGTTCCGGTGGCGTGCTGCCAGCGGGTGCGGACAGCGCTGATGTCGGCGAGGGCGCGGCGGGCGCCGACGACGAGCTGGAACGGTGTATTCGCCGGGTCGCCGGCATACGCCTCGATACGCCGGCCGGTGTGCTCGGCCGTGGCCAGGAGGGAACGCTGCAGGGCCCTCTCGCCCCAGTGCTCGACCGAACCGGCCGGTTCGGCCAGCAGGCGGAGGACCTCGCCCGGTTCACTGCCGTCGTCCATCAGACCGCGCTGCTGTGCCTCCCACAGAACCGTGACGGGGTCGACGGGTTCGCGGCGGCGGGTCAGGGCGGTCAGGCACTGCCACAGGCCGGCGTGCAGCGGCAGGGTGAGGTCGTCGGGCAGCAGCCACCGGACGGAGTCGATGTCGGAGGGGTAGGCCGTGGCGGTGGCGAGCAGTATCTGCTCCTCCTCGACGGCCTCCGTGTGGCCGGGCGCGGCGGGCGGCGGCGGTGCCGTGGTACGGGGCAGCACGCCTGCGCGTGGCGGGAAGCGGGCCGCGATGTCGTCCACGACCGCGGCGAGCGCGTCGGCCTTGGCGAGCACGGTCTGGACGGGGTGCGGGAGGGAGGCGTCGTGGACGGTCTGGGCGAGGCGTTCGGTGGCTGTCAGCAGGCGGCGGCGGGCGTGTTCCGCCTCGACCATCCGGGCATAGGCCGGTGCGTGGCTGGGCCAGGGGCAGACCTGGACGAGGGTGTGCAGGTAGGAGGCGGTCAGTCCGCGTGCCTGCTCGCGACCTGTGGCGAGTACGCGGTCGAGCCACTTGGTGTTCTTCGCGTGCTCGGCGGGGTCGGGCGGCGGCACGGTGGTGATCGCGGCGTACAGGGCGGAGTGCGCGGCGGTGGAGAACGAGTCGGCGGCGATGCCGGTCACGTCGCTGAGACGGTGCGGATCGAGGAGGAGGGCCCCGAGGAGGGCCTGCTCGACGTGGAACACCGGCTGGGGCGGTGCGATGGCGTCGAGGTCGTCTTCGTCGGGTTCGGGGGCGTGGGGCATCAGGCGGCGAGGGTGAAGTCGTCGGGGCCGAGGGTGACGCCGAGGTGTGGGGCGACGAGGTGGCCGGCGAGCAACGGCGGTACGGCGTTGCCGATCTGGGAGAACTGCTGGCCCTTGTTTCCGGCCCAGGGGTAGTCGGCGGGGAAGGTCTGCAGAAGGCCGGCCTCGCGGGCGGTGATCCGGATCGGCTCGGGAACCGCGGGCGCGTCGGTGTCCTTGGCCGGAGGTGAGGCGGGCTCGGCGACCCAGGTGCACTCGTTGGCGCGGTGCCCGAAGAACAGCGTGCCTGCCGGCTCAGACAGCGGACGGACGGTGGCGTTGGCCTGGTTGTTGCTGCGCAGGGACCAGGACCAGCGGTGGGCCTCGGCGGTGAACGTCGGCGCTGGCGCGTCGGCGGCCCGGTTCTCGCGTGTGCCGTGGCGGGCCGCCCATCCGGCGCCTTCGCGGCGGGACTGCAGGACCACTCCGTCCGGCCGGGGCATCCAGGTGCCGCGATCCCGGGCGTCGGACAGCGTCTTGCGGGAGCCCGACGGGAAGGGTTCGGGTCCGCCGCCGGGGCCACCGCCTGCACAGACCGTGGGGACGGGCCGGTCGGTCGCGCCCCATCCCAGGGACTCGGCCATGCTGACCCAGCGGGCGCGGCCCGGACCGAACAGCGATTCCGGCTCGGCGAGTTGGGAGTGCGTGGGCGTGGGCGGCTGCGCCGTACGGACGCGGGAGGCCAGGAGGATCGCCCGTCGCCTGGTCTGCGGAACGCCGAAGTCGGCGGCGTTGAGGATCCCGTACCAGACGGAGAACCCCCATCCGCGCAGGACGGCGGCGTATTGCTTCCACAGCGGCAGGACGTCCGGCACTTCCTCCATGGCGACCCAGTCGGGCTCGCCGACCGTGTTGAGGGCGTGCAGGTAGCGCATGGGCTCGGCTGCGAGCAGGGAGCGCTCGTCGCGGCACGCAGCGAGGAGGCGTTCGCGGGTGTCGCGTCCGGCGGCCAGGTCCTCGACCGCCGCGTGCACCAGCGGCTGGTCGAGCAGTCCGAGCCGCTTGCCGGCCATGCTCCACGCCTGGCACGGCGGGGATGCGATCACTCCGCGGGTGCGGCCGATGAAGGGCCAGGTCGGATACATCGCCACGTCGGTCCGAATGGTCAACTGGCCAGCCGCAGAGCGGGTCTTGCATGCCCACTGGTCCCATTCCAGTCCGACGTCGCGTACGCCGAGGACGTGCAGCGCCCTGCTCCAGCCACCCGGCCCCGCGAAGAGGTCGAGAATCACGTGGCCAGCCCGAAGTCGTCCTGCGTCAGTGCATCGGCGTCGCCGCGGCACGCCCAGGGCGAGCAGCCGTCCTCGACGCCGTTCTCCAGTACGTCGGCCTCGTCCGCGCTGATCCGCAGGGCGGCCCGCTCCGCCCGGGTGACGTGGTCGATCGGCGCCGCGCTCAGCGGGACGCGGGAGCGGTGCAGGAATGCCTCGCCGAGCAGGCGGCTGCCCGACGCATTGGCGCGGGCATTGCCCTGCCGGATAGCTTCGTCGAATTCGACGACGTCCGCCCACTCGGACGGAGAGGTGTCCCTGATGTGCCTCCACTGCGCATTTCCGTGGAACGGGCACCCAAGGCAACTCGATTTCGGTGTATCGGCGAGACCGAGCGAGGTCAGGTAACGAATGCAGTCGGCCCTGCTCCAGGACATGTCCAGAAGCGGATGCCTGTTGCGCATGTACTTGACGTCGGCGTCCTTGGCGCGGTGAAATTCATCGGTCGATATTCCCACCCATTGTTCGACGAACACCCCCTTCGGGATGCGGGCAGGATAGGGGTGCCCGAGTAGTTCGCGCACCTTCTGTTTTATCGGCTTTACCTTATATGCACCAGTGCACTGCCTCCGGGTCATTCCAGGCTGCCCGTCCTTATTGAGAATGTGGAGGGGCATGGATGCGAACCGATGATGCGGGTTTAGGGCGTCACTGCGAATATTTCCGGCCGACACGCGCAGTACCGGTATTCCGGCGGGCGCGGCTATCTCTTCTTCCAGCCGGTCAAGGTGGGCATAAACTGCTTCGGGTTCCCAGCCGGTGTCGGCGAAAATGGCGTAGTCGACCCTCGGGAGGGCACCCTCGGCCGACAGGGCGAGGAGGGTGCTGGATTGAACTCCGGCGCCGAGAGAAAGGGCGCGAAATCGGGGCTGATCTGAAATGGTTTGTCCTGGAAGTAAGGAAACGGGAGGGTGCGCCCTCACTGCGCTGGCGCGTCAGCGGTTGGGGGAAATCGGCCGGTCGCGGGACATGGCGTGGCAGAGGGCGGGGATGCGGTCGAGGAGGTCGATGGCCGACTCGATGAACTGCTGCGGCGTCGGCCCGACCAGGACGACCCGTCCTGATGCGGCGTCGGCCTGGCGGCGCTGGTTCTCCACGCCGCGGGCCAGGGCAGCGGCCAGTTCGGCTCCGGCGTCCTGGGCGGCCTTGGCGATCTGCGCGACCTGGTGAAGGAGCAGCAGGTCCGTGGGTGTGGGCTGCGATGCCCGCGGGCCGAGGGTGAGGAACAGCCGCAGGGCGGTGCCGGCGAGTTGCTGGGCGTCATTGATCCGCGTGGCCAGTACGGATGCACGGTCGGCGGGGTGGACGCGCAGGGCTCGGTGCAGGGCGGACGCGTCGGACGCGATCTGGGCGAGGGCCGGGACCGGGGTGGTGGGGTCAGGCACGAGGCTCCGTGGCGGTGTGTGGGTTCAGGGCTTGGGCGAACGCGGCGGTCAGTGCTGATGCCTGCTCGGGGGCGGTGGTCAGAGCGCGGACGACGGGGGTGCCGATGACGACGGCGTTCACCAGCAGGGCGACGCGTGCCGCGAGGGCTGGGGTGGAGATCCCTACGCCCGATACGACGGGCAGGGGGCTCGCGGCGCGAAGGCGTTTCGTGAAGTCGGCGAGTGCCGGGATGTCGAGCGGGCCGCGGTAGCCGGTGGGGGCCGTACTGGCGGGCGCGTAGAGCCATCCCGACGCGTCGGCGGCCACGGTGGCGAGGTCGGTGTCAGCTGTGTGGCGCGGCACGAGGCGTGGGGTGTGGAGGTTCACGTCCTTCGCTGCGGCCTGCCAGCGGGCTGCCTGGTGGTTTGGGCAGGTCGACGACCATCACGCCGGCGGCACCGGCGTCGGCGAACAGATGGGCCAGGTGTTCGGGGCCGTGCCGGCTGACGGGTTCCCAGTAGGTCATGACGACGGTCGGCCGCAGGCCGGCGGCATGCTCGACCGCGCGGAGAGTGTGGTCGAGGACGTTCCCGCGGCTCAGGGCGCGGCGGTAGGCCGCTTGGATGACGGGTCCGTCGAGGCCGGCGTCATGGTGGGCGAGGCCGACCTCGAACAGGTCGGCACCGGCCCGTGCGATCTGGTCGAGATGACGGCGCTCGGCGTGGGGCGGGTGCAGTCCGGCGGGAACGAACACGCCGAGGGCGCTTCGGGGTTGGGTGAGGAGGGCGTGGAGGGAGTCGGTGGTGGCCAGGGGGTGCCTTTCTCGGCGGCCGGGCTGTCGCTGCAGGTCAGCGGTGGCGTGTGGCCGGTGACGGCCGGGAGGCCACGGGAGTGGTGGCGCTCCGGTCGTGAGTGGCCTGAGCGCTGGGCCTGGTCGTGGGCGTCAGCGAGCATGGCGACGGCGCGCAGGGTGCCGGTCTCGTCGGCGGCGCCGACGGCGAAGATCTGTCCTGCGGGTGGTGGGTGGTGGGTGGTGGCGGTGCCAGGTGCGCACGAAGTCCTTCGCCTGGCGTGAGCGGACCGGCACCAGGTGCAGCGGGGCGTCCCTCACACGGCCTTCCCGAAGTCGGACTGCGTCGGCGCGTGCTTCGCCACGGCGCGGGCAGTGATCGCCTGCGACGCGCGGGCGGACGCCGCGGACAGCTCCTCCGCGCCGGGCTCCCGGTACCACGGCCGGAGGTCGAGCATGGCGGCGCGCATGCCGGTGGCGAAGCAGAGTGCGGTGCCCTTGGGCAGGGCGCGGATCGCGTCGGCGGGCAGGATCCGCTCCTGCCGCATGCTGACAGAGGTCGACGTACCGGACTCCGAGTGCGAGGTGGACGTGGTCTCCACGTCGTGGTCGCCGATCAAGCGGCTGAGCTTGTCCGCGAAGTCGGGGTCGTCGATGCCGGAGCCGATGACCTTGACGGTCGAGGCAGACCACATGGCGTCCATGCCGGCGTCTCCCCAGACCTTCTGGCCCTGGCGGTAGGACTGCAAGATGGTGATCGGGATGATTCCGCGGCTGCCGAGGTGGGAGTACAGATCCGGCAGGTCGCTGATCTTGCACACGTTGGCGGCCTCGTCGAGGATCGCGAGCATGGGCGGGTCGAGGCGTCCGCCTGCGCGTTCGGCCTGCGCGGTCGCGGCCCGCATCACGGAGTCTGCGCACGCGGCGATCAGCGCCGAGGCTCCGCCTCCGCCGTCCTTGCTGAGCAGGAACAGCGTGTCGGTGGAGGTGACGAACTGCTCCGGCCGGAATTCCGGGACGTCCTTCTGCGGTGTCACCCACGCGGCTATCTCGGAGTTCAGCAGCGCGGAGGCGTACTGCCGGGCGGTCTCGTAGATGCCGTCCCGGGTCTCGGGCGGCCCTTCGACTGTGCCCTTGAGCTGAGCGGCGACGGCGGCGAAGCCATGGTCCCGCAGGATGTCCAGCGGAGTGCGGTCGGCGGGGAAGGCGAGCCACTGCATGATGTCGGTGATGGGCCGCTTGTCGAGTGCTGCGGCCAGGAGCAGTTGGGACAGGATGTTGCTGCCGGCCTTCGACCAGAAGTCGCCCTGCTGGGAGGCGTCTACCGAGGCGGCGAGGAAGTGACCGGCGAGCCGGTTCGCCCCGTCCAGGGTGGTCGCGCTGGCGAGGGGGTTCCACCACATCTCGCGGGCGGCGTGGGCGATCTGCTGGGGGTCCATGGTCCACACCGCCCCCGCCCGGGCCCTCGCCTCGTAGGCGGTGGTGAAGGCGTCGCCGGCGGCCTTGTTCGACGTCAGCAGGACCGGGCCGGGTGCACTGAGCATGGACGGAATGGCGAGCGAGGTGGTCTTGCCGGACCGGGGCGCCATGATCGCGACGGCGACGTCCTCGAATCCCATCCGTACTTCGTGGCGGCTGCCCTGCAGGTTGCCGAGAAGAATGCCGGTGTCCTTCGCGTCGATGTGCTTGCTGTCCTTGAGGCTTGGGCGCAGGGAGCGAGCTTTGTCAGTGATCGCCTTGGCCATCAGCGGCTCGATGTCCCGGGCCTTGGCCATGTCGGTGATCTTCTTCTTCCGGCCGCCGCTTCGGTTCTTGTGCCGGGCCCATAGGACGCCCGCCCAGACTCCGAGGGCCAGGAGCAGGAGAACGGGGACGATGCGGGCACCGATCAGCAGGGACGTTTCTCCTGCGTCGGGCCAGACCTGCTCGGGGTGGAGCAGGGCGTTGGTCGGTTGGTAGGGGGCCCAGGCGGTGCCGGTGAGGTAGGCGGTGATGTTGCCGGACAGCCAGGCCAGGTGGGACAGGGGGACGACGACGGCGAGCACGCCAAGGAGGAGGCGCAGGACGAGGTCGTACCCGTCGGTGTTGCTGCTGGAGGAGGAGGGGGGCAAGGGCTACGTGCTTCCGGGCGGGGAGGTGAGGGTCAGCGGCTGCGGCTGTGCCTCGGCGGTGCCTGCCGTGAGGGGATCGCGACCGTCGGCGCGGTGGTGTGCCGGTCAGCGAGGGAGTGAACGCGTTGTTCCAGCGCGCCGGCGACGTACACGGCGAGCACGTTCGTGGCCCGGCGGGTGACGACGTTCGGGTCGAGGGTCGGCAGACTGCGCCCGCTGTCGGGGCGGTGCAGGGGCTTCGGATCGGCCAGTGCACGGGTGAACGCGGCGACCAGATGGGCGGGGGTGTGCGCGCCGAAGCGGGCCTGCCACACCGGCCGGTCCAGACCGAGTGTGGAGGTGACGAACCAGGCTCCCGGTTCTTCCGCGCTGCCCAGCCGCTGGACGTAAGCGATGCGGTCGGGTGACACAAGGGCGTTGTCCGCGGAGTCGGGCATCCAGCCGCTCTGTTGGAGCGGCTCGTACGGATCAGTGGGCGCGTCAGCGGCTGGGGCCGGGTCGGTCAGGGCGTCGGTGACAGCGGCGATCAGTTCGACGGGGGTGCGGGCGCCGAAGCTGGCGTACCAGGCGGGCTTGTCCGGCTCCGCAGCGTGGCTCAAGGTCCACCACCGTCCGTCAAGGTCGGGCTCCAGGCGCAGGAGGGCCTTCTGGTCGGGGCTGTCGAGCAGGACGCGCGGCATCAGGGGGTCGTTGCCATGACTCCAGCCGCAGGCACGGTGGAGGGCGACGGTGATCCAGGCGGGATCACCGCCGCGAGCGAAGTGACGCGATGAAGCCGACCTAGACGGTCTCGGTAGCCGGGGGCATGCTCACTTCCGTGCCGCAATCCGCCGGACGGGTGCGGGGACCGGTATGGGGGCCAGAGGCGAACGGGCCTTGCGAGCGGCGGAGTTGATCTCCCGGAGCGCCTTGCCGTGAGTGGCCCAGTCATCGAGGTAGCTCCACGATTCGGCGTGATGCTCGGCGAGGGCGTCGTCGAAGTCGGCGGTGCCGGGCTTGGCGGTGGCGGGGAGAGCGTCTCGGGTCTCCAGCCACTGCTCGTGCAGTTCGTCGAGCCGGTCGAGGGCGTCGCGCAGGACGCCCAACTGGTAGACCCAGCGGCTCTGCACCGTGTTCTCCGGCAGCTGGGCCAGCTGTGTCTCGGCGGTGGCCAGCAGGTGACGGGCGCCGTAGCGGAGCGGCTCGAACGCCGTGAGGGTGTCGGCGTCGCGCTGGCTCGCGCGCATGCCGTAGGCGTGGTCGTCGTAAGGCCATCCGTCGAGGTCGGTGTGCTCGTCGGAGTAAGCGTCCCAGGCGTCGAGGATCTTCTTGCTGTCGCTCAGATAGTCGTCGAGGTGACGGAGGAAGTCGCGGTGTGCGCGGTGGTCGGTGGAGATGAGGTGGAGTCCTGTCGGTTCAGCGGCGAGCGGCCGGCTGGGCTGGGCCGACGTTCGCCGGGGTCGTCGCGGGTTTCGTCTGCTGCCGACGGGCGGAGCGTGCCTGCGCGCGGACGGACTTAAGGCGCGCGGCGTGGGCGTCGACCACCTGCTGTGGGCGCAGCGGGCTGGGCTCCTGCACAGCGCTGTAGTGGCCAGTGCGGTCGTACATGCCGCGCTGGAGAGGGCTACGGTCGGCCAGCGCGGTGAGGAACGATCCGACCAGGTGGGCGGGTGTGTGCTCGTCGAAGTAGGCGTGCCAGATGCGCGGGCCGTGGAACTCTCCGTGGCCGGGCTCACGGGTCTCGACGTGCCAGGACGGCCGGTCGCGGAATTCGCTCAACGGGCGCAGTTCGATGTGACACATGGAGTCTGGCGAGCGCGCTGTGCCGTCTGAGTCGCGGTGCCACCCCGCCGAGGTCACCGGCTGCCACGGGTCCGGCTGCTGTGGCGGCGGGACGACGAGGGCGTCCGTGAAGCCAGCGAGGACCTCGGCGGGCACGAGTTCGCCGAACTCGGCGTACCAGCCCGGCTCGGTGTCGGTGGGCTCCGCCCGCAGCCGCCACCACGCAGAGGTGGCGGACTGCGGGTCGAACTGGAGGCGGTGGCGCAGGTCGGGGCTGCGCAGGACGACCTCGGCACTCAGGGGGTCGGAGACGACGCTCCATCCGGCGGCAGCCAGACCGTGGGTGACGTGGCGGGCGTCTCCGGGGCCGGCGAGGTGGCGGGGGCTGGTGTCGAACGGGATGCGCCCGGCGTGCTTGTCGGCGTACGCGGCGAGCTGCCGTTCGCTCAGCGGCACCAGCAGCACCCCGGCTCGCTCCCGCCGGCACTGCCGTACAGGTCGCGGAGGTCGTCCAGGACGTAGTGGAGGGTGTGCTGGTCGGCCTGCTCCCACGCGGCCGTGCGCAACTCGGTGATCAGAAGGTCGACCTGCGCGGTGCGCGGGACGTCCGGGGCCTCCTGCAAGGCACGGGCGAGGGCGCGCAGGGTGTCGGCCAGCTGAACGGGCAGGCCCGTGTACTCATCGAGAAGGGGCTCGACGAGGGCGAGGGCCTCCACGGGGTCAGGGTTCTCGCGCAGGTAGTCGGTGAGGTCCGACAGGGTCTCGGTAGCGGTGCGGATGGTGTCCGGGGTGAGTGCGGGCATCGGGCTCCTTGGGACGGGCATCGGGTCAACGGCGGGTCCGGGCGCCGCCGGCGTGGGTATAGAGACGGGCGCTGGTGCGTGGCCGTGTGCTTCGGGCGCTGTTGCGGGCCCAGGTCGCGGCGCGGGCAGCCGTGATCCGGGCCTGTTGCCACGCACGGAGCTGGGAGGGCTTGACGGAGACCGACCAGGTGCGGATCTGTGCGCTGTGCGGGACGCGCCCGCGCGGGCGCATCACGGGATCCGGGTTGGCGAGTTCGGCCGAAAAGGCTTGCACCAGGTGCATCGGCGTGTTCGGCGTGAAGTTGGCCGTCCAGCCGTTTCCCTGCTTGTCCTTCGCTCCGGTCCACCACACCGCCGCGCCGTCCGAGCTGTGGTGGTACTGCATCCACGCGGCACCGCCGGGGCTGGTCGCGGTGTAGTGCTCGCCCTCGAAACGCGTGTGCCAGTTCTGCTCCTCCAACGGTGCCCAGACGTTGGGAGCGTGGGCGGAGCGGGAACGGGTGAGGGCGTCGGTCAGACCGGCGACGATCTCCACCGGGGTCTGCCGGCCCAGGTGCGCCGACCACTCGCCGTTGGGGCCGTCCGCTCTGCCGTGAACGGTCCACCCGCCGGGAAGGACGTAGGGGTCGTAGGCGACACGGACAGTGCGGTCGGGGCTCTCCATGAGCAGAGGGCCGTTCGTCTTGGACCTGTCCCGCCATCCCGAGGCACGCAGGAACTCCGAGACGTGCCGGACGTCGCCGCCGCCGGCGACGGCACGGGGCTGGACGAGGTAGTGCTGCTCGGCCTGTTCGCCTGGCCCCCAGCCCTGCCATTGCTTCTTCTTCACCGGCGCCGCCGCACGACGAGCGGTGCGGGTGCCGGGGGCTTCGCCGCGGTGGTGGCGAGCTGGGTGCCGACGCGCTGAAAGGTGCCCTTGTGTTCGTCCAGGTCGAGGGCGACGTCGTGCAGTTCGTTCGAGGCACGGCCCAGAGCGAGCCACACCTCCGCGGGGAGGGCGCCTCGTTCGGCCTGGTCCTTGGCGAACACGCTGCCGGTGGCGACGAGGTGGGCGACGCCGCCGAGGACTCCGGCGTCCGGGTCGAGAACGCGGGCGATGACCTGCGCGGCCTGGGGAGGGGGAAGCTGAGAGAGGTGATCGGCGAGCTGGCCGAGCTGGCGTGTGATCTCGTCGGCCAGTCTCACCGGATAGGGGGCGGGGTGGGACATGCTCCTCCGGGTCAGGGGGACGGTCAGTGGTGGTGGCGGTGGCCGACGCGCTGCGTCTCGGCGAGGACAGCCTCCGGGCGGGCGCCGACCAGCGGGGAAGCGCGGTCCGGGCCAGTCGGGATACAGGCGCGCAGATAGCGGCGGAACAGCGCGGTCGCGAGTCGGGGTTTGAGCCGGTGGCTGATCGGCGGGGGTGTGCGGGCTGCTACGGGTTTCTCCGGGGATTGAGCGGTGCGGTGGACGGCCCCGCGGGCGCCGGGACCGCCCGGGCGGCCTTACGAGGCGCGCCGGGCCGGTGCGGGGCGCGAGGGGGAGCCGGCCGGTGCCGGATGCTGCGCGGCAGGGCGGGCAGCACGGGAGCGGACATCGTGCACGGCCTGCCGGTCGGTGGCTTCGTCGAAGACATCGGGCGTGCAGTTGACCTCGTACCCGGCCAGGAGAAGAGCGGGGATGGCGCGGGTCGCCAGGCGCTTCTGCTCGTCGGCGCCCAGGTATGCGGGCACGGTGTGCCAGATGTACAGCGGCCCGCCCGTGGGGTATTCGTGGCGTTCGAGGCCGAGCTGTTCCAGCAGGTCGTGGAGCTTGGCGGGGGCGCCGGTGGGGGTGTCGGCGTGGATGGTGGTCGTCAGGGCCTTGATGTAGATCTCGACGTCCGTGCCGTATTCGTCGGCCAGGTTGGCCATGCATATCTCTCCGGGGCCAACGGCGGCGGGAGGCCGAGGGCTGGGCGGTGCTCGGCGGCGGTATGGGGGCCGCCGGTTGCGGAGCGCGGGCGGCGTGGTTGCGGGCGCGGAGGATCACGTGCGCGGCCTGGCTCATGGAGCTGGCAGTGTCCCCGAGCCGGGCGAGGGGTTCGGGTTCCTCGCCGGGGGAAGTCCCCTGGAGATCACTGGTGGCGATCCAGGCCCGGACGACCACTTCCCTGGTGAGGGGCAGCAGCCCGTTGACCGGGGCGGCGATCTCGGTCAGCACCTCGGCCACCGAACTGCCGGTCTTGGCAGCAGAGGCCCGCTCGGCGAGATGGGCGAGGTAGCGCAGGGCCGCGTCACGTTCGCCGTCCGGTGTGGCCAGCGCATTCAGTGCGGGGTCGAGGTGGACGCTGTGACCGGCGGCGAGCAGGGCGTGCGAGGCGGTGGTCGCCTTCAGGCGCTGCTGCTCGACGGGCAGGCCGTGGGGAAGCCGGTGGTAATCACCGCGCGGTCCGGCAGCGGAGAGGAAGCCGCCGGTTCGCTGGAGGATGTCCGCCGCCTTCTCGGTACCGCCGATGGCGACGACCAGGCTGGACTTCTTCTGTATGGCTACTGGCCCGTAGTCGTTGGCGTTGCGCGGGTTGTGGCTGACCAGAAAGGCGGAGGTGCCCGCGCGCAGCGCGACAGGTGTCGCGCACGTATTCGACGTTGCGTTCTTGCTTCCCTTGTATCGCGCGGTTGCCGGGACAGCTGGAAGGCTCCGGGTGGCCGCGCCGTCTAGGCCGTTTCGTTTGGATCATCGCCCAGTTCGCTGCTTGGGGCCGGTCAGGGCGTGGCAGGATCAGTTACAGCCTGTGAGATCCCGACGACAAAGGGGAAGACCATGACCGACAAGCAGACTTCGTCGGAAGACGGCGGACTCATCAGGCCGGTGGAGGATGTCGACCCCGCAGATGTGGGGATGCTCTCCCTGCACTACAGGGACGGCGTCGCGGTGCTCATTGCCCATGGAGGCACTGCGGTTCCGGCACTGCTTGCCGTGGAAGACGGGACCGGTCGCACCATCGCGAACTACACCGCAGGAGCCGCCGCAAGCACTCGGCCTATCAACCCGAGCGATGCTGAGGGCATCACGGCACGCACCTTCGACTCCCTCAAGTACGTGTTCGAGTATGACCCCGACCAGGACTGACGCGCGTCATTCTGTCCCGCCCTGACGTGCACGACACCCCTACAGCGGCTGTCTCACTCGGGTGAGTGGACCTGCGAACTGCGACAGTGCACGACGTGCTTGGCACCCCAACAGAAGTGCGGGGATCCTTGGTGATGGTGATGTACTCCAGCACCCAGAACTCGGGCTCCGTCTGCTTCATCGAGCCCTGGTGGCCGGCGCACGACTGCCGGCCGGAGAGGGCGGCATGGAGGCTGGGGCGGAGGTGGGCGCGGTCCGGCCTGCGGGGTGCTGGAGGGCGGTGCCGATGCCGAGCGCGTCCAGCTGCGGGCCGATCTCGCGCAGGGCGCGCGCCTGCGCCCTGGTGTCGTCACCGCTGAGGCGGTAGATGCCGCTCTGCGGGTCCTGGACGAAGCCGTGGGCGACGAGGATCGCGCCGGCACGGTCGTCGACGGGTGCGGTGGCGACGCTGCCGTCCTGCTGCCAGGTCAGGACGACCCGGTCGGCCTGGGAGGGCTGGATGCCGCCCAGGGCGTTGTGCCGGACCTGGGCGAGCGCGCTGTCGTAGCGGGCGAGCAGGTCGCCGGCGATCTGTTCCGCGCTAAGGAACGGGTCGTCCGCTAGGGCGATGCCGTTGGGCTCGGGGACGGCGCGGTACGCCTCGTCGGGCAGGGCGCGAGGGGCGATGGCGGCGATGAGGAAGCCGTCGCGTTCGTCGTGCCGGTCCAGAAGGACGAGCTGGGCGCCGTCGGGGCGGCTCAGGACGGCTGCCTGCTGAAGCGGGCACTCGGCGAGGGACGCGGCGACTAGGTCCAGGTCCCAGATGCGGTCGGCCAGTTCGGCGAGATCGTCCTTGGCCTCCGGCGGGAGGTGAGTGCTGGTCCAGGTGTCGGGGAGCTCGCCGATGAGGACGTCGGCGTACGAGGCGAGGCGCTCGGAGGTGTCGTGGTTGTGCATGGTGTCCTTGGGCGAGGTGGGGGTCAGCGTCGCAGTCCGGCGGCTACCGGTGGCGGCGGGGCCGGGAGCGTGCGCGGCGGGGGCGGGCAGGCGCACACGGCGGAGCGTTCGCGTTCGGTGGTGGGGACCTCCCCGGTGCAGGTGCTGCGGCCGGGGTGCGGGGCGTGCCGGTCGGCGAGGGCGTTGCGGGTGTGGGCGAGGTCGGTGCGGATGATGTGGAGGTGCTCGTCGGCGAGGTAGCGCAGTCGCCGGGCGGTGTAGGGGTCGGCCGGCTGGCCGAGACCGTCGTGGAACTCGGCGGTGGCGGTGAGCACTTCCTCCAGCGCGGCGAGGATGCCGTCGTGGGCGGCGGTCAGCTCGGTCAGCGCGTCGGCCGCCTCGTCCGTGGTGGTGGCGTTACGAAGGCGCTCGGCGCGGTGGGCGACGGAGAAGCCCAGCGGCAGGTAACTGGTCGGCCGGGCGTCGGTGTCGAAGTCCGGGGCGCAGTCGACGTGGTATCCGGCTGCCCGGAGGCGGGTGACGGCGTCGGTGGCGAGGCGGTTCTCGTCGTCTTCGGTGAGGCCGGTGGGGGCGCGGTGGTAGGTCTCGTGGAGGCGGACGACGGCGATGAAACCCGCGCGCTGGAGGATGCTGTGTGCCTCGGAGTCCCCGCCGCGGGCGAGGAGTTCGTCGGAGTGCGGGTCGCGGCGGATGTCCAGGAAGCGGTCGGTACGGGGCAAGGAGACGTTTCTCCTACGGCGATCGGTGGGCGGTGTGCCGGGCGGCGGGCGGTACGGCGGCGACCCAGGGCTGGACCAGGTGGGCTGCGGTGCTGTCCAGGTCCTGCTGGATGGCGTGTAGGCGGCGGGCGATCAGCTCCAGGCGGTGCGCCGTGTCGGTGCCGGCGGCGCCGGGCTGGCGGGCGATCCGGTGGGCGGTGTGCTCGACGAGTCCGCGGACCGTGGCCAGCGGGCCGACTTGCTCGTCGGCGAGCTGCGTGAGGACGCTCGCGAGCTGGGCCGATGCCGTGGGCGCCGGCCGGATGGCGGGCCGCGCCGCGGGTCCGGTGCGCACGGAAATTAGGTGGAGGTCCTGGTCGATGCGACGCGCCTCGTCCGAGAGGCGGCGCAGGATGTCCGCGGGCGGGGCGTGCCACGCGCCGTCGAGGTGGATCGGGTTGGCGATCAGGTCGAGGCGTCCGGGCTGGGCCTGAACGGCGATCCACCGGCAGCCGTGCTCCTTGCCGGGAATCTCGATGCCGCGGCCCGGGCGAGGCGGTGGGCTGTTTCGGCCCACTCTGGTCCGGTCAGCTCTCGGTCGTCCGGGTGAAGCCGGATGTCGAGGTGGAGGATCGCCCGCCGGTCGTCGTCCGGGCTGGCTGCGAACGGGTGCTCCAGGTACGGGTCTTCGAGGTGCTCGGCCCACTGGACGGAGGTCCAGGTCTTCTGCTCGTCGTCCAGGGTGAAGTAATCCAGGCCCGGCCAGTGGGCGACGACCGTGCACTCCGTCAGGCCCTCGTTTGGCGAGACCGGCCGCCTCAGCGCCTCGGCGAGCGGGTCGTGCGGCGTGTGGGTCCGCTCGTGCAGGCGGGGAATCACCGGCCGCCCCGGATGTCGGCGATGTGCACCAACTGGTTGAGGGCGGTGGTGGTGTACCAGCCGCAGTCGATCAGCTCGTCATGGCCGGGGTACCGCGGCAGGAGGGCGTCCTCCATGGCCCGCAGGTAGATCAGGCAGTCCGGGCAGCGGCGCGAGAGGTGCACGAGGTAGCGGGGGTGGCCGGTGACGTAGGACTGGGCGCCGCCGGTCGCATCACGCAGCCGCCACCCGTCCTCGTCGGTCGGGGTGTGCCAGGACGGGGCGACGACGCGCATCGCGTCGCCCCACAGTTCCCCGCCGGCCACCCCCTTCAGGACGACGACAGTTTCACCGGCCTGGAAGTGCTGGTGCGTGATGTCCCGGGCGGGGGTGAGCGGGTCGGGCGTCGGGGCGAAGGCCGAAGTGGGCGGGGGCTGGGACATGCGGTTCCTTCCACGCAATCGGTGGCGGGGTGGGAGGAACAATGGTCCGGAGGAACGCCGGTTTGGCTAACCGGCGTTTCCCGGCTATGTTCCCCCGCCGTCAGCGGAACGGGTTCTCCGTACCGCGGTCGTTCTCGCCTGCAGCGTTGAGGAGTTCGAGCAGGTCAGTGCCCTCGGCGTCGCGCTGGTCGATCCACCATCCGGCGGCGGTGATGGCGCGGGCCTTCTCCTCCAGCTCCGCCCAGTCCGCCTCGTCCCAGGTCCCTTCCACGACCAGCGCGGTGTGCGCGGCCGTCATCAGCTGGTGGCGGGATCGCTCGCCCCACTCCAGGGCCTTCTCCGGTCCCTCCAACTGCGGCATGTCGAACTGCTTCGCCCACGCGACGGCAGCCTCCTGCGCAGCGGCGCGCTTCGCCGCGAGCCACTCCTCCTTGGACTCGGTGTCGGCATCGCGCGCCGCCTTCCAGCAGTCAGAGCTTCTCTGCACTTCACTCGAATGGGCGGGGCGGGCTATGGCGCAGGGGGATGTTCCTTTCCTGAGGGGACAGTTGATTGGTTGCTGGCATGGGGCGCCGGACGGCCCGTTTTTGACCAGGACCGGGTCCTGGATGGCC
Organism: Streptomyces sp. SD15; assembly: GCF_054462255.1. NCBI lineage: Bacteria > Bacillati > Actinomycetota > Actinomycetes > Kitasatosporales > Streptomycetaceae > Streptomyces > Streptomyces sp. SD15. The sequence goes on along the minus strand of NZ_JBTLMO010000031.1, from coordinate 4,866 downwards.
CGTTCCCCAAACAATCAGCGGGTGATCAGCCATGTCACTGGCTGCGAGGTCGTCTCCCCGAACCCGGACGACCACGAGCTGACCCCTGAGAGGGCGTTTGATCTAGGCAGATTGCCCTTTCTGCCCTAGTAGGTTCCTCGCCAGGTGGGGGTGGTCTCGTCCGTTATGCGCTTGGCGAGGTTGTCGATCGAAGCGATATGGATCATCGCTTCGGAGCTGGCCGGGAGGGTCTCGTAGTCGCGGGCGAGGCGCCTGTGCATCATGATCCAACCCAGACTTCGCTCGACAACCCAGCGCCTTTTCACGACATGAAAGCCGCGAACTCCGGGGTTTCTATTGACGACTTCGACGTCGATTCCGAGACCTGCGCCGTGCTCGACGACGGCGTTCTTGAAGCCGGTGTCGACCCAGCTCTTGGAGATGCTGGGGTAGGTCTTCTTGGCCTGGTTGAGAAGGCGTATTCCTACGGCGTTTTCCGAGAGGTTCGCGGCAGTGACGGTCACGGCGAGGATCAGGCCGATCGTGTCGGTGACGATGCCCCGCTTCCGGCCCACGATCTTCTTGGCGGCGTCCGTTCCCTGGCTGGTCAGGGGCACGTTGGTGGAGGTCTTCACGCTCTGGGTGTCGATGACGGAGGCCGTCGGTTCGGGTTTTCGGCCCTCTTTCACGCGGGCCAGTCCGGTCAGGTCGTAATTGAGCCTGGCAAGGATTCCCTCGTCGCGCCAGGCGGCGTAGTAGGCGTAGACGGTGCCGTGGTTCGGGAAGTCGTGTGGGAGGTATTTCCAGGGGATTCCGGTGCGGTTGACGTAGAGAATCGCGTTGAACACGTCACGGAGGTCGATCTTGGCTGGCTGGCCGGTGGGCCTGCGGTCGAGCCGGGCCTTTCTCCAGGCCGTCAGCGTCGGCTCGATCAAGGCCCATCGGGCGTCGGACAGGTCGCTGGGGTACGGCTTGCGCTGACTCACCTCGTAGCGTTGGCGTGGACGCGGCGGACGATGTCGTTCCGCTGCCTGCTGGGCGTTTCTGCCTCATCTTCAAACCAGACGGACTTCACGCACGAGAAGCGGAGCAAACGGGTGGCCGGGTCAACGGCTCGACGGACGCGAAGGTGCACGCATGGGGCAAAAACCGTGAAAACCCTCGACCGTAGAGCTCATTTAACGACACAGACCACCTCCAAACGCCCACTGAGAGGGCGGTTTGCGACTGAACATGGAGTTCTGTCTTAGCGGTTGGGGTAGGCGAGCTGGTCGTTCGCTCCACAGGGGCCCGGCTCCGGCCGCTCAGGCCGACACCGGCTTGGGCGAAATCACCCCACGCAGCCGATCGGTCAGCGGCATCGTCCCAGGCCGCCGAGGTAGCGCGCCGCGTGCCACCGCCTCGATAAGCCGCGTCAAGGCTGGACAAACAGTCACTTACCGCCCTCTCAAGGGTGGGCTCGTCGCCGGTAGTGGCAGGGTGCCGGACGACGGCCTTACGCTTGCGCCACCGCTGTGACCAGCTCATCTCCGGCTAGGCCAGATAGCGGACCGCTGCCGGAGTACTACGAGGCACACCCCAGTTCGGCCTTGCGCCTATTGAGCTCGTGCAGTTCCGCGATGAGTTCCCGACGGTCATCCAGGTCAAGTTCCCCATGGAGAGCCTGCATTACGGTGTCGATCTGGTCGCGCAGCCCAGGGCACTCGGGATGCTCTGGGCTCTCCACCGAAACAGTGAATCCACCGGGGATCTGTCCCGTCACGTGCACCGTCGTCTGTTCGTCCGGGCCCAGCGAGAACGTTTCGCCCACGCCCAGCGCCGTGGCCGTTCGCAAGTACACCTCGGTCGTACCAGCTACCTCGTACACGATTACGCCCTCGCCGGGGATACCCGAGGAGGCATACGACTCGCGCTCGTAGTCGTCGACTCGGAGGCGCGCTTCCGCTAGAAAGTGACGCTCGGTCACACGGGAGCGGATGCGGACAGCAGAGTGCCGACCGGGCGTTGGCGGTTGCCTAAGCCCGATCGCGTGCAGGTTGTGGTGGGTAGTGCCGCCGTGGACGTGGTTCCCAATCGTTGCCGGGTCGAGCCATTGCATCGCCATCTTCGTGTGGGCGCTGGGGTGCGTACCGCAGGAGCAGGCCATGTTGTCGAACCGGCCGAGGTTGGGGTCGGTGAAGTATAGGTCGCCGAAGTCTGCGAGGGCGTGCAGGAGCTCCATTCCCCATACCCCGAGTCCCTCGTCGAGGTTGCAGCGAGCAGTATTGGTGATCCCGTTGCGGGGCGTGTCGTGAATCCAAGCGAAGCCGGTGCGGTGGGCTCCGCCGCTAGCCAGCACGACGAGCACTGAGGTGTACCCGTGTCCGGCGGGGAGCGAATCGATAGCGGCTTCGCGGGTGCGGGCGTCCGGTGCCTTCACGACGGGATACATGGTGGCTTCGAAGTCGGCCAAGCCGTAGGAGATGGTGTTGATGTATCGCCGGAGAGAGCGGTCGACGCCGGTCGCGGGGTCCGGGTCGTACCAGACCCGCGCGGCCACTTGATCCGCAAAGTCCGCTGGTGGGTTCGTGTCCACGGTGACGTCGAGGGTGGGGATGACGGCGAGTCGACGGGTGCCGCGCCAGGGAGCGTGCATCGCGAGGGCCTCCTCGGTGCTTTCTCTCACGCCTGCTGGGGCTTCCTGTCAGGTTGTGCAGTCAGCCTCCAATTGTCGTCGCAACCGTAGAGGCATATGTGGTCGCGGATTGCCGCGACATGTCGAACGAAGGCGCGGCCGCCCCAAACAGCGCAACGGTCATTCGACGACACTTCGCAGCACCAGCCGCTCTAGAGGTTGTCCCATACGGGACAACCTTTAGTTGGTTTTCACTGATCCTCCTTTGTTCTGCGGGGTGTGGGGATGCCGAGGTCGACGGTGGGGCGTCGGGTGCGGCGGTGGGTGTCGTCGCGTTTGGCGCGGAGGAGCTGGAGGGTGAGGTCGAGTCCTTCGAGTTCACCGGCCCAGCCTTCGGCTTGGGCGCGGGCTCTGCGGGTGATGAGGTCGGCTTCCAGGTCGTCAAGCCGGCTGATCATCTTCGGGCTGACCTGGAGCATCGGACATCGGATGCACGCGTGTTCATGCTGGCATGGGGTGCCGTAGGGGCGCCCGCATGCGCCGAGTTCGACCTTGCGCTTGTCGAAGTGCTCTTCGAACTCGTCCCACTCCTCGCTGGTGACGTCGCGGTATTCGTCGTCGGGGCGGAGCTCGCGACGTTCGTTGAGATGGGCGAGGTAATGGCGGATGACGTCTTCGTCGAACACGGCGACGTAACCGCGGGTGGTCTGGATGTTGAGGTGGCCGAGCAGCATGGCGCCGATGTGGATGGGCAGTCCGCTGTTGACGAGCTCGGTGGTGAAGATGCGGCGGAAGTCGTGCGGGGTGAATGTCACCGAGCGGAACGCGGGATGGTGCTCAGCGAGGTCCTTGCAGCACCTTGCGAGCATGTTGAGGACGGTCACGGGACTGATCACGCTGCGGGTGGAGCCGATCTTGCGCTGGAACAGGAACGGCATCGGCGGGCTCCAGACCTTGTCGTGCGGGTCGAAGCGCCGCAGGATCGGGACCGGGCTGCCGTCACGGGTGTGCCGTCGGATGACCGATGCGATGACGTGGAACAGCTCGGCGGACATCGGGATGACGCGCTCGCGGTCGGTCTTGGACGGGCTGATGACCAGGAGGGCGACCATCTCGCCGTTGTTGCGCTGGTAGTGGCGGATGCTGAGGTGGCTGACCTCGCACATCTCCTCGATGCGGGCACCTGAGTGACGCAAGGTTTTGACCGCTGCCCAGTCCCAGAAGGCAGTCTCTTCCTCCGCTTCGATCTGGACCAGCTGCCCGGTGTCGTCCCGGACGCGGACGGGGGTGCGGTGGCCGCCGCGGGCGAGTGTGCGGTCCTCCTCGGTCAGGACGCGGCGGTAGGTGCGGCCTCCGTGGGTGAGGAGCGTGTCGGTGGCGGCTGCTGAGGCGTGTTCCAGGAGGGTGCGGGTGTGGTCGTAGCGCTCCTCGACGTGTCGGACGAGCAGGGGCAGGAGGGGTTGGCGCAGACGGGTTCGGTCGGCGGACCGCTCGTTGATCCGGCGGCGGCGCTTGGCCAGTCCGCGTAGTTCGCTGGGCGGGACAGGGCATGAGGCGACCCAGGGAGCCCATCGTTCGGGTTCGTCGGCAGCCCAGGTGTGCAGGTCGTAGTAGAAGCTGCGGACGGCGATGACGATGGTGTCGACACCGATCCGGGGCTTGCCGTCGTGGCGGATGCCGATCTGCCGGCGCCAGGCGCTGTAGAGGTCGGCTGGGATGTTCAGATCGGCTTGCTCGGGGTTGATCTCTTCGATGCGGGCCCAGAAGTCGTGGGCGACGTTGCGGACGAGGTTGACCAGGGAGGCGTAGTCGGTACCGGACTTGCGGCGGTGGAAGTAGTCGAGCAGGAGCCGGCGGACGCCCTGGTTGCTGATGGTGTGGCGGTCGACGAGTTCCTCGAGCGTGAGCTGGCCCCGGTGCAGGGCCTGCCGCAGGGTGGCGGGTGTGCTGGGCGGGAAGTGGCCCATCGCGTGCAGGACGTTCCAGGCAGCATGCCCGGCGAACACGTTGGCGTTGCCGGGCCGCAGAACAGCCTTCGCCGTGCGTGAGGCGTGGGCGTGGTGGAGCAGGGCCGCCGGGGTGAGGTCGGCGAAGCCGATGCCCTGGACCGCGAGCAGGCAGCACACATCGAAGAGCGCTTCGCGTTTGTGGGGCCAGGAGAAATCATGGTGAGCGACCTGGGCGGCGTACTTCTTAAGACGTCATCTCATTTGGTGAGTCTGCGATAGCAGATGAGGGTGCAGGCGATGCTGGTGAAGGCGAGGAAGTGGTCG
>NZ_JBTLMO010000030.1:0-110094 GCF_054462255.1 Streptomyces sp. SD15 | reverse complement strand
CCACCTCGGCCTACTCCAACTCGCCTGCAGCATCATCTGCTTGAGACGACTCCGAACCTCATTCTGAAACGATCAGTAAGCCGTAGGTGCCGGGATCAATGGACGCAGTGCCGGCCAAGCACCGTGTGCGGCGCTGTCCTCCCGAAGACGCGCTGTCGCGCACCGGAGGTCGCCCTCGGCTCGTGCGTCCAATGAGAGGTCGTCTTCGCCTGGGCTCCCCGGGTGGTGCAGTCGGTCGGTAACCGGACAGCCCGGACACCTGCATTTTGATCTGTCCGGCCTGTTTGTGCAGGTGAGAGCCTTATCCGGACGGCCGGACAGGTAGGACACGGCCTGTCCGATGACGTGCTGTGTCCCGCGTGGCACCCTTGGCAGCGAGTGATGGAGAGAGGAGCCGAAGTGCCTGAGGCCAGTCCGCGTGGAACCTACCTGGTCGTTGCGGAGGCGTTGCGAAGCGAGATCGAAGAGGGAGAGGGCGTCGACGCCCTGCCGTCAGAAGCTGAGTTCATGCAGGCGCACGGCGTCTCGCGCAACACAATCCGCCGTGCTCTGAAGGTTCTTGAAGCCGACGGTCTTGTTGAGTCCGCTCCCGGGATCGGGTGGCGCGTCGTTCGGGGCGGTGACCGTCGGTCTCTCGCAGAGCGGATGGCCGATGTGATCACAGAGGACTCACTCTCACTGGGTGACACATACCCGTCCGAGGCGAGACTCTGCGAGCGGTTCGGTGCCTCCCGCACTGCCGTGCGCCGTGTGCTTGCCCAGATGGAAGGAAACGGCCTGCTCGCCACCGTTCATGGCAAGGGGCGAACCGTACGCGCTCTCCCGACCTCCACCGTCCGGCCGTAGTCTTGGCCGCCATGGGACTGACTGAGTGGGCGTACTCGCTCGCCGAATCGCTGCTGTCCGATCCGCTCCCGCGTAGGTGGGCGCACTCGCTAGGGGTTGCCAAGCGAGCTCGCTTTTTGGGCCCGGTCATGGGTGGCGATGCTGAGTTGCTGGAAGCCGCCGCGGTGCTGCATGACATCGGGTACTCGCCGAGCATCGCCCACACCGGCTTTCACCCGTTGGACGGGGCGCGGTTCCTCCGAGACCAGGAAAAGGCAGACGAGCGGGTCGTTCGTCTCGTGGCTCACCACTCTTGCGCCCTGCTGGAAGCCGAGGAGCGCGGGCTGAGGCAGGAGCTAGAGGGGGAGTTCGAGCTAGAGCGTCCGGACCTGGTCGATGCCCTGCTGTACTGCGACATGACGACGACGCCCGACGGGACGCAGACCACGCCGGCCGAGCGGCTGGACGAGATCGTGCAGCGGTACGGTCCGGACACGATCGTCGGGCGGTTCATTCAGCGTGCGGCCCCCGAGATCCACGGAGCGGCGAAGCGTGTCGAGGGACGGTTGGCGCAGGTCTCCACCGAAGCTCAGCCGATGTAGGGCTCTCGTCGCGATTTATCGAGTCCGTGCCGGATGCGCAGCATCATCGACGGGTGAATATCCAGTCCGTCAAGGTCCGCTGGGTCAACCCAGCGGACCTCCTTCGACTCGCTACTCGTGCGCAAGGAACCGCCGACGGGGTGTGCTCGGAAGCAGATGGAGAACTGTTGCCGGACCTCTCCATCGTCGTAGGCCAATACGTGCTCAGGGTCGGTGTAGAGCCCCACGATGCTGTCTATCTCAACGTCAATGCCGGTTTCTTCCGCGACCTCACGGACGACCGTGTCACCGATGCGCTCGCCGATGTCGTGGCCACCGCCGGGCAGTGCCCACAGATCGTTGTCCGTCTTGTGGATGAGCAGCAACCGCCCCGCGTCGTCTCGGACGATCGCGGTGACCGAGGGCACCACCGAGTTGGCCTGAGGAGCGTTCGGGTCGCGGAAGTAGTCGATGCGGCTCATCAGGCAGTGCCTTCCCAATCGGCAGGTGAAGAGATCGGGCGGGCCAATTCCCAGACCTTCTCAACGCTCTCAGCGTAGGCGTCGAAGAGTTCACCGCCGGGCACGCGCCGCAGGTGCAGCACGGGGGCCATGTAGGCGCCGACGCCGTAGAGGTGCCCGTTTGCCAGCATCTCGTCATCGGCCCGGTAGATGGAGTTGTAGAGGGTCGTACCGTGCAACCGGAACTCCACGCCGGGGAGGCCGAAGAGCGGGCCGTAGTTGATGAGGGCGTTCCGGATCTTGCCTGCCATCGCCGGGCCGATCCCTTCGTCCTCGCCGCGCACCGCCACGGCAGGCGACGTGGGCTCTCCCAGGATGAAGCGGATGGGCACTCCGTCGGCTGACTTCTCTTTCACGATGCGGTGTAACGACGCGTCTTCCGTGAGCCAGAACCCGGAGTACACCAACAGGTCAAACTGACGGGTCGCCTTGGAGTAGAGGTTCGTCCAGAGGGTTTGCATTACGACGGACCGGTGTGGATAGAGCCTGACCAACTCCGCGTTGCCGGCGGCCGCGACCTCAGCTGACGTGCGCTCGTCCGGCCACAGATAGGACACCTCGCACCGCAACAGCGATGCTGTTGCGAGCTGGAAGCGGCGATATGGCTTGCGCTCAGGTTCGTTGATCCATCGCTCGACCGTCTTGGCCGCGACCCCGAGTCGTTCGGCGACCTCATCGAGTGTCAGGCCCAAGTCCACTATCGCGCCGCGCAGTCGCTCGTTTGCCACGTCCAACCTCCCACCACTCGGGACGACTTGGTACGACTTCACGCTAGCGAAGAACGACCCAAGTCGTACAGGTACGAAGTCGAGCGTCGCCGATGCCGACGCCAGTCTGTAGGTACATCGAGCGCAAGGGGCTCGCAGCACTCAAACAGCCGAAGGGCTTGACGGAGCCAACCCATCTCTGCAAGATGAGGAACACGTAATACATGTTCCTCGAGGTGCCGGGGGCTCCGGACTCCGTACCGCCTTGACCGTGCACGTGTCCGACCTGCGGGACTCCCCAGCAAGGTCGCCCGCCGTCGGACATCTCCCTGCCCCATCGACTCAGGAGAACGTCCATGCGCATGTACATCGGCCATCAACAGGCCGTCTCGGCTGAGGACTTCGTGGAACTCGCCCTTGGCACGCCGGTTGAGCTGTGGCTCGGGGTCGAGGGCGAGACGGATGAAGAGCGCGCGGCCCGCCTGGACGCGGCGCGTGACATCCTCGCCGACCCCGAGTACAGCAACCTGCCGGACGACGTGGCCCGCATCGCCGCCGAGGTGATCGAGGCGCACGCCCCGGAGCTGTTCAACGTCGTCCCGCTGGCGCGCCCGACCAGGCGCCGCCGGTCCTCCCGGAAGGGAGCAGCGGCATGACGACCGCAACCGAAACGGCACGGCCGACGGTGCCGCCGCTGACGAAGCCGGAGATGGGCCTTGCCGGACTGGGCGCGCTGGCCGCGGCCGGGGTCGGCGCCCTGGGGCTGATCGCCTCGTTCGACGCGGTCTCCTCTGCCGCCGCCCGGTGGGGCTTCGGCGCGCCGTGGATGCTGCCGGTCGGTATCGACGTGGCCATTCCGGTGTTCACCGTGGCCAACCTGCTGCTGATCCGGATGGACATGGCTTTGGCGTGGGTGCGGTTCGTGCCCTGGGCGCTGACGCTGGTCACGTGCGGGCTGAACGTCGCCGCTGGGCACTCCCTGTGGGCGAAGGTCGCGCACGGCACGATGCCCCTGCTGTGGGTGGTGTTCTCCGAGATCGGCGCCCACGTCTACGCCGTGCGGATCGGCGCCGCGACCGGCCGGCGGATGGAGAAGGTGCGGTTCTCCCGCTGGATGCTCGCCCCGCTGTCGACGTTCGCCCTGTGGCGGCGGATGACGCTCTGGGAGATCACGTCGTACTCCGAGGCACTGAAGCGAGAGCGTGAGCGGCAGTTGGCCCGCGCCCGGCTGCGCGAGCGGCACGGGCGGCGGTGGCGCTCCAAGACGCCGCGCCCGGAACGCGTGCTGCTGAAACTGGGGGAGCTGGCCCCGGCGGGCGAGGAAGTCCCGCCCGTGCCGCCGCAGGGCCCGGAGCCGTCGAAGCAGGAGGCGCCCAAGCCGCCGCGCAAGCGCACCACGCCTGGCAAGGCCAAGGGCAAGACCGCCAAGGCGCCGCGGACCCCCGCGGAGCTGCTGGCCGAGGCGCGGAAGGCCACTGCCGAGTGGGCGGACGACGCGATCAACGCGGAAGCGATCCGCAACGTGGTGCACTGCTCGGCTGCCAACTCCCGTGTGCTGCGTGACCTGTTGCTGAGCGAGCGGGGCGAGGGGCGCCGTCTGCACCCGGTTGACGAGGACGGAGCGGCGGCATGAGCGGGCTGCGGATCGGTTCGGTGTGCACCGGATACGCCGGTCTGGACATCGCCGTACAGCAGGTGTTCGGCGGCTCGCTCGCGTGGGTCGCGGACAACGACCCCGGCGCGTCCCGGATCCTGGCCCACCACTACCCGCACGTGCCCAACCTCGGGGACATCACCGCCGTCGACTTCACTCGCGTGGCGCCGGTCGATGTGGTCTGCGGGGGCTACCCGTGCCAGCCGTTCAGCACCGCCGGCCGCCGGAAGGGAACCGCAGATGCCCGGCACATCTGGCCCCACATCGCCGCCGCCCTTGGCGTTCTTCGACCCCGCTTCGCGGTCTTTGAAAACGTCGCAGGGCACCTTTCCCTTGGCTTCGACACCGTCCTCGGTGACCTTGCCGCCCTCGGGTTCGATGCGCGCTGGGTGTGTGTACGGGCGTCCGACGTCGGCGCGGCTCATCAGCGCAACCGGCTCTTCATCCTCGCGTGGCCTGCCGACCCCGGCAGCGCGGGACTGGCGCGGGGGCGGGCAGCGCGGACAGCTCCCGACCGCTGTCAGCCTGCTGCCGACACCGTCGACCTCGGAGAACACCGGTCCGGGACACGCGGCACAGGGCGGGATGAACCTGCGGCACGTCGTCTCGCTGCTGCCCACCCCCCGCGCGTCGGAGAACGAGAACCGGCAGACCAAACGCACCCCCTCGCAGGAAGCCGGGACGCACGGCAAATGCCTGGCGGCGGAGGTGGCCAGCCTGCTGCCGACACCGGCCGCGGCCACGTGGCCGGGCAATCAGTCACCGACGCCGGGGGCGACGCTACGGCCGTCCCTGCACGCGGTGAGCACGTTGCTTGGGGCGAGTACGGTCCCGCCGTCGCCCGCTGGGAAAGCGTCCTCGGACGCCCCGCTCCCGGGCCAGTTGACGCTGTGGGACGACTGAACCCGCCGTTCGTCGAATGGCTCATGGGCCTGCCCGATGGTCACGTCACCGCCGTGCCGGGGCTGTCCCGCTCCGCTCAGCTCAAGGCACTGGGCAACGGCGTGGTGCCACAGCAGGCGGTGGCCGCGCTCTGCGCCCTGGCACTGCCCGACGGGCTGCCGGAAGCGGCGGTGGCCTGATGCCCGCAGCGTTCGGCAAGTGCTACGACCCGACCGGCGCCCTGCACGGCATCCCCACCTATCCGTGGCGCCTGGCCCCCGACGGCCTGGCCACCCGCCGGCAGCTCCGCACGCGTGGGTTGCGTCCGGGAGGTCAGCCGATCGCGGCGCAGGTGATGCGCGTCAATCGGCGGGCCGGGGGCGTGCGGGTCGCCTACTTGTACGGCGTCGACCACGCCATGCCGGTCCGGCCGATGACGTCGCGCAAGTGGGGTGCGCTCGCCCTGGCGATGCTCGCGCGGCGTACCTGCCCCCGCTGCCTGATCGATGTCGGCTACTGCATCCCGCGCTCGTACGGGATCTGCGGCCTGTGCATTGCCACCGAGGAACAGCGCGCCGCGTGACAACCGCGACGGGCCCGACCGCCCACCTCTCACAGCGTCGGCCGGGCCCGCCAACCTCCCCGTTTGGAAGGAACCCTCAGTGAAACACCCCGACGACGACCACGAACTGTTCAACCGGCTGGAAGCCGAGATGGCCTCCGCCTCCAAGGGCGACGTGGTCGACCTGGACAAGGTCCGGTCGGCCCGTGCCGAATCGGCCGACGGCACCCCCAACCCGTCGCCCGACGCGTCCGCTGACTCTGAGCCGACCGAGTTGGCCGACTCGGAGACGGGGGAGTCGGCCAACTCCGGCCCGACTCTGGTCGACCGCCCGGCGCCGACTCAGTCGGGCCCCGGTCTGATCGACCGCATTCGCGACTCCAAGCGGCTGGACGTCATCCCGGCGTGGATGAAGTCGGGTACCGAGTTCAAGGACGCGATGAAGTGGCTGGCGGGGCACGCCTGGCACACCATCGCCTTCCACGCGGTGCGGGTGCCGTTCCTGTACGTGCCCAAGCTCATCTGGCGCTCCCCGCGCGGTCTGGCCAACACCCTCACCAGGGTGGGGCGCTGGGCCGTGGATGCCGAGGGCGAGCCGCTGCGGCAGGCCGAGGCGCGCCGCGAGAACTCCGAGCTGTACCTGAAGCTCTCCCGTCAGCGCGACCGCCGGGTACGCCTTCGGATGCTCCTCACCGTGCTCGCGGGACTGTTCACCCTGGCCATGGGCCTGTTCCTGGTCTTCGGCGCGGAGCTGCGCACGCAGGTCATCGCCGCCGCGGTCACCATGCTGGCCCTCGGCTGGCTCGGAGCGCCGGCGGATGCGCCGCTGGCCACCCGCGCGGTCATCAAGACCGAGGTGCAGAAGCTGACCAGCGACATCGTGGTCAAGGCCATGGCGTCCATCGGCATCGGCCAGATCGCGTCCGCGGTCGCCAAGGGCCAGGACGGCATCAGGTTCGTCGCCCCCATCACCCGCGAGGGTCCGGGCTGGCGCGCGGACATCGACTTGCCCCTCGGGGTGACCGTGGCGGATGTGGCCGACCGGCGCGCCCGGCTCGCCTCCGGTCTGCGGCGCCCGCTGGGCTGCGTGTGGCCGGACGCCGACCCCAACGAGCACGAGGGACGGCTCGTCCTGTGGGTGGGTGACCGGGACCTGTCCAAGACCGGCATCGTCAAGTGGCCGCTCGTGAACGCCCGTCGGCACGACATCTTCAAGCGTGTGCCGTTCGGCATCGACCCGCGCGGCCGTGCCCAGTCGGTGCCGATGATCCAGCACAACATCCTGGTCGGCTCTCTGCCCGGCCAGGGCAAGACCGCTTCCGTGCGAGTGCTCGCCTGCGGTGCGGCCATGGATCCGTCGGTGGAACTGTGGCTGCACGAGAACAAGGGCACCGGCGACCTGGACTCCCTCGAATGCGTCTCGCACCGGTTCGTCTCCGGCATCGACGACGACTCGATCAAGTACGCAGCCGACTCCCTCAAGCTGCTGCGGGAGGAAGTCATGCGCCGCGCAGGCGTGATCAAGAAGCTGCCGCGGGACCTGTGCCCGGACAAGCGCATCACCCGCGCCATCGCCGACAAGCGCTCGCTGAAGCTGTGGCCCCTGGTCGGCGTCTTCGACGAGTGCCAGAACCTCTTCGCCCACCCCAAGTACGGCAAACAGGCAGGTGACGACGCCGAGTTCATCATCAAGCTCGGTCGCGCCCTGGGCGTAATCCTGGTTCTGGCCACGCAGCGACCGGACAAGGACTCGCTGCCCACCGGGATCAGCGGCAACGTCTCCATCCGCTTCGCCCTCAAGGTCGCGGGCCAGGTCGAGAACGACATGATCCTGGGCACCTCGGCGTACAAGAACGGCGTGCGCGCCACCTCGTTCCGCCCGGAGATCGACGCCGGTAACGGCTACCTCGCTGGCGCGACGGCGCTGCCGGTCGTGGTGCGCACCGCCTACCTGGACGACAACGCCACCCACGCCATCGCTCAGCGCGCGCTCGCGCTGCGCAAGGCCGAGGGCACGCTGTCCGGGCACGCGCTCGGGGAGGACGCGGAGAGCACGTCGGGGCCGTCGTACGACCTGCTTGCGGACGTCACCGCGGTCGTGCCCGCCTCGGAGGAGCGGGTGTGGAATGAGCGAATCGCTGCTCGGCTCGCGGAATTGCGGCCGGAGGTCTACGGCGGCTGGAAGGGCGAGAACGTCACCAGCGCGCTCAAGCCGCACGGCATCAAGACCACCGGCGTGGCCGGGACAACGGACGACGGCGCGCGCACCACGCGCCGCGGCATCGTCCGCGCCGACCTCACCAAGGCCATTGCGGAACGTGACGAAAACCGGGGCGTCGCCTAGCCCCACGGGGTCGCTACCGGTAGCGGGCTCGCCTGCTACCGGTAGCACCCCCGTTAGCACCCCAAACCGCACCTGATCTGCGATCTAGCGGATAGCACCCCACCTGCGCAAACCCCGAAAACCCCGAGAAAGGGCCCCCGATGACCCCTGCTCTCCTTACTGCCGCCTGCCTGATCATCGTCACGCTCGGTTACGCGACTGTGTGTGCAGGCAGCCCGTTCGGCACCTGCCGCAAGTGCAACGGCTTCGGTTTCGCCACGACCACCGACCGCAAGGGACGGCCCAAGCGCGGCAAGAGCTGCCGCCGCTGCAAGGCCACCGGCAAGCGCATACGCGTCGGCCGCTGGCTCTTCAACCGCGCTCAGCGGATCTACCGCGAAGGCACCCACTGACCACCCCGCCGCACGACTCGAAGAAGGTTCCGCCCATGGCCGTGACCGTCTCCCTGGTCCTGCTCTTCGGACTCGTCCTGTTCTTCCTGCTGCGCTCCAAGTCCGTTGGCTACGGCGCCGCGTTCATCGCCGCCGGGTTCGGCTTCTTCCTCGCCTCCACCGGCGCCGCCGGACCCATCAACGAACTCACCGCAGCCGTCATCAACGCCATCCCTGACCTGTAGAGGAGTACCGCCGTGAACCGCAACCGTCCCCCGGACGCCACCGTGGGGTTACTCGCCCCGCACATCCCCGCCGAGATCTACCGCCGTGCCGAGGCGACCGGACAGCCCATCGTCATCGTTCAGGCCGCCACGCCGCCGCGCACCAACCGGCGCGACCACCTGTATTACCTCGCCATCGGACTGGCCGGAGCAGCCGGAGTCATGGGCCTGGTCGCCGCTGCCCTGGCCCTGTTCGAGTTCGCCGTGCGCACCGCCGCACTGGTCGCCGGAGCCGCCGGACCCATCGGCATCGGCGGGATCACCCTGCGCCTGGCCCGCCCCACCACCAAGTAGCCCGGAGGAAGCCATGTTCGAGATCCGCGTCATCTGCGACCCGGCCGACAGCGACCGCGTCAGCACGGCCCTGTCTGAGTCTTTCGCCACCGAAACCGTGCGCCAGTACCCCACCCGCGACGGACAGCGCGCCCGCCTGTACGTCACCGCCGACCACCACGCCGAGCCGGAGCCGTGGCCCGCCCCGGAAGAGGCGTACGCGCTCGCCCCGAGCATCATCCGCGAGATCGGATGGACCGCCGAGCAAGCCGCCAACAAGCCGTTCGGCAGCGAGCTGCCGCGTGACTTCTGGCTCCGCAAAGCGGCAGTCCTGGACCGCATCGCCCTCAAAGACGAAGACGACGGGTTCCCGGGCGACGCGGCCGAGGTGGCCACCGAAGCGGCCCGGCGCCTGATGGACCTGGACGACGCGGCCGTCATCTGCGACCCGCGCCACTACGTCCGTCAGCAGTACGGCCGTTGGGCCAAGAACCAGTAGCAACGCCGCGGCGGCGGGACTCCCCAGCAAGGTCGCCCGCCGCCGCGGTTCTCCCTGCCCATCCGTAGACAGAACAGGAGGACCCCCAGCATGCCTCACCTGGACGGTTCCGCCCAGCTCGCCGCAGCGCTTGATGCAGCGTCGCGCGGCTGGCACGTCTTCCCCCTCGTTCCCGCCGACAAGCGGCCCGCGATCGCCGATTGGGAGCAGCACGCCACCACCGATCGCGAGCGCATCACCCGAGGCTGGGCATGCGCCGCGTACAACGTCGGCATCGCCACCGGCCCTTCGGGCCTGGTCGTCATCGACCTGGACCGGCCCAAGCACCCCGCCGACACCCCGCCGGCGGATTGGGTCCAGCATGGCGTCACGGACGGCGCCGATGTGCTCGCCGTGCTCTGCGAGCGTCACGGCCAGCTCTTCCCCGCCGACACGTACACGGTGCGCACTTGGAGCGGCGGCACCCACCTGTACTTCGCCACGCCCGAGGGCGAGGTGTTGCGCAACACCGCCGGGGACAGCGCCCGCGGGCTGGGCTGGAAGGTCGATACCCGCGCCGTCGGTGGGCTCGTGGTCGGCGCGGGCAGCACATTCGGTCAACGCCCCTACGCGGTCGCCCACAACGCGCCCGTGGCGCCCTTGCCGGGCTGGCTCGCCGAACTGCTGCGCCCGGCCCCGCTGCCCCCGCAGAAGCCCATCACGGTCGCCGTCGCCGGTCGCGGACGGCGCACCGCCTTCCTGCGCTCCGCCGTCAACGGGGAAGTGGAGCGAGTCACCGGCTCCGGACCGCACCAGCACAACGACGCGCTGTACATCGCCTCGGTCGCCCTGGGACAGCTCGTTGCCGGGGGAGAGCTGAGTGAGACCGACGTGACCGGCTGGCTGTTGACCGCCGCGCTCCAAGTCGGCCAGGGCGAGCGCGAGGCACGGCGCACCATCGCTTCCGGGCTCAGGGCCGGAGCACGACGTCCCCGGACGGTCGCCGCATGACCGCCAACCCCATCCCGCCCCTGCACCTGTACTCCGTGCCCAGCGACCCCGAGACGGCCCCGGTGGCGGCGCCGAAGCGGGAGCGCCCGCGGACCGCATGGACGGCCGATCAGCTCATGGCCGCCCACTTCCCCGAGCCGAAGTGGGCCGTGCCCGGCATCCTCGCCGAGGGCGTCAGCCTGCTCGCCGGACCGCCCAAGGTCGGCAAGTCCTGGCTGTCCCTCGGACTGGGCCTGTCGGTCGCGGCCGGGGGCAAGGCGTTTGACTCCGTGCCCGTTCAGGGCGGCCCGGTGCTCTACCTCGCCTTGGAAGACACCCCGCGCCGTCTCCAGACCCGCATGGGCAAGCTCTTGGGCGGACAGAAGGCGCCCGCCGGGCTCACCCTCGTGACAGAGTGCCCGCCCTTCCCCCAGGGCGGCACCGAAGCCATCGCCCAGTGGTTGGAGCGCAACCCCGACGCGCGCATGGTCGTCATTGACGTGTTCGCGAAGATGCGGGGGCAGGCGCCGCAAGGAGTGTCGGCGTACGACGCGGACTATGTGTCCGTCGGCTACGCCAAGCGGCTCGCCGACCACTACGGCGTGGCTGTCGTCCTCGTGCACCACGTCCGCAAGGCAGGCTCCGAGGACTTTCTCGCCGAGGTCTCTGGCACCAACGGCATCGCCGGAGCCGCGGACGCCACGCTCGTACTGAAGCGGGCCCGCGGACAGGCGGACGGCATCCTTCACGTCACCGGTCGTGACGTGGACGAAGCCGAGTACGCCCTCAGCTTCCAACCGGCCTCCGGAGCCTGGCACCTGTTGGACGGCCCGGTCTCCGACCACACCGTCAGCGACACCCGCGCCACGATCCTGCGCTACGTCCGCGCCCACCCCGGCGCGAGGCCGAAGGACATGGCGGGAGAGCTGCCGCAGGTCGACATCGACACGATCCGCCGCACGTGCAACCGCATGGCCGACGCCGGACAGCTCAGCAAGGACGCCAGCGGCCGGTACTACCCGGACACCGAGACCCGGACACAGAGCGGCCAAGAGGTGTCCGAGCTGTCCGGCTGTCTGGTTACCCCATCTGACCAGCACGAACACCCCGGACAGTCGGAATTGGAGCTGTCCTGCCTGTCCGGTGCGGACGAAGCCGAAGGGATGGTGACATGAGCGCCCGTGCAGCGGACGACAAGATGACCGTCAAGGAGGTCATCGATGATCTGAAGGTTGCCCCGTCGACCTTCTACCGGTGGCGCCAGCTCGGGAAGGGGCCCCGCTCGATCAAGCTCCCGAACGGTGACGTGCGGATCCGGCGGTCTGAGTACGAGCGTTGGCTTGCGGAGCGGGAGGACGCTGCGTGAGCACCGAAAACGACACCCCTGCCGGGCGCCCTCGCGGGTCCGCCCGGCCGGGCTACTCCTTCGACGTCAAGCTGTGGAAGGTGTCCAAGACCGGGCGCAAGTCCCGCCCGTGGCGCCTCCGGTGGGTGGTCGCAGGGCAGGTGTACGGCGACACGTTCACCACGTTTGCTCTCGCGGAGAGCCGACGGTCCGAGCTGTGGCAGGCCATGAACCGGCGCGGTGAAGCGTTCGAGATCGAATCGGGGCTGCCTGAGTCCGAGGTGCGTGCGGCGGCCGAAGCTGCCGAAGCAGCTGACGCCGAACCGCCGTTGCGGTGGTTCGAGTTCTGCCGGAAGTACGTGGCCGGGCGGTGGCGTACGAGCGCAGCCAAGACCCGCGAGGGCATGGCGGACGGCCTTGCGGCCGTGACGCTCGCCATGGTCAAGCGCGGGGATGACACTCCCGAGGATGGGTCCCTGCGGTTGGCCTTCCGGTGGGGGATCGTGCCCGCGAACGAGGGGGAGGACCCGCCGGCCGAACTCAAGGCTGCGTACGAGTGGGTCACGACGGCCGACCGGCCGTTGGGCGACCTGGCCGACGCCGATGTGTTCGAGAACGTGCTCTACCGCGTCAGCTACAAGCTGGATGGCACCCCGGCCGCGGGCGACACGTACAAGCGGCGCCGACGGGCCCTGAATGCCGCTCTCGAACACGCTGTGAGCGTGGGGGAACTCCCGGAGAACCCACTCCAGCGGACCCGCCGGAAGCGCGTGGGATCCAATGACGTGGTGGACCCGCGCGTCCTGGTGAACGCCGTACAGGCCCGGCAGTTGCTCACCGCCGTCTCCTACGTCGGGTCGTGGGATCGCTGCCGTGGGCGGCGCCTGGTGGCCTTCTACGCGGTCCTGTACTACGCGGGGCTCCGGCCTGCTGAGGCGGTCGGGCTACGGCTGTCGGACAGCCACCTGCCAGAGAAGGGCTGGGGCACGCTGACGCTCCGGGAGACGCGTCCTGTCTCCGGCAAGCAGTGGACGGACTCCGGGGAGCGGCACGACCGCCGGGGACTGAAGGCGCGGGAGGCGTCCACCGACCGGCCGGTCCCCATCCCGACCGTCCTGGTCGCGATCCTCCGGGCCCACCTGAAAGAGTTCGGGACGGCCAAGGAGGGACGCGTGTTCGGCAACGAGCGCGGGGGAGTGGTCGGCTCGTCCACCTACTGGCGGGTATGGGAGGAAGCGCGGGAGTACGCCCTACCGCCGGAGCGCATCGACTCGCCGTTGGCCGGGCGCCCGTACGACCTGCGGCACGCGTGCATCACGCGGTGGCTGAACGCTGGGGTGCCCATCGCTGAGGTGGCCCGGCGGGTCGGCAACTCGCCGGAGGTAATCCACCGCCGGTACCACGGCTGTATCGACGGCCACGAGGAAGCAGCCAACGCGAAGATCACAAAGGTTCTGGAAGAAGAGGGCGACGTGGCCTAAGCATCCGCCTGCCACGTAATTAACTACATATCTCCTAGAGCGAGTTGGACACTCAGTGTCCTCAGAGTTGACCGAGTTGCTCGCCACGAGTCGTAGGCGCATCCTGGAGAAGATGAGGGAGTCTTAGGCCCTTCCAGGGAAGCCGTTACATTGTGACCAACCCGGCTCTCCCCAACCGTGATTTCCTGAATCCTTGCGACTCCACCGACAAGGGAAACCGGGATGGTGTTGCGGGAATTTCTGTCTATTCCGCCAAAGGGAGAGAGCTGCCATGCCGACTTACAACGAAGACCCCGTCGTCAGTTCTGATGACGGTACGGCCGTCTGGGGTAAAAGCAGTACCTGGGTGGGAGTATTTGGCGAGAGTCAAAGCACGACTGGCGGCCATGGAGTGCTGGGGCAAGCCCTCGGTACCGGGGTTGCCGGAGTCAGCAAGACCTGGGTAGGCGTTTATGGAGAGTCCAGTGGTGCTGCAAATGGCCCTGCGGCGATCTGGGGAGACGGCAAGGACGGAGCCTTTGGCGTAAAGGGGCACGCGCGAGCCCAGGGAGCTGCCGGGGTAGCGGGGTATAGCCTCACCAACAAAGGTCCTGGAATCTACGGTCAAGGGAATCCGGCTGGCCAATTTGACGGAGACGTAATCGTCACCGGCGACTTGGTCCTCACCGGCGGGGACGTAGCCGAAGAGTTCGACATTGCCCAGCAAGTGGCTGACCCGAGTGACGTGTGTCCGGGCACAGTCGTCGTACTCGACAGCAACGGTGCGCTGGCGCCGTGCAGTCGCGCCTACGACGGCGGCGTTGCGGGCGCTGTCGCAGGTGCGGGTGACCGCACCCCAGCGCTGGTTCTCGATCGTCACCAACACGCGGGGCAGGACCCTCTCCTCCGACCGGCTGTCGCCATCACGGGCAAGGTCTGGTGCCGAGCAGATGCGTCCTTCAAGGCCATCCGCGTCGGAGACATGCTTACTACGTCTTCGACTCAGGGACATGCGATGGTCGCGAACGACCGTGACGCTGCATTTGGTGCAGTGCTGGGCAAGGCTTTGACCCCGCTGGACGTTGGCACTGGCCTAGTCCTTACCCTCGTCGGCCTCGCGTGATCCAGCAAGAACTTCAGCTGGGGCCGCACCCGATTCAGACTGAGCGAATAGTGTGGCCCCACTAAACCTGGTCGCGAAAGGCGAGATCATCATGCCTAAACTTCGAACTGCCATCCACAGCGCGCGCGACAGGGGTGTTCTGCCGCAGTACCGCCCAGATGGAAACGTGCGCATGCTGGCACGTAGGCTTGACCGTACAGCGCCTATCTCCATGCGCTCGTTCATTCAACTGCTCGACAGCCTGCACGTCGTAATTCCCCCTCCTACCGGGGGGACGCCTTCGCCGCAACCCCTGCCGCATATCACGGTGGGGACTGATGGTTCAGGCGCCTCAGCCGTCTTTAAGATCGACGGTACTCAATTCAAGCCGAACGTCACAGTGACGGTCAGGGTTGTTGACGACGCCCTTGCGCAGCGGACCTTCACGAAGAGCTCTGAAGCTAACGGAGATTTCCATATGCGACAGAGCATTCCCTGCATATCGGGACTAGGGTTGCATATTTCGGCCACGGACGGTCGACGAGATCCACACGATTTGACGGGGGTTGCGTGGAGTAACACGGTCGATGTGTCTTGCCCCTGAGGCTTCGGCGAGTGCGAGCCGCATCTCTGCGGGACTGCCTATCTTCGATCGTTCCCGAGTCCCCGTCAGCTTGCTGACGGGGACTTTGTGTCAGGGTGAATTCCAGTGAAGGTTGCAGAAAGTGGTCAGCCGAGTTGCGACGAGGTACGTGAAGAGTTCGGTGGGTTTCTCCCAGTTGAAGATCTTGTGGACGCGGTGACGAAGGAGACGGTCTTCGGCACTGTCGAGAGACGGAACGGTGCCCTTCGGGAACTCACAGCTTCCGCCAGGCGCCCCACACTGTGCCGGCGGTCGTGGCCAAAGCCCGATCAGCCCCACAGCCTCCGGCGATCAGGGCCAGCATTCCCTCTTCCACCAGATGGTCCTCACCTTGGCAGACGCCGCACGTCGCAGCGCTTGACGCCTGACGGGTGTGTCGGAGGTGTGTCGCGAACACTGAGAGACAACGAGAAAGAGCGGGAGTCAGTGAGACTGACTCCCGCTCTCTCATCTAGGCATCCGCCCAGCTCAGCGCATGATTCTTGCTGGCTGTGTGGCGAGTGCCCCCGGCAGGATTCGAACCTGCGCACACGGCTCCGGAGGCCGTTGCTCTATCCCCTGAGCTACGGGGGCGTGTCGGCCGCGGTGTGTGCGGCGACGGGTAGAACCCTACCAGCTCTTTCGGGGGTGACTGGCATGGGTTTACGTGGGGAGGGGCGGTGTCCTGAGGAGGGGGAGGCGGGTCGTCCGTGGGGGAGGGGTGGGGGCCCCGTATGGGGGTGGAAGTGGGGAAAACCCGGACGCGGCGGTGGGGACGGACCTACTCTCGAGTTGTGCCAGGCGCGTCCGGGCGGGTGCTTGTTGTGGACGACAACAAGGTCATCCGGCAACTGATCAGGGTCAACCTCGAGCTGGAGGGCATCGAGGTCGTGACCGCGGCCGACGGTGCCGAATGCCTGGACGTCGTGCATCACGTGCGACCCGATGTGGTGACCCTGGATGTGGTCATGCCTCGGCTCGACGGGCTGCGGACCGCCGCCCGGCTGCGTGCCGATCCACGGACCCGGAATCTTCCCCTCGCCATCGTCAGTGCCTGCACTCAGTACGAGGTCGAGAGCGGGCTCGATGTGGGTGTCGACGCCTTCCTTGCCAAGCCTTTCGAGCCTTCGGAACTCGTGCGGCTCGTAAGGGAGTTGATGGAGCGGCGGGGGAGTGAGGGTGTCGGGGGCGGAGGCGGAGGCGATGCGGGCTTGTCGTTCGAAGGTGCCTTTCGTGCGGAGGGCTTCGCCACGGAAGGGTTCGGTGCGGACGGGTTCGGGGTGGACGAGGCCGAGCGTGCTGGGCGTGCCGGGCACTGAGGTCGTAGCCGTAGTCCTAGTCGACGGAGTGACAGTCGTGCGGCCTTGTGGAGTCGTTGCGGCCGTGGGGTACGGCCGTCTGTGAGGGCGGGGTGTCTCGGCTGCCGCCCCCCCTGGAACCCTCGTCCACATCCCGGACCCCGGCAAAACCGAGTCGCCTACCCACCCCCCTCCTCCCCTACGCTTGTCCCGTGACCCCCGTCGAGCTCTCCCGTACCGTGCTGCGCGCGGTGCGTCGTGCTGTGGACGAGGGGGAGCTGAGCGTGGTCGTGCCGGTGCGGGCGGTGGTGACGCCGCCGGGGCCGGGCGGGTGCGGGGACTACGCGACGAACATCGCGTTGCAGATCGCGCGCTCGGCCGGACGGCCGCCCCGGCAGGTGGCCGAGATCCTGCGGCCCCATCTCGCCGGTACGGACGGTGTCACCGACGTGGCGATCACCGGCCCGGGGTTTCTCAACATTCGGCTCGCGGACGCGGCCGGCGCCTCCCTCGTACGGGAGATCCTGCGCGGTTCCTACGGCCACGGGGACGCCCTCGCCGGGAAGACCGTCCCGCTCCGGATCCCGTACGACGTCCGCGCGGAGGTCGTCGCCGACGCGGTCGTACGGATCGTCGCCACCCAGGGCGGCCGCGCCGAGGTGCGGCACGCCGAGCCGGTGAATCTGCGGCCCGTGCCGGCGTCCGAGGACCCCACCCCGCTCGGCCCCGACGCCGCCCGCTGGGCCCTGCTCCACCCGGCCGGCCATGATCGGCCCCGGATCACGGCGGACCACCTCGTCCAGCGCGAGAGCAACCCTCTCTTCCGCGTCCGGTACGCCCACGCCCGCACCCGGGCCCTCACCCGCAACGCCGCCGCGCTCGGCTACACCGGCGCCCCCGGCGACGTACGCCATGCCGAAGGCATCCCCGGCGCTCCCGGTGACGTACCCCACGCCGACCACCTCCTCGGCGCCCTCGCCGACCACCCCCATGCCCTGAGCGTCGCCGCGACCCACCGTGCGCCCGATCGTCTCGCCCGGCACCTCGTCAGTACCGCCGACGCCCTGCTCGCCTTTCAGCACACCGTGCTGCCGCTCGGCGACGAGAAACCCTCGGCCGCCCACCGCGCCCGGCTCGCGCTCGCCGAAGCCGCCGGGACGGTGCTGGCCGGTGGCCTGTCCCTGCTCGGCATCAGCGCACCCGACCATCTGTGACTATCTGTGAGAGAAGAATGAGCCGTTCCGCACACCCCGCCGGGCCTCGTCACGCCGATGTCCTGCCCGAGGGCCACTACTCCGCCCCGCCCGCCGACCTCAACGCCCTCGACCCGAAGGTCTGGGCGCACACCGTCACCCGTACGGACAGTGGCGCGGTCAGTGTCGGTGGCATTGATGTGACCACGCTCGCCGAGGAGTTCGGCACCCCCGCCTACTTCGTCGACGAGGCCGACTTCCGGGCCCGCGCGCGTGCCTGGCGTACCGCCTTCGGGCACGACGCCGATGTCTTCTACGCCGGCAAGGCGTTTCTCTCCCGCGCCATCGTGCGGTGGCTGCACGAGGAGGGGCTCAACCTCGATGTGTGCTCCGGTGGGGAGCTCGCCACCGCCCTCTCCGCCGGTATGCCCGCCGACCGGATCGCCTTCCACGGCAACAACAAGTCCACCGAAGAGATCACCATCGCCGTAGAGGTCGGTGTCGGGCGCATCGTCCTCGACTCGTTCCAGGAGATCGTGCGGGTCGCGCACATCGCCCGGTCGCTCGGCAAGCGGCAGCGCGTGCAGATCCGGGTGACCGTGGGCGTGGAGGCGCACACGCACGAGTTCATCGCCACCGCGCACGAGGACCAGAAGTTCGGGATCGCGCTGGCCGATGGGCAGGCCGCGGAAGCCGTGCGCCGCGCGCTCTCCCTCGACGGGCTCGAACTGGTGGGGATTCACTCGCACATCGGGTCCCAGATCTTCGACATGGCCGGGTTCGAGGTCGCCGCCCGCCGGGTCGTGTCGCTCCTCGCCGCCGTCCGGGACGAGCACGGTGTCGAGCTGCCCGAGATCGACCTCGGCGGCGGCCTCGGCATCGCCTACACCAGCGAGGACGACCCGCGCGAGCCGCACGAGATCGCCAAGGCGCTGAGCGAGATCGTGACGCGGGAGTGCGAGGCCGCCAAGTTGCGGACGCCTCGTATCTCCGTCGAACCCGGGCGCGCCATCGTCGGGCCGACCGCCTTCACGCTCTACGAGGTCGGCACCATCAAGCCCCTCGACGGGCTGCGGACGTACGTCTCCGTGGACGGGGGCATGTCCGACAACATCCGGACCGCTCTGTACGACGCCGAGTACAGCGTCGCCCTCGTGTCGCGCTCCTCCGACGCCGAGCCCATGCTCGTCCGCGTCGTCGGCAAGCACTGCGAGAGCGGGGACATCGTGGTGCGGGATGCGTTCCTGCCCGCCGATCTGGCGCCCGGTGACCTCATCGCCGTGCCGGCCACCGGTGCGTACTGCCGGTCCATGGCCAGCAACTACAACCACGCGCTGCGGCCGCCGGTCGTCGCCGTGAACGACGGCGAGGCCCGGGTGATCGTCCGTCGAGAGACGGCGGAGGACCTCCTGCGCCTCGACGTCGGGTGACGGGGTGGATGGCACAGCGGATGACACAAACGGATGACACAGGTGACCCGGTGACCCGGGTGGAAGATCTCCTGTATTCACCCACTCGAAAAATGAAATAAGCGTCTCACGATCCGGACAAAGGATAGAAAGTCCGGTCCGGTGAGTGAGACTGGTCCAACCGTAGACGGTACGAGGAAACGAGGTCGGATGATGCGTACGCGTCCGCTGAAGGTGGCGCTGCTGGGCTGTGGGGTAGTCGGCTCAGAGGTGGCGCGCATCATGACGACGCACGCCGCCGACCTCGCGGCCAGGATCGGCGCCCCGGTGGAGCTGGCCGGAGTCGCCGTCCGCCGCCCCTCCAAGGTCCGTGAGGGTATCGACCCCGACCTCGTCACCACCGACGCCACGGCGCTCGTCAAACGCGGGGACATCGACGTCGTCGTCGAGGTCATCGGCGGTATCGAGCCCGCCCGCTCCCTCATCACCACCGCCTTCGAGCACGGCGCCTCCGTCGTCTCCGCCAACAAGGCGCTGCTGGCCCAGGACGGCGCGGCGCTGCACGCCGCCGCCGAGGAGCACGGCGAGGACCTCTACTACGAGGCGGCCGTCGCCGGTGCCATCCCGCTCATCCGGCCGCTGCGCGAGTCCCTCGCCGGCGACAAGATCAACCGCGTGATGGGCATCGTCAACGGCACCACGAACTTCATCCTCGACAAGATGGACTCCACGGGGGCGGGCTACCAGGAAGCCCTCGACGAGGCCACCGCGCTCGGGTACGCCGAGGCCGACCCGACCGCCGACGTCGAAGGCTTCGACGCCGCCGCCAAGGCCGCGATCCTCGCCGGAATCGCCTTCCACACGCGCGTGCGGCTCGACGACGTGTACCGCGAGGGCATGGCCGAGGTCACCGCCGCCGACTTCGCCTCGGCGAAGGAGATGGGCTGCACCATCAAGCTGCTCGCCATCTGCGAGCGGGCCGCCGACGGGGGGTCGGTGACCGCGCGTGTGCATCCCGCGATGATTCCGCTGACCCACCCGCTCGCCTCCGTGCGCGGCGCGTACAACGCCGTGTTCGTCGAATCGGATGCCGCCGGGCAGCTCATGTTCTACGGTCCGGGCGCCGGCGGCGCCCCCACCGCGTCCGCCGTGCTCGGCGACCTCGTCGCCGTCTGCCGCAACAAGCTCAGCGGTGCGACCGGCCCCGGCGACTCCGCATACACCCAGCTGCCCGTCTCGCCCATGGGCGAGGTCGTCACGCGTTACCACATCAGCCTCGACGTGGCCGACAAACCGGGTGTTCTCGCCCAGGTGGCCACCGTCTTCGCCGAGCACGGCGTGTCGATCGATACGGTTCGACAGCAGGGCAAGGCCGGCGAGGCCTCTCTCGTCGTCGTCACCCATCGAGCGTCCGACGCGTCCCTGAACGGGACCGTGGAGGCGCTGCGCAGCCTCGACACCGTGCGGGGTGTCGCCAGCATCATGCGGGTTGAAGGAGAGTAACCAGCAATGACCCACCAGTGGCGCGGAATCATCGAGGAGTACCGGGACCGGCTTCCGGTGTCCGACAGTACGCCGGTCGTGACGCTCCGTGAGGGCGGTACGCCGCTCGTGCCCGCGCAGGTGCTCTCCGAGCGCACGGGCTGCGAGGTCCACCTCAAGGTGGAGGGCGCGAACCCGACCGGGTCCTTCAAGGACCGCGGTATGACCATGGCCATCTCGAAGGCCAAGGAGGAGGGCGCGAAAGCCGTCATCTGCGCCTCCACCGGCAATACGTCCGCGAGCGCCGCGGCTTATGCCGTACGCGCCGGGATGGTCTGTGCCGTTCTCGTGCCGCAGGGCAAGATCGCGATCGGCAAGATGGGTCAGGCCCTCGTGCACGGCGCGAAGATCCTCCAGGTCGACGGCAACTTCGACGACTGTCTGACGCTGGCGCGCTCGCTGTCGGACAACTACCCGGTGGCGCTGGTCAATTCGGTCAACCCGGTGCGCATCGAGGGCCAGAAGACCGCCGCGTTCGAGATCGTGGACATGCTCGGCGACGCACCCGACATCCACGTCCTGCCGGTGGGCAACGCGGGCAACATCACCGCGTACTGGAAGGGCTATCAGGAGTACGCCGCCGACGGCATTGCCCGGCAGACCCCGCGCATGTGGGGCTTCCAGGCCGCCGGTTCCGCGCCCATCGTGCGCGGCGAGGTCGTCAAGGACCCCTCGACCATCGCCACCGCGATCCGCATCGGCAACCCGGCCTCGTGGAAGTTCGCGCTGGCCGCGCGGGACGAGTCCGGCGGCCTCATCGACGAGGTGACGGACCGTGAAATCCTGCGCGCCTACCGGCTGTTGGCCGCGCAGGAGGGCGTCTTCGTCGAACCCGCGTCCGCCGCGTCCGTCGCCGGTCTGCTGAAGGCCGCCGAGCAGGGCAAGGTCGACCCCGGCCAGAGGATCGTCTGCACGGTCACTGGAAACGGGCTCAAGGATCCGGACTGGGCCGTCGCCGGCGCCCCGCAGCCGGTCACCGTTCCGGTGGACGCGGTCACGGCGGCGGAGCGGCTCGGACTGGCGTAAAGCCGCCTGACACAAACCCGCCAGAGGCAACCCGTCGGGCGCGAACCTGCCGGACGTAATCTGTCAGGCGCGAACCCGCCAGACGCAACCTGTCAGGCGACAGACGCGAACCCGTCCAACCCGTCCAACGCGGCCCGGGAAAGGCCGTAGTCAGGGCCACCCCTACCGCAACCCGATGGGGGGTGCACAGGGGGCTTACGACACGCATCGTGCGCCTCCTGTGCGCCCTATGTCGCCACAGAACCTTCCTTCGATAGGCTGTACCTAACCCGCCTGCCGCATATGCCTCCGCATACGGCACGGTGCCGCGCCGTCATTGCGGCCAGAGGGTCTCCACGTACCTATCGAATGTCTTCGACAATCACGCAGCTCAAGGAGAGTCATCGAGCGATGGCCGGTCCAGCGTTCCGTGCCGCCGCCGTCCGGGTGCGCGTCCCCGCCACCAGCGCCAATCTCGGGCCGGGCTTCGACGCCTTCGGCCTGTCACTGGGGCTGTACGACGACGTGGTCGTCCGGGTGGCCGACTCCGGGCTGCACATCGACATCGCAGGTGAGGGCAGCGAGACCCTCCCGCGCGACGAGAGTCATCTCCTCGTACGCTCCCTGCGCACCGCCTTCGATCTGCTGGGCGGACAGCCGCGCGGCCTCGAGATCGTCTGCGCCAACCGCATCCCGCACGGGCGGGGCCTCGGCTCGTCCTCGGCCGCGATCTGCGCCGGCATCGTCGCCGCGCGTGCCGTGACGATAGGCGGCGACAGTAAACTCGACGACACCGCGCTGCTCGAGCTCGCCACCGAGATCGAGGGACACCCCGACAATGTCGCGGCCTGTCTGCTCGGCGGCTTCACGCTTTCCTGGATGGAGGCCGGTGCCGCGCGCGCGATCAGGATGGATCCCGCCGATTCCATCGTTCCGGTGGTTTTCGTACCGGGAAAGCCGGTCCTCACCGAGACCGCGCGCGGTCTGCTGCCACGCACCGTTCCGCATGTCGACGCCGCCGCCAACGCGGGCCGTGCCGCACTGCTCGTGGAGGCCCTGAGCCGCCGCCCCGAGCTGCTGCTGCCCGCCACCGAGGACCGGCTGCACCAGGAGTACCGCGCCCCGGCGATGCCGGAGAGCGCGGCGCTGGTGGAGCGGCTGCGGGCCGACGGCATCCCCGCGGTGATCTCCGGCGCGGGCCCCACGGTCCTCGCGCTGGCCGACCACGAGTCGGCCGACAAAGTCGCCCACCTCGCAGGTCAGGGCTGGGCCGCCAATCGACTGGACCTCGATGCCCAAGGGGCGAGCCTGTTGCCGCTCGCCCCGGTCGGTGTCCAGTAAAGGCGCGCGGTTGCCGGATTTCGAGAGGGGGAATGTTTGTTGGATCCGGTAGTGTTAACCTCAAGTCTGCACCCGACCCCACCACGGCGAGGTGCTTCACGTCCCCGTCCGGGACAACCATTCTTCCGGGAGCCTCCCAAACTGCTTTGTGCCGTGCATTGGGTGCTATGCGCCGAGCAGTGTTGAGCACGCTCCGGAACCGGCGTGACCGTGCCGATGACACCGCAATTCAGTGCCACGGATCCGGAATCGTCATCACCAGATATGTCTTCCGCCGCTTTGGCGGACCACCGCCCCGGCACGGTCCACACAGCAAGGACCAAAGCCGGACAGCACAACCGGTCGCCGAGCCAGACAGGCCGACGTCCGCTCCAGGGAAGGACCCTTCGTGAGCGACACCACCGATCTGATGGGCGCACGTGTCGAGGAGACCGCTGCCGCGCCCGCCACGGACGCCTCTGCCGCGCCTGCCTCCGGTGCCGGCTCCCGGCGGCGCCGCGGTACCGGCCTCGAGGGCATGGTGCTGGCCGAGCTGCAGCAGGTCGCGTCCGGCCTCGGTATCAGGGGCACCGCGCGGATGCGCAAGAGCCAGCTGATCGAGGTCATCAAGGAGGCGCAGGCCGGGGGAGGAACCTCGGCGAAGAGCGCCGCATCCTCGCCCGCCGGGGACGCCGCCGAGGCCAAGCCGAGGCGCCGCGCCACCTCCAAGGCCCGTACGGGCGAGGAGGCCGCCGCGGCCGAGAGCAAGGCCGGAAAGGCAGCGGACAAGGCCGTGGCCCCCGTGGCCCAGCAGCAGATCGAGATTCCCGGCCAGCCGGCCAGCGACGACGCCCCTGTGGGCGAGCGTCGCCGTCGCCGCGCCGTGGCCGAGGCGGGCAGCCCCGAGACGGTCACCGCCGAGGCGAAGAGCGAGCCGAAGGTCGAGGTCTCCGTGGAGGCCAAGGCCGACGGTGACAGCGCCGAGGGCCGTCAGGGCCGCCGTGACCGCCGTGACCGCGCCGACCGTGACCGTGGCGGCCGTGACCGCGACCGCCGGGGTGGCAAGGGCGACGAGCAGCAGGGTCAGGGCCAGGGCGGCGGCGCCGGTCAGCAGCGCCAGGAGCGCCAGGAGCGCCAGGACCGGCAGCAGCAGGGTGGCGGCCGTCAGGATCGCCAGGACCGTCAGCAGCGCGACAACGGCCCGCAGGACGACGATGACTTCGGCGACGGCCGTCGCGGGCGTCGCGGGCGCTACCGGGATCGCCGTGGCCGTCGTGGCCGCGAGGACTTCGGGCCCAACGAGCCGCAGGTCGCGGACGACGACGTCCTGATCCCCGTCGCGGGCATCCTCGACATCCTCGACAACTACGCGTTCATCCGTACGTCCGGCTACCTGCCGGGTCCGAACGACGTGTACGTCTCCCTCGCCCAGGTCCGCAAGAACGGTCTGCGCAAGGGTGACCACGTCACCGGCGCGGTCCGGCAGCCGAAGGAGGGCGAGCGCCGCGAGAAGTTCAACGCGCTCGTGCGCCTGGACTCCCAGAACGGCATGGCGCCCGAATCCGGCCGCGGGCGACCGGAGTTCAACAAGCTGACGCCGCTGTACCCGCAGGACCGGCTCCGTCTGGAGACCGACCCGGGCGTGCTGACCACCCGCATCATCGACCTCGTGTCGCCGATCGGTAAGGGCCAGCGCGGTCTGATCGTGGCCCCGCCGAAGACCGGCAAGACCATGATCATGCAGGCGGTCGCCAACGCGATCACGCACAACAACCCCGAGTGCCACCTGATGGTCGTCCTGGTCGACGAGCGTCCGGAAGAGGTCACCGACATGCAGCGGTCGGTCAAGGGCGAGGTCATCTCCTCGACCTTCGACCGCCCGGCCGAGGACCACACCACGGTCGCCGAGCTCGCCATCGAGCGCGCCAAGCGCCTGGTGGAGCTGGGCCACGACGTCGTCGTCCTGCTCGACTCGATCACGCGTCTGGGCCGTGCGTACAACCTCGCCGCCCCGGCCTCCGGCCGCATCCTGTCCGGTGGTGTCGACTCGACGGCCCTCTACCCCCCGAAGCGCTTCTTCGGTGCGGCCCGCAACATCGAGGACGGCGGTTCGCTGACCATCCTCGCGACCGCGCTCGTCGACACCGGGTCCCGCATGGACGAGGTGATCTTCGAGGAGTTCAAGGGCACCGGCAACATGGAGCTCAAGCTCGACCGGAAGCTCGCCGACAAGCGCGTCTTCCCGGCGGTGGACGTCGACGCGTCCGGTACCCGTAAGGAAGAGCTCCTGCTCGGCAGCGACGAGCTCGCCGTCACCTGGAAGCTGCGTCGCGTGCTGCACGCGCTCGACCAGCAGCAGGCGATCGAGCTGCTGCTCGACAAGATGAAGCAGACGAAGTCGAACGGCGAGTTCCTGCTGCAGATCCAGAAGACGACGCCGTCGCCGGGCAACGGCAACGACTGACGTCAGCAGGATCAGTAGTCGGTAGTCAGTAGCCGGTCGGTAACTGGTCAGTAGCGCAAAGGGCCGCCCCCGTCACCCAGGTGACGGGGGCGGCCCTTTGCGTGGAATGGGACAGGTGTACGATCGCGATTCTTTGAAACTTCTTAGAACTCGCAAGCTCCAGGGGGGACTTGAGTGAATACGTCCATGTCCGGGCGTGGTCGTCACAGACGCCGTATACGTATAGCCGTGCCTGTCGCGGCGGCGACTCTGGCGGCCGCCGTCGGCGGCGCGCTCCTGATGTCGTCCGCGAACGCCGCACCCACGCCGTCGACGTCGATGGCGAAGCCCAGCACCTCCTCGCCCTCCCTGACCGAGCTGCAGCAGCGGATAGCGGGAGCCGTCGCCAGTGACGGCACGGCCGGTGGGACGGCGACGAAGAAGTCCGCGCTGAGCGCGGGCACGGGCGGCACGACCATCGAGCCGAAGATCATCGGCGGCACCACGACGGCCATCGCCACGGCCCCGTGGATGGCGCAGCTCTGGTACCTCGACGACAAGGGCACCAGCAGCACCAGCGACGACTTCGGCTTCTTCTGCGGTGGCGCCGTGGTGTCGCCGACGAAGATCCTCACCGCCGCGCACTGCGTCAAGGGCTACGACTGGCACGCGAACGGCGCCATCGTGACCGGCACCTCGCAGCTCCCCTCGGCCGACGGCACCGACGTGCACGGCGGTACCGTCTCGGGCGTCTGGCGGCAGTGGAACCACCCCTCGTACAGCGCGTCGACCATCAACAACGACATCGCGGTGCTCACCCTGCCCAACCCCGTCAAGGCCAAGCCGATCCGGATGACGACGTCGGGCGACACCGCCTCGTACAAGTCCGGCACCGAGGCGACGGTCTACGGCTGGGGCCGCACCAGCTCCACCACCCAGGACATCTCCGAGAACCTGAAGACGGCCACGCTGCCCATCAAGTCGGACGCCACCTGCGCCGCCACCTACGGCAGTGACTTCATCAAGGGCCACATGGTCTGCGCGGGCACCCCGGCGACCGGCAGCGACACCGGCACCACCTCGGCCTGCAACGGCGACTCCGGCGGCCCGCTGGTCGTCGGCGGCGTCAACGGCCGGATCGTGGGTGTCGTCTCCTGGGGTGTGAAGGACTGCGTCGCGAAGGGCGCGTACAGCGTCTTCACGAAGGTCAGCACCTACGTCGGTGCCACGTATCCGCGGATCGAGGACACCAACCTCAGCGGTGACCACAAGGCCGACCTGTTCGTGCGCAAGTCCTCCGGCAAGGAGGCCTTCGAGAAGGACTCCAAGGGCACCTCGTTCGGTGCGCGTCAGTCGTGGGGCATCTGGAGCAGGTCCAACCTGATCCTCCAGACCGACCTCAACCGGGACGGCTACCAGGACTTCATCGAGCGCGTGAGTTCCAGCGGCGACATCCGCTGGCGGCACTACGTGCCGTCCACGGACTCCTGGGCCGACACGAAGCTCTTCACCGACTGGAAGACCCGCACCCGCGTCGTCGCCCCCGGTGACGTGACCGGCGACGCCCTGCCCGACCTGCTCTCCGTCGACTCCGGCGGCGCCCTGTGGATCTACCCGGGCAAGGGCAACGGCACCTTCTCGGCGCGCGTCAAGGTCGGCTCCGGCTGGAACCAGTACAACCTCCTGCGCGGCCACGGCGACTTCACCGGCGACGGCAAGGCCGACCTGATCGCGCGCAGCAAGAGCGGCTCGTACATCTATCTGTACAAGGGCACCGGCAAGGCGGGCAGCGGGGCGTTCTCGGCCCGCGTCAAGGTGCGCACCTGGGCCGGCTACAACGCCTTCGTCGCCCCCGGTGACGTCACCGGCGACGGCAAGGCCGACTTCCTGGCCCGTACGCCCGGCGGCACGCTCTACCTGTACAAGGGCACGGGCAAGGCCACCAGCGAGATCTTCGCCACAAGAATCAAGATCGGTACCGACTTCAAGCAGTACGACATCTTCGCCTGAAACCGCAGGTGAGGCGGGGTTTCCCCGAGCTCGCCGGTGACGCAGCGTGCCCATCGCACCACGTGGTGGGCACGCTGTGTCGTGCAACCCTTTCCCGAGTTTCCCCGTCTGACCGTACGGAGTGACCATGGAGCGGTACGCGTCACCACGACAGGCGGGGCCTGACCCTGAAAGCAGGGGGTAACCGAACGTAGAGGGACTGAGGAGCGCATGCCTGCCGAGAGCACGTCCGAACTCGGTGCCGCGGGCGAGCCCGACATAGCGGGCGAGACCGGTACCCGTACCAGTGGCCCACGCCGCCGCGCGAAGGGCCGCCGCCGCAAGCCGCGCGGCAAACACGGCAAGGCCCTGCTCATCACGGCCTGGACCGCGGCGGGCATCGTCGTCCTGGGCGGCACCGGCGCCGGATACCTGTACTTCAAGCTCAACGGCAACATCAAGAGCGTCGACATCAACAACGCTCTCGGCGCCGACCGGCCCCTGAACGTCGACAACGGCTCCCAGGACATCCTGGTGCTGGGCTCGGACACCCGCTCCGGCGCCAACGAGGAACTGGGCGGCGGCAGCGACGACGGCACCGCCCGCTCGGACACGGCGATGATCGTGCACGTGTACGAGGGTCACAAGAAGGCCAGCGTGGTCTCCATACCCCGCGACACCCTCATCGAGCGCCCCTCCTGCACCGATGCCAACGGCGACAAGCACGACGCGGCCTCCGACGTGATGTTCAACTCCGCGTACTCCACCGGCGGCGCCGCCTGCGCCGTGAAGACCGTCGAGTCCATGACCGGTATCCGCATGGACCACTACATCGAGGTCGACTTCAGCGGCTTCCAGAAGCTCATCGACGACCTGGGCGGTGTGGACATCACCACCACCGAGGACATCTCCGACCCGGACAGCCATCTGGAGCTGAAGGCCGGCGAACACACGCTGAACGGCGAGCAGGCGCTCGGTCTGGTCCGTACCCGGCACGGCGTCGGCGACGGCTCCGACCTCGGCCGCATCCAGCTTCAGCAGGCGTTCATCAAGGCCCTGGTCGAGCAGGTCAAGGACATCGGCGTGCTGACCCACCCCACCAAGCTGATCAAGATCGCCGACAGCGCGACCAAGACCGTCACCACCGACTCCGACCTCGCCTCGGTCAGGAACCTCGCGTCCTTCGCCAGCGGTCTCAAGGGCATCAGCTCGTCGAAGATGAGCATGGTGACGATGCCGGTCCAGTACGACAGCGCGGACGTCAACCGCGTCCTCGTCGACGAGGACAAGTCCCAGCTGGTCTGGAAGGCCCTCAAGAACGACCGGGCGATCCCGAAGGCGGCCACCGAAGGCACGGCCACCGGCACCGCGAAGGGCGTCGTCAGCACGTCGTGAGCCTCCCGACGGAGCCAGGGAATAGATCGCGGCGCCCCCCGGTTTTGGGGGATGCGGCCAGTCCTGGCAGACTGGTACGTCGGCTCCGGTTCACGCCTCCGCAATCCGCGGCAGCGACCCGGCGCCCTCCCGAAACTAGGAGACACCTTGAAGCGCGACATCCACCCCGAGTACGTCGAGACGCAGGTCAGCTGCACCTGTGGCGCGTCGTTCACCACCCGTAGCACGATCTCCAGCGGCAGCATCCGCGCCGAGGTCTGCTCCGAGTGCCACCCGTTCTACACGGGCAAGCAGAAGATCCTCGACACCGGTGGCCGTGTGGCCCGCTTCGAGGCCCGCTTCGGCAAGGCTGCCGCTGCCAAGAAGTAGCGAGCCCACAGCGCCGGTCTTCGGCGTCCCCGGCATGGGGGCGCCGGGACCGGCGCTTTGCGGTGCAGCCCCCTCCCCCGAGCTCTCGACTTCGATCGAGCAGGGGGGACCCCCATGCCGTACCTACGTCCCCGAGCCCATCATGGAGCTGGGGACAGCCCATTGGAGCCGGAGATGTTCGAGGCGGTCGAGGAACTCATCGGCGAGCACGCCGATCTGGAGAAGAAGCTCGCTGACCCGTCGGTCCACGCCGACCAGGCCAACGCGCGCAAGCTCAACAAGCGCTACGCCGAGCTGACCCCGATCGTCGCGACGTACCGCTCCTGGAAGCAGACCGGCGACGACGTCGGCACGGCGAAGGAGTTCGCGGCCGACGACCCGGACTTCGCGGCCGAGGTCAAGGAGCTGGAGAAGCAGCGCGAGGAGCTGACGGAGAAGCTGCGTCTGCTGCTGGTCCCGCGCGACCCCAGCGACGACAAGGACGTCATCCTCGAGATCAAGGCGGGCGCGGGCGGCGACGAGTCGGCCCTCTTCGCCGGCGACCTGCTGCGCATGTATCTGCGCTACGCCGAGCGCGTCGGCTGGAAGACCGAGATCATCGACTCCACCGAGTCCGAGCTCGGCGGCTACAAGGACGTCCAGGTCGCCGTGAAGACCAAGGGCGGCCAGGGTGCCACCGAGCCGGGCCAGGGTGTCTGGGCCCGCCTGAAGTACGAGGGCGGTGTGCACCGCGTACAGCGTGTGCCGTCGACCGAGTCGCAGGGCCGCATCCACACCTCCGCCGCCGGTGTGCTGGTCACGCCCGAGGCCGAGGAGGTCGACGTCGAGATCCACGCGAACGATCTGCGGATCGACGTCTACCGCTCGTCGGGTCCCGGCGGCCAGTCCGTCAACACGACCGACTCCGCGGTGCGCATCACGCACATTCCCACCGGAGTCGTCGCTTCCTGCCAGAACGAGAAGAGCCAGCTGCAGAACAAGGAGCAGGCGATGCGTATCCTGCGCTCCAGGCTCCTGGCGGCGGCACAGGAGGAAGCGGAGCGGGAGGCCGCGGACGCCCGCCGCAGCCAGGTCCGCACCGTCGACCGCTCCGAGAAGATCCGTACATACAACTTCCCGGAGAACCGCATCTCGGACCACCGCGTCGGATTCAAGGCGTACAACTTGGACCAGGTGCTCGACGGAGACCTCGACGCCATGATCCAGGCGTGCGTCGACGCGGACTCGGCCGCGAAGCTCGCCGCTGCATAAACGCTCACGACAACAGCTCAGCCCGGAGGACCAGCGTGCAGCAACATATTGGGGGGCGACCCCCAAACCCCCGCGGCGTGCTGCTCGCGGAAGTGGCCCAGGCCACCCAGCGGCTGGCCGACGCCGGCGTGCCCTCGCCGCGCAACGACGCCGAGGAGCTCGCCGCCTTCGTGCACGGCGTGAAGCGGGGCGAGCTGCACACCGTCAAGGACGCGGACTTCGACGCCCGCTACTGGGAGGTGATCGCGCGCCGCGAGGCCCGCGAGCCGCTCCAGCACATCACCGGACACGCCTACTTCCGCTACCTGGAACTCCAGGTCGGGCCAGGTGTGTTCGTGCCCCGGCCGGAGACCGAGTCGGTGGTCGGCTGGGCCATAGACGCCGTACGCGCGATGGATGTCGTGGAGCCCCTGATCGTCGACCTGTGCACCGGCTCGGGCGCCATCGCGCTCGCCCTCGCGCAGGAAGTCCCGCGCTCCCGCGTACACGCCGTGGAGCTGTCCGAGGACGCCCTGAAGTGGACCCGCAAGAACGTCGAGGGGTCCAGGGTCGACCTGCGCCAGGGTGACGCCCTGGACGCCTTCCCCGACCTCGACGGCCATGTGGACCTGGTCATCTCCAACCCGCCGTACATCCCGCTCACGGAATGGGAGTACGTCGCACCGGAGGCCCGGGACTACGATCCCGAACTCGCCCTGTTCTCGGGCGAGGACGGACTCGACCTCATCCGCGGCATCGAGCGCACCGCGCACCGGCTGCTGCGCCCCGGCGGCGTCGTCGTCATCGAGCACGCCGACACCCAGGGCGGGCAGGTGCCGTGGATCTTCACCGAGGAGCGGGGCTGGGCCGACGCGGCCGACCACCCGGACCTCAACAAGCGACCGCGGTTCGCGACCGCCCGTAAGGCGATGCCGTGAGCGCGCGCAGTTCAGGAACGTCAACCCAGCAGTACGTGTACGAGGAGGCCCGCTAAATGGCACGGCGATACGACACCAACGACGCGACCGACCGCACCACCGGTCTGCGTGAGGCCGCGTCCGCCGTCCGCCGTGGCGAGCTGGTGGTCCTCCCGACGGACACGGTGTACGGCGTGGGCGCCGACGCGTTCTCCTCGGAGGCCGTCGCCGATCTCCTCGAAGCGAAGGGGCGGGGCCGCAACATGCCCACCCCCGTCCTCATCGGCTCCCCGAACACCCTGCACGGGCTTGTCACGGACTTCTCCGAGATGGCCTGGGAGCTGGTCGACGCGTTCTGGCCGGGCGCGCTCACCCTCGTCGCCAAGCACCAGCCGTCCCTGCAGTGGGACCTGGGGGACACCCGTGGCACCGTAGCCGTGCGCATGCCGCTGCACCCGGTCGCCATCGAACTGCTCACCGAGGTCGGCCCGTTGGCCGTTTCCTCCGCGAACCTCACGGGCCACCCCGCGCCGGAGGACTGTGACGCCGCGCAGGAGATGCTCGGCGACTCGATCTCCGTCTACCTGGACGGCGGCCCGACCCCCGGCAACGTTCCGTCGTCGATCGTCGACGTCACCGGCAAGGTGCCCGTGCTGCTGCGCGAGGGGGCACTGTCGGCGGAGGAGCTGCGGAAGGTCGTACCCGACCTCGAGGTGGCGAATTGACAGCCCCTGACGCGGGGCGTGGCATAGGCACGGGGATCACGGGGACCAACGGGTCCCCCAGGGGATCCTTCCGCATCCTCCACGTCAGCACCGGCAACGTGTGCCGCTCGCCGATCACCGAGCGGCTGACCCGTCATGCCCTGGCGGACCGGCTCGGCGACCCCCTGTGGGGCGGCCTGACCGTGGAGAGCGCGGGCACCTGGGGCCACGAGGGCGCCCCCATGGAGGCCAACGCCGAGACGGTCCTCGCGGACTTCGGCGCGGACCCCTCCGGCTTCGTCGGCCGCGAGCTCCTCGACGACCACGTCATCCGCGCCGACCTGGTCCTCACCGCCACCCGCGACCACCGCGCCCAGGTCATCTCCATGGGCCACTCGGCGGGCCTGCGCACCTTCACCCTGAAGGAGTTCACCCGCCTGGTCCGCGCAATAGATCCGGCCACCCTCCCGCCCCTGGACGAGGGCGTGATCGAGCGCGCTCGCGCTCTGGTCCGGGCCGCCGCCGCTCTACGCGGGTGGCTGCTGGCTCCGACGGCGGAGGCGGACGAGGTGTATGACCCGTATGGCGCACCTCTGCCCTTCTTCCGGTCGATCGGTGAGGAGATCAATGAGGCGCTGGATCCCGTGGTCACGGCGCTGACGGGTGTGCGGGCGCGCGCGTAACACCGGGCGACCCACCGGTCCCGGTTCTACATTGGACGTAGCGCGCCCCCGTCGAGGTCGCACCCCCGCCCGAGGTCCGGAGTCCACCATGCCGGTCGCACAAATGCTGGAAGCGGATGTCCTGCGGCGTCAGGACCCGGAGCTCGCCGAGATCCTGATCGGGGAGCTGGAGCGGCAGTCGACGACGCTGCAGTTGATCGCGGCCGAGAACTTCACCTCGCCCGCCGTGCTGGCCGCGCTCGGGTCGCCGCTGGCGAACAAGTACGCCGAGGGGTATCCCGGCGCACGCCACCACGGCGGCTGCGAGATCGTCGACCTCGCGGAGCGGATCGCCGTGGACCGGGCAAGGGGCCTCTTCGGTGCCGACCACGCCAACGTGCAGTCGCACTCCGGATCTTCGGCCGTCCTCGCCGCGTACGCCGCGCTGCTGCGGCCCGGGGACACCGTCCTGGCCATGGGGCTGCCGTTCGGCGGCCACCTCACGCACGGGTCGCCCGCGAACTTCTCCGGCCGCTGGTTCGACTTCGTCGGGTACGGGGTGGAGGCCGAGAGCGGGCTCATCGACTACGCGCAGGTGCACGCGCTGGCTCGTACGCACCGTCCGAAAGCCATCGTCTGCGGTTCCATCGCCTATCCCCGGCACATCGACTACGCCGTCTTCCGGGAGATCGCCGACGCGGTCGGCGCCTATCTGATCGCCGACGCCGCCCACCCCATCGGGCTCGTCGCCGGGGGAGCGGCGCCCAATCCGGTGCCGTACGCCGACGTGGTCTGCGCCACCACGCACAAGGTGCTGCGCGGCCCCCGCGGCGGCATGATCCTCTGTGGCGGTGAACTGGCCGAGCGCGTCGACCGGGCGGTCTTCCCGTTCACCCAGGGCGGCGCCCAGATGCACACGATCGCCGCCAAGGCCGTCGCGTTCGGCGA
Source organism: Streptomyces sp. SD15 (assembly GCF_054462255.1). NCBI lineage: Bacteria > Bacillati > Actinomycetota > Actinomycetes > Kitasatosporales > Streptomycetaceae > Streptomyces > Streptomyces sp. SD15. The sequence goes on along the minus strand of NZ_JBTLMO010000030.1, from coordinate 76,669 downwards.
GGCGGCGACTCCGGCCTTCACGGCGTACGCCCATCAGGTCGTCGTCAACGCGCGCGTGCTGGCCGAGGCGCTGATCGCGGAGGGGCTCCACATCACCACCGGTGGGACCGACACCCACCTGCTGGTCGTCGACCCCGCGCCGCTCGGCGTCGACGGACGCGGCGCCCGCGGTCGGCTGGCTGCCGCCGGGATGGTCCTGGACACCTGTGCGCTGCCGCACGGAGACGCCCGTGGCCTGCGGCTCGGCACGGCGGCGCTCACGACTCAGGGCATGGGCGAAGAGGAGATGGCGCAGATCGCGGCGCTGTTCGCCGCGGTGCTGCGGGACGAGACCGACAGCAGGACGGCTCGTGAAGAAGTGCGGGAGCTGGCCGGAAGATTTCCGCCCTATCCGGACTAGCGAGGGGTATGCGCACTCCTGTGCACAGCCACTCGTGCAACCATCGTCGCTACCCGGAAGTCCTCAGCCATATGCGCGCATCGCTAGGCTGTGGGGCTGAGATGGCCGGCGAGACCTGTGGGGAAGCCCGTGCGTGAATATCTGCTGACGCTCTGCATCACGGCCGCGGTGACGTATCTGCTGACAGGGCCGGTACGGAAGTTCGCGATCGTGGCCGGAGCCATGCCGCAGATCCGTGCGCGTGACGTGCACCGGGAACCCACGCCGCGGCTCGGCGGCATCGCGATGTTCTTCGGTCTGTGCGCGGGCCTGCTCGTCGCCGACCACCTGACGAACCTCAACAAGGTCTTCTCCAGCTCCAACGAGCCGCGCGCGCTGCTCTCCGGCGCGGCACTGATCTGGCTGATCGGCGTCCTGGACGACAAGTTCGAGATCGACGCGCTGATCAAGCTGGGCGGTCAGATGATCGCCGCGGGCGTGATGGTCATGCAGGGTCTGACGATCCTGTGGCTTCCCGTCCCGGGAGCGGGCCTGGTCGCGCTCACCCAGTGGCAGAGCACCCTGCTGACGGTGGCGCTGGTGGTCATCACGATCAACGCGGTGAACTTCGTGGACGGCCTCGACGGCCTCGCCGCCGGCATGGTGTGCATCGCCTCCGCCTCGTTCTTCCTGTACGCGTACCGGATCTGGTATTCGTACGGCATCGAGGCCGCCGCCCCGGCGACGCTCTTCGCGGCGATCCTCATGGGCATGTGTCTGGGCTTCCTGCCGCACAACATGCACCCCGCGCGGATCTTCATGGGCGACTCCGGCTCGATGCTGATCGGGCTGGTGCTGGCCGCCGGCGCCATCTCCATCACCGGCCAGATCGACCCCGACGCGTTGAACCTGTTCTCCGGCTCGGAGCGCAACACCGTGCACCAGACGGTGCCGGTCTACATCCCGCTGCTGCTGCCGCTGACGATCATCGCGGTCCCGGCCGCCGACCTGGTGCTCGCGATCGTGCGGCGCACCTGGCGCGGACAGTCCCCATTCGCCGCCGACCGCGGACATCTGCACCACCGTCTGCTGGAGGTCGGCCACTCGCACAGCCGGGCCGTCCTGATCATGTACTTCTGGTCGGGACTGATCGCCTTCGGCGCCCTGGCCTTCTCGGTGAACTCGGCGTCCATGTGGATCGTGCTCGGCATCGCGGCGCTCAGCGCGGTGGGTCTCGTACTGCTTCTGCTGCCGCGCTTCACACCGCGCGCCCCGCGCTGGGCGGAGCACCTCGTGCCGCCGCGCTATCGCCGCCGGCGCCGGGCCGCCGTGGCGGAGGAGGCGGCTGTCGCGTACCGGGCGGAGGCGCCGGGGGAGCCGGGGGAGGAGGACCGCGAGCACCGCGCCCCGGTCGCTGCGGGAGTCTCAGGTGTCTCAGGAGTCAACGGAGCGACGGCGATCGGCCCCCGTTCGCGCTTCCTGGATCGGCGCAAAGCCGGGTCTTCGCGCTGACGCACAGCACCCAACGTAAGAATTGGGTAAGAGAGATCATCGGCGAACCGTCCCAATACCAGACAAGCCGACCCTCGAAGTGCACAGACGCGCAGCATCACTCTCATGTGTGACAGCGAGCACACCATCTAGGTAAAGACCGCATCAAATAGTTTGTGATACCGTTCACGAGAACCCGGGCTAGAGCCGAAGGACCGTCAAGGGACGGCCCCTTGGCGTGAGGTTCTCTTTCAGCCCGGGACTACGCTCGTCCATGACGACACCCTGCCCCCCTGAGCAAGCGGAGTTGCCGCCATGCCGTCCAATGACGTCCGGATCCTCCTTCAAGCAGCTGTGCCCACAGCCGCCGTCGGCGCGATTGCCGCCGTCGTCTGCGGTGTGGTCGCCGGTGGCAAGGGAGTGGTGGGGGCGATCGTCGCGACGCTGGTCGTGATCCTCTTCATGGGCATCGGGCTCTACGTTCTGCAGCGCACTGCCAAATCGCTTCCGCATTTGTTCCAGGCGATGGGTCTGATGCTGTACACGGCGCAGATTCTTCTGCTGTTCATCTTCGTCGCCGCGTTCAAGAACACGACGCTGTTCAACCCCAAGGCCTTCGCGATCACGCTGGTCGCCGCCACGCTCGCGTGGATCGGCGCACAGGCGCGTGCCCAGATGAAGGCCAAGATCCTCTACGTCGAACCCGAGTCTTCGAAGGGCGACAAGCCCGAAAAGACTGGGCACTCGTCGTGAGGGGTAGGGCCGGGATAAGTGGGCCGAAGAGAGCCTGCTATCGTCCGGTGCCAACTGCGGCATCGCGGGCGCGGGCATCTGAGCTGACGCCTGCTCAAACGCGAGGCTTGATGCCCCACAGCCGCCCCCACATCCGTAACACCAGTCCAGTGCCGAACCGCGGCTGCGCGCCGCGCCGACACAACGAGGTTGCCGTACCTATGCGCCACGCTGAAGGAGCCCGCGGTGAGTGCTGACCCGACGCAGGTGCTCGCCTTCGAGACCGACTGCCACATCTTCGACGGCTGTGGATTCCCGGCTCCCGGCCTGCACTCGTTCCTGTTCGAGCCCCTCGTGGGCGACGCGGACAGCAGCGTCTATTTCAACAAGACGATGCTCCTGGCGCTGCTCGGCTCGGTCATTGTCGTCGGCTTCTTCTGGGCCGCCTTCCGTAAGCCGAAGGTTGTCCCGGGCAAGCTGCAGATGGTCGCCGAGGCGGGCTACGACTTCATCCGCCGCGGTGTCGTCTACGAGACGATCGGCAAGAAGGAAGGCGAGAAGTACGTACCGCTGGTCGTCTCGCTGTTCTTCTTCATCTGGATGATGAACCTCTGGTCGATCGTTCCGGTCGCCCAGTTCCCGGTCACGTCGGTCATCGCGTACCCCGCGGTCCTCGCGCTGATCGTCTACATCGTCTGGGTCTCGCTGACCTTCAAGCGGCACGGATTCGTCGGTGCGTTCAAGAACTTCACCGGCTACGACAAGTCGCTGGGCCCGGTTCTCCCGCTGGCCATGTTCATCGAGTTCCTCTCGAATCTGCTGGTCAGGCCGTTCACCCACGCCGTACGACTCTTCGCGAACATGTTCGCGGGCCACACGCTGCTGCTGCTCTTCACGATCGCCAGCTGGTACCTGCTGAACGGCATCGGCATCGCCTACGCCGGCGTCTCTTTCATCATGGTCCTCGTGATGACGGTCTTCGAGCTCTTCGTCCAGGCCCTGCAGGCGTACGTCTTCGTGCTCTTGACCTGCACGTTCATCCAGGGCGCGCTCGCCGAGCACCACTGAGCCAACCCCCCTGTAAAACCCCCTAAGCGTCCGGTGGCCAACCCCCGCCGGTCCGTACAGAGAAGGAAGAATCAGCATGGCTGCCACTGAGACCCTCGCCGCCGTCACCGGTTCGCTCGGTTCCATCGGCTACGGCCTCGCCGCCATCGGCCCTGGCGTCGGCGTCGGCATCATCTTCGGTAACGGCACCCAGGCGCTTGCCCGCCAGCCCGAAGCCGCCGGCCTGATCCGCGCCAACCAGATTCTCGGCTTCGCCTTCTGTGAGGCGCTCGCCCTCATCGGTCTGGTCATGCCGTTCGTCTACGGCCCGTGATCGTCGGATCCACGACAGCCCACTAGACGAAAGGCATTGATATGAGCCAGCTGCTCACTGTCGCGGCTGAGGAGATGGAAAATCCCCTCATTCCGCCGATCCCCGAGCTGGTCATTGGCCTGATCGCCTTCGTCATCGTCTTCGGCTTCCTCGCCAAGAAGCTCCTCCCGAACATCAACAAGGTTCTGGAAGAGCGTCGCGAGGCCATCGAGGGCGGTATCGAGAAGGCCGAGGCCGCTCAGACCGAAGCCCACAGCGTGCTGGAGCAGTACAAGGCCCAGCTCGCCGAGGCCCGGCACGAGGCCGCGCGGCTGCGCCAGGAGGCGCAGGAGCAGGGCGCCACGCTCATCGCCGAGATGCGCGCGGAAGGCCAGCGGCAGCGTGAGGAAATCATCGCCGCCGGTCACACGCAGATCGAGGCCGACCGCAAGGCCGCCGCACAGGCGCTGCGCGGCGACGTGGGCAAGCTCGCCACCGACCTGGCCGGCAAGCTCGTCGGCGAGTCCCTGGACGACCACGCCCGGCAGAGCCGCGTCATCGACCGCTTCCTCGACGAGCTCGAGGAGAAGGCCGAGGCGGCTCGATGACAGCACACGGAGCGAGCCGCGAGGCAACCGCAGCCGCACGTGAGCGTCTCGACGCGCTGACGGACAGCACCTCGGTGGACGCGGCGCAGCTCGCCGACGAGCTGGCCTCGATCACCGCGCTGCTGGACCGCGAGGTGTCGCTGCGTCGGGTCCTCACGGACCCGGCGCAGCCCGGCGAGGCCAAGGCCGAGCTGGCCCAGCGCCTGCTCGGTGGTCAGGTAGGCGGCCCCGCCGCGGACCTGGTGGCCGGAATGGTGCGCTCGCGCTGGACGCAGTCGCGCCACCTGGTGGACGCCCTCGAGGAGCTGGCGAACGCAGCCGACCTCACGGCGGTCCAGCGGGTGAACGCGCTCGACGACGTCGAGGACGAGCTGTTCCGGTTCGGCCGGATCGTCTCTTCGAACACCCAGCTGCGCGCCGCACTGACCGACCGCACCGCCTCGAAGGCGGCCAAGAGCGAGCTGCTGCGCAGCCTGCTCGGCGGGCGGGCCAACGCGACGACCGAGCGTCTGGTGACGCGCCTTGTGACCGCGCCGCGGGGACGTAGCCTGGAGGCGGGACTCGAGTCCCTGTCCAAGCTCGCCGCCGATCGCCGCGATCGCATGGTCGCCGTCGTCACCTCGGCGGTCCCGCTGAGCGACGGACAGAAGCAGCGCCTCGGCGCCGCTCTGGCGAAGCTCTACGGCCGCCCGATGCACCTCAACCTCGACGTGGACCCCGAGGTCCTCGGTGGGATCCGGGTGCAGGTCGGTGACGAGGTCATCAACGGCTCCATCGCGGACCGACTTGAGGACGCCGCCCGCCGCATGGCGAGCTAGCAACTCCATAAGCACAGCAGTACGCAATTACGGCCCTCGTTGGGCCGTGCAGAGGATTCACCTCTCTTAGGGGGAGTCCCCATCCCCCCAAGTGAAACTTCGGGCCCAACAAGGAGAGCAGGGAACCCAGATGGCGGAGCTCACGATCCGGCCGGAGGAGATCCGGGACGCGCTGGAGAACTTTGTCCAGTCGTACAAGCCGGACGCGGCCTCGCGCGAGGAGGTCGGTACGGTCACCCTTGCCGGCGACGGCATCGCGAAGGTCGAGGGTCTCCCCTCGGCCATGGCCAACGAACTGCTGAAGTTCGAGGACGGCACCCTCGGCCTCGCGCTCAACCTGGAAGAGCGCGAGATCGGCGCCATCGTCCTCGGTGAGTTCAGCGGCATCGAGGAGGGCCAGCCGGTGCAGCGCACCGGTGAGGTGCTCTCCGTGGCCGTCGGCGAGGGCTACCTCGGCCGCGTTGTCGACCCGCTCGGCAACCCGATCGACGGCCTCGGCGAGATCGAGACGTCCGGTCGCCGCGCCCTCGAGCTGCAGGCCCCGGGCGTCATGGCCCGTAAGTCGGTGCACGAGCCGATGGAGACCGGCTACAAGGCCGTCGACGCGATGACCCCGGTCGGCCGTGGCCAGCGCCAGCTGATCATCGGTGACCGCCAGACCGGCAAGACCGCGCTCTGCGTGGACACGATCATCAACCAGCGCGACAACTGGCGCACCGGCGACCCGAAGAAGCAGGTCCGCTGCGTCTACGTCGCCATCGGTCAGAAGGGCTCCACCATCGCCTCCGTGCGTGGTGCGCTCGAAGAGGCCGGCGCGCTGGAGTACACGACCATCGTCGCCGCCCCGGCGTCCGACCCGGCCGGCTTCAAGTACCTTGCGCCGTACACCGGTTCGGCCATCGGCCAGCAGTGGATGTACGAGGGCAAGCACGTCCTCATCATCTTCGACGACCTCTCGAAGCAGGCCGACGCCTACCGCGCCGTGTCCCTGCTGCTGCGCCGCCCGCCGGGCCGCGAGGCCTACCCGGGTGACGTCTTCTACCTGCACTCCCGTCTGCTGGAGCGCTGCGCGAAGCTCTCCGACGAGATGGGCGCGGGCTCGATGACCGGTCTGCCGATCGTCGAGACGAAGGCCAACGACGTCTCGGCGTTCATCCCGACCAACGTCATCTCCATCACCGACGGCCAGTGCTTCCTGGAGTCGGACCTGTTCAACGCCGGTCAGCGCCCCGCGCTGAACGTCGGTATCTCCGTCTCCCGCGTCGGTGGTTCCGCCCAGCACAAGGCGATGAAGCAGGTCTCCGGCCGTCTGCGCGTGGACCTCGCCCAGTTCCGTGAGCTGGAGGCGTTCGCCGCCTTCGGTTCCGACCTGGACGCCGCGTCGAAGGCCCAGCTGGAGCGCGGTCAGCGGATGGTCGAGCTGCTCAAGCAGGCTCAGTACCAGCCGATGTCGACCGAGGACCAGGTCGTCTCCGTGTGGGCCGGTACCACCGGTCGCATGGACGACGTACCGGTCGTCGACATCCGCCGCTTCGAGAAGGAGCTCCTGGAGTACCTGCACCGCAAGGAGCAGGGCCTCATGACCTCCATCAAGGAGGGCGGCAAGATGTCCGACGACACCCTCACCGCTGTCGCCGACGCCATCGCGGACTTCAAGAAGCAGTTCGAGACCTCGGACGGGAAGCTTCTCGGCGAGGTCGCTCCGGCCGCTGCCAAGTGACGTAAGGAAGGGACCTGACTCATGGGAGCCCAGCTCCGGGTCTACAAGCGTCGCATCCGATCCGTCACCGCGACCAAGAAGATCACCAAGGCGATGGAGATGATCGCCGCCTCGCGTGTCGTCAAGGCGCATCGCAAGGTGACGGCCTCCACGCCGTACGCGACCGAGCTCACCCGCGCGGTCACGGCGGTCGGTACCGGTTCGAACACCAAGCACCCGCTGACCACGGAGGCGGAGACGGCGACCCGTGCCGCGGTGCTGCTCCTCACGAGCGACCGCGGACTGGCCGGTGCCTTCAACTCCAACGCCATCAAGCAGGCGGAGCAGCTGACCGCCCGTCTTGAGGCCGAGGGCAAGGAGGTCGACTCGTACATCGTCGGCCGCCGCGGTCTCGCCCACTACAACTTCCGCGATCGCAAGGTCGTGGAGTCGTGGTCGGGCTTCACCGACGAGCCCACCTACGCGGACGCGAAGAAGGTCGCGGGTCCGTTGATCGAGGCCATCGAGAAGGAGACGGCGGACGGCGGCGTGGATGAACTCCACATCGTCTACACCGAGTTCGTCTCGATGATGACGCAGACGGCGGTCGACGGCCGCCTGCTGCCGCTGCGCCTCGAAGAGGTCGCGGAGGAGGCGCCCAGCAAGGGCGAGATTCTTCCGCTGTTCGAGTTCGAGCCGTCGGCGGAGGACGTCCTTGACGCCCTGCTGCCGCGGTACGTCGAGAGCCGTATCTACAACGCGCTGCTCCAGTCGGCTGCCTCCAAGCACGCCGCCACGCGCCGCGCGATGAAGTCGGCGACCGACAACGCGGGAGACCTGATCACCTCGCTCTCCCGCCTTGCCAACGCGGCCCGCCAGGCCGAAATCACCCAGGAAATCAGCGAGATCGTCGGTGGCTCCGCAGCCCTTGCCGACGCGACCGCGGGGAGTGACAAGTAATGACGACGACTTCTGAGACGGCCGTTGCCACGGGCCGCGTCGCCCGGGTCATCGGCCCGGTCGTCGACGTGGAGTTCCCCGTCGACGCGATGCCGGACATCTACAACGCCCTTCACGTCACGGTGGCCGACCCGGCCAACGCCGGCGAGAAGAAGACGCTGACCCTGGAAGTCGCCCAGCACCTGGGTGACGGCCTGGTCCGCACGATCTCCATGCAGCCCACCGACGGTCTGGTCCGCCAGTCCCCGGTCACCGACACCGGCGACGGCATCACCGTCCCCGTCGGTGACTTCACCAAGGGCAAGGTGTTCAACACCCTCGGTGAGGTGCTGAACGTCGACGAGAAGTACGACGGCGAGCGTTGGTCCATCCACCGCAAGGCCCCGCGCTTCGACGAGCTCGAGTCGAAGACCGAGATGTTCGAGACCGGCGTCAAGGTCATCGACCTTCTCACCCCGTACGTCAAGGGTGGAAAGATCGGTCTGTTCGGTGGTGCCGGTGTCGGCAAGACGGTGCTCATCCAGGAGATGATCTACCGCGTCGCCAACAACCACGACGGTGTCTCCGTGTTCGCCGGTGTCGGCGAGCGCACCCGTGAGGGCAACGACCTCATCGAGGAGATGTCGGAGTCCGGCGTCATCGACAAGACGGCGCTTGTCTTCGGCCAGATGGACGAGCCCCCGGGCACCCGTCTGCGCGTGGCCCTCGCGGGTCTGACGATGGCGGAGTACTTCCGTGACGTCCAGAAGCAGGACGTGCTGTTCTTCATCGACAACATCTTCCGCTTCACGCAGGCCGGTTCCGAGGTCTCGACCCTGCTCGGCCGTATGCCCTCCGCGGTGGGCTACCAGCCGAACCTGGCCGACGAGATGGGTCTCCTCCAGGAGCGCATCACCTCGACCCGTGGTCACTCGATCACCTCGATGCAGGCGATCTACGTCCCCGCGGACGACCTGACCGACCCGGCCCCGGCCACCACCTTCGCCCACCTCGACGCGACGACGGTTCTGTCCCGTCCGATCTCCGAGAAGGGCATCTACCCGGCCGTGGACCCGCTGGACTCCACGTCCCGCATCCTGGACCCGCGCTACATCGCGGACGACCACTACACGGCCGCCATGCGCGTGAAGTCGGTTCTCCAGAAGTACAAGGACCTCCAGGACATCATCGCGATCCTCGGTATCGACGAGCTGGGCGAGGAGGACAAGCTCACCGTCCACCGTGCCCGTCGCGTGGAGCGCTTCCTGTCCCAGAACACCCACGTCGCCAAGCAGTTCACCGGCGTCGACGGGTCGGACGTCCCGCTGGACGAGTCGATCGCGGCCTTCAACGCGATCATCGACGGCGAGTACGACCACTTCCCGGAGCAGGCGTTCTTCATGTGCGGTGGCATTGAGGACCTCAAGGCCAACGCCAAGGAGCTCGGCGTCTCCTGAACCTGGTGTTCCTGAGGAACTCGTGTCCTGAGGAACTCGTGTTCGTGAGGAGGGGGGCGGGGCCGCACCTCGCGGGGTGCGTCCCGTCCCCCTCCGTACGCCCATTAGACTTTGACCCAACACCCGGCGGCAACGGCCGGGTGGTGACCCGAGGAGCCCACCTTGGCTGCTGAGCTGCATGTCGAGCTCGTCGCCGCGGACCGCAGTGTCTGGTCCGGCGAGGCCACCCTGGTCGTCGCGCGTACCACGTCCGGCGACATTGGCGTCATGCCCGGTCACCAGCCGCTGCTCGGTGTGCTGGAGTCGGGCCCGGTGACCATCCGTACGAGTGATGGTGAAACGGTCGTGGCCGCGGTGCACGGCGGTTTCATCTCGTTCGCGGACGACAAGCTGTCGCTGCTGGCCGAGATCGCCGAGCTGTCGGACGAGATCGATGTCCAGCGTGCGGAGCGGGAGCTCGAGCGCGCGAAGGCGGAGGGCGACGAGTCCGCCGAGCGCCGCGCGGACGTCCGACTTCGTGCGGTGTCGGCGCGCTGACCCAGCGCGTCGTGTGATGCTTTGCCTCAGCCGCGGCGGGGACCGGATGACTCCGGACCCCGCCGCGGCTGAGGCGAATGCGGAGGTTTTTTCTTTTCCGTTACCTAGGAGACGAGGAGGTCGGTGTCGATGGTCCTCGCTCTGACTGTGTGCGGATTGGTAGTGGCCCTTGTGGTGGTGGGGCTGTTCGTCTTCGGCCTGCGCCGCCGACTGATCCAGCGCTCCGGCGGCACCTTCGACTGCAGCCTGCGCTGGGACGTCCCGGAGAAGAGCGACACCAACGGCAAAGGCTGGGGCTACGGCGTCGCCCGCTACAACGGCGACCGCATCGAGTGGTACCGCGTCTTCTCCTACGCCCCCCGCCCGCGCCGCGTCCTGGAACGCTCGGCGATCGAGGTGGCCGGCCGCCGCACCCCGGAGGGCGAGGAGGAGCTGGCCCTGCTCTCCGACGCGATCATCCTGGCCTGTGTGCACCGGGGTACGCGGCTCGAACTGGCGATGAGCGAAGACGCGCTGACCGGTTTCCTCGCGTGGCTCGAGGCGGCGCCTCCGGGGCAGCGGGTGAACGTCGCCTGATGGCTGTTGTGGTCTGACCGGCCGCATCAGCCGGTGCCGCGAACGGCACCGGCTGAACGGGATCCAAATTCTCCACCAGGGGTGCCCATCGCGGTATGCCGGTGTGATCACCCGAGCTCCTGCAGAAAAGCCGCAGGTGGACCGACTGCCGCATCCCCCGGCGGGAATGGGCGGCCCACCGGTTAGATCCATTCCAGTAATCCATTTCCCGGGCAGCAGCCGCAAGGCAATTGGCATATGTCACCCGAATGGCTCAGGTTCATAACCGCTTCCGGCCGCTGAGGCGTGCCGGATCCCTGAGGGAGCACCGGCCGGGGTGAAGAACGTTCGGGCGCCGGCAACGACCGCGTTACTGAGTGCTTCGGTATCCGTGGACAGGGCGGAGGACTGTTCACCGCCGGCCGACGTGGCCGCCTCGGCCGGCGGAGGCATCGCCGACGACGGCAGCACGCTGCGACTGCCGGCCACGGAGGTGGACGGCAACCACGCCGGAGGCTCGGTCACCCTGACGGGTACGCGGGTGGCGGACAACGCACCCGACGAGTGGACGCCCCCCGGAGCGGTCCCCGGCTGCCCGGCGTGACCGATGGTCGGGGCCAAGCCCCGGGCCTGGCCCCGACCATCGTGTCCAGACAAGAGTGGGGCCAAGGAACGGAAGTTCGACAGAAGGAGGGGCGAGAAGGGAAAAAGGGGCGAGAACGTACTCCGTTCGGGTGATAGGGGCGGCTGTGTCTTGTCGCTCAATTGGATGCATGGGTCACTGAGAGTGTGAACCGGCGGGCTGCCCATCCCGAGCCGGGGGAACGTTCGGACAGGCAGCGCTCGCCGGTTTTTCCTTGCCCGGGAGAGACAGCGGTAGCTGCGGTGCACCCGGCCATCGCGCGAGGTCAGTGCCGGTTCGTTCCCCTGGGGCGCGGCAGCACCCGCTGAGCGGTGCTCGCCGCATCGGAACGGAGCAGGAAGAGGCCGACGTGCTTTCGGCGGCGGTCCCACCTCTGCGACGCGGCAGCCAGTGGCTGGCCCAACCTTGTCGGTTCCTCGCAATGTCCCCAGCAACGAGCGAGGAGTGTCCTCATGCCCATCTCTCCGAATCAAGGTTCCACCGGGGGCGGAACCCTGGTGACCATCACCGGCACGAACCTGTCCAACACCAGCGCGGTGAAGTTCGGCAGCAAGTCCGCCACGAGCGTCACCAACGTCTCCCCGACGCAGGTCACCGCGGTCTCTCCGTCGGGAACCGGCACGGTCGGGATCACGGTGACCACCCCGGGCGGCACCAGCAGCCCCGTGTCGTTCTTCTACGTCGGCGCCCCGTTCAAGGCGGCCCTGAGCGCCACCTCCGGGCCGCTGGCCGGCACCAACACGATCACCATCAGCGGCACGGGTCTGTCGACGGCCACCAGTGTGGCCTTCGGCGCGAACTCCGCCACGCCGACCGTGATCAGTGACAGCTCGGTCAGCGTCGTCGTGCCCGCGGGCGCGGCGGCCGGTGCGGTGTCAGTGAGCGTGACCACCGCGGGCGGCACCAACAACGGGTTCAGCTACACCTACATCGACCTCCCCGCGATCACCACCATCAGCCCGGACACGGGTCCGACCTCGGGCGGTACGGCGGTCACCATCACCGGCTCCAACCTGGGCAGCACGGAATCGGTCACCGTCGGCGGCGCCACGGCGCCGTTCTCGGCGATCAACGCCAGCACGCTGTCCGTGGTCACCCCGCCCGGCACCGCGGGAGCGGCCGACGTGGTCGTGACCAACCCGGCCGGATCGGACACCGAAATCGGCGGCTTCGACTACGTCGCCGGGCCCGGTATCTGACCGGTCCGATCGCCTCCAGTACAGGGAGGCGCAAACCCCCGTCCGGGCGGCAGTCCCCCCTCCGCCCGGACGGGCTCGACTCCGAAGCCCTGCCATTTCGTGGCCGCACGCGTCATCGATCCCTCAGTCCTGTGTGAAGGAGTACAGCCATGGCCGCCCCTGTGGTCTCTTCGGTCAGCCCCAACCAGGGGCCGCCCTCGGGTGGTACCACCGTCATCGTGACCGGAACTGATTTCACGTCAGTGGCAACCGTCCGGTTCGGATTCACCCCCGCCACGTCATTCACCGTCAACAGCAGCACGCAGATCACGGCTGTGACCCCGTCCGGCAGCGGAACCGTGAACGTCAACGTCATCACAACCCAGGGCACCAGCACCCAGTCCGTGCCCTTCACCTATGCCACGGCTCCCACCCTCTCGGGCCTGTCGCCGAATCAGGGTCCGGTCTCCGGCGGGACGACGGTGACGCTGACGGGCACGGGATTCACCAATGTGACGGCGGTGCGGTTCGGCGGGGTGGCGGCCACCTCGTTCACCGTCAACAGCGGCACCCAGATCACCGCGGTCAGCCCGGCCCGCGCCGCAGGCCCGGCCGACGTCACCGTGACCGCTTCGAGCGGCACCAGCAACGCCCTCACGTTCACCTACGTCGCCGCTCCCTCCGTCACCGGTCTGTCGCCGAATCAGGGTCCGGTCTCCGGCGGGACGACGGTGACGCTGACGGGCACGGGATTCACCAATGTGACGGCGGTGCGGTTCGGCGGGGTGGCGGCCACCTCGTTCACCGTCAACAGCGGCACCCAGATCACCGCGGTGACCCCTGCCCGCGCGGCAGGCGCCGCGGCCGTCACGGTGACCACTCCCTCCGGCACCAGCGACCCCGACGACCCCAACGCGTTCTTCTTCTACGTCGCGTTGCCCACGCTGACCGCCCTCGATCCTGCCTCCGGACCCACGGCGGGCGGCACCACGGTCAGGCTCACCGGCAACAACCTCCTCGGTGCGACAGCGGTGCGGTTCGACGGCGTGGCGGCGGCCTCGTTCACCGTCGACTCCGCCACGCAGATCACCGCGGTGACCCGGAGCCATGCCCCTGGTGCCATCGAGGTCACGGTGACCACCCCCGGCGGCACCAGCAACCCCCTCGGCTATGTCTTCCTCGACGCGCCCGTGCTGGCCTCCCTGGTACCGGCCCAGGGGCCGACACACGCCGGTACGGTGGTCACGCTGACCGGCAGCAATCTCGCGACCGCCACCCGCGTCCAGTTCGGCGCGGTCACCGCGTCGTTCACGGTGGTCTCCCCGACGCAGGTCACCGCCGTCGCGCCGGCAGGGCCCGCCGGGCCGGTCTCCGTCACGGTGACCACGCCCGCCGCCACCAGCAACGGCCTGACGTACACACGGGTCGCTTCGCCCGCCATCTGACCGTATCCCGCGCCCTGAGCGCGGGTGAAGCCGGAGAGGCAGGGGGACCTGCCTCTCCGGCTTCAGATTTCGGAGTGCGGTTGCCCGGGCGTCAGTTCAGCCCGTTGCTGATGGCGTTCACCAGCTCACCGTTGCTGGTGTCTCCGCTGAACTCCCAGAAGAACGCGCCACCCAGGCCCTGATTCCTGGCCCAGGTCATCTTCCCGGCGATCGTCGACGGGGTGTCGTACGACCACCAGTTGCTGCCGCAGTGCGCGTACGCGGTGCCCGCGACGGTGCCGGTGACCGGGCAGGAGTTCTTCAGGACCTTGTAGTCCTCGATGCCCGCCTCGTAGGTGCCGGGTGCCGCACCGGTCGCCGTGCCGCCGGGGGCGGACTGGGTGACGCCGGTCCAGCCGCGGCCGTAGAAGCCGATGCCGAGCAGGAGTTTGGCGGACGGGACGCCCTTGGCCTTGAGCTTGGCGATCGCGTCGGCGGAGTTGAAGCCCGCGGCCGGGATGCCGGGGTACGAGGTGAGCGGCGAGTGCGGGGCGGTCGGGCCGTCCGCGTCGAAGGCGCCGAAGTAGTCGTACGTCATCACGTTGTACCAGTCGAGGTACTGTGCGGCGCCGCCGTAGTCGGCCGCGTCGATCTTGCCGCCGGAGGAGCCGTCGGCGGTGATGGCCGCGGTGACCAGGTAGTTCGAGCCGAACTCGGTGCGCAGCGCGGACATCAGGTTCTTGAACGCCGCCGGGCCGGAGGTGTCGCAGGTCAGGCCGCAGGCGTTCGGGTACTCCCAGTCGATGTCGATGCCGTCGAAGACGTCGGCCCAGCGCGGATCCTCCACGACGGCCTTGCAGGACTTGGCGAACGCCGCTGCGTTGGCCGCGGCCTGGCCGAAGCCGCCGGAGTAGGTCCAGCCGCCGAAGGAGTACAGCACCTTGATATGCGGGTACTTGGCCTTCAGCTGGCGCAGCTGGTTGAAGTTGCCGCGCAGCGGCTGGTCCCAGGTGTCGGCGACGCCGCTGACGGACTGGTCGGCGGTGTACGCCTTGTCGGTGGCCGCGTAGGCGTCGTCGAGCACGCACTGGCCGTTCTTGACGTTGCCGAACGCGTAGTTGATGTGCGTGATCTTGGACGCGGAGCCCGAGGTCACCAGGTTCTTCACGTGGTAGTTGCGGCCGTAGACGCCCCACTCGGTGAAGTAGCCGAGCTTGACGGCGGAGCCGGTGGGCGGGGGAGTGGTGGTGCCGCCGGTGGTGTGCACCGCGACCGCGCCGCTCACCGGACCGGTCTGGTCGGCGGTGTCACGGGCCTGGACGGTGTACGAGTAGTCGGTGCCGGCGGTGAGACCGGTGTTCGTGTACGACGTCGTCGTCACGGTGGCGACCTTGGTGCCGTCGCGCAGCACGTCGTAGTTCTTGACGCCCTTGTCGTCGGTGGCAGCGCTCCAGTCGAGCTTCACCGAGGTGTCGGTGATCGAGGAGGCGGTGGGAGTGCCGGGAGCGGAGGGCGGATTGTCGCCGGGGACGGTGGGACCGCCGTCACAACTTCCGCCGTTCAGCAGACAGTTGGAGGGTGCGCCGGAACCGGCGCCGTTGAAGCCGAAGGAGACGGAGGCACCGGCGGCGAGGGTGCCGTTCCAGGACTTGTTCTTGGCGGTCCAGTGGGTGCCGGAGGATGTGACGTCCGCGTCCCAGGCCGAGGTGACGGACGTACCGGAGGGGAAGTCCCACTCGATCGTCCAGGAGCTGATGCTGGTGGTCCCGGTGTTGGTGACCGTCCACTTGCCTTCGAAGCCCGTACCCCAGTCCTGGGTCTTGGCGTACGTGGCGGTGGCGGAGGTGGCCGCCTGGGCGGGGCTCGCGAGGCCGACCAATCCGGCGAGCGGGAGCAGCAGGGACGCGAACCCTGCCGCGACTCGGTGTCTGAAGCGCATGCTGCGCCTCCTCTCCTGTTGTGCGCCTCCGGGGCGGGGCGCCGGGTGTCGTGGGCATGGCATGACATAGCGCAGTGCGGGGAGCATAGAAAGGTCTGGACCAGAGGTCAATAGGTCTGGACCACTGAGCCGCAGGTCTGCTCAGACCCCCAACTCCTGCGCCAGCACTGCCGCTTGGACCCGGCTGCGCAGCTCGAGCTTCCCCAGCAGGCGGCTGACGTGCGTCTTCACCGTCGTGGTAAGAAGAGCTCCGGGACCTGCGACTACCCCGGTGACTCCGGCGGGCCCATCTACACCGTGCTCGGGAACGGCCACGTCTATGCCAAGGGTGTGATCTCCGGCGGGCTCTGCTCCGGTTGGGGCATCGGCTCCGACGGCGACGACGACGGCTGGAACGACGACAAGGACTGCTCCGACGCCACCGACTACGACTGCGAGATCATCTTCACCGACATCAAGCCGGCCGAGGACGCGCTGCCGGCCTGGTGAAGAAGTGGTGAGCCGGGCCCTGCGCTGTGCCGGTGCCGTCGTCGCCGCACTGGGGGTGCTGACCGCCTGTGGCGGGACGGCGAAGCCGTGCCAAGTGCTCGACGTCATCCCACAGGTCTCCGTGACCTGGCAGGCCGAAGCCCTCCCCTACGGCCCGGACGCCACGTACTGGCTGTGCGTCGCCACGCACTGTGGAAGCGGTGCGCCGAGGGTGTACGGCGACAAGGTCCGGGTCAAGCTGCGGCTGCCCGAAGGCTTCGACGAACGGCGGCCGGAAGTGAGCCTGAAGCTGTCCGGCGGGCAGGGCACACCGGACCTGGAGGCTTCCCGCACGGTCACCCTGCGGCAGGCCAAGGAAGGGTGCGACCAGGCCCTGACAGGGGCGTTGGGGCTCACCGCGGACGGTGAGCTCCAGCAGGACACCTGAGAGGTGCCGGGCGGGGTCAGCGCTCCCCGCCCGGCACCCACAGCACGTCGCCCGTCTCCTTGTTCGCGGTGCGGGCCAGGATGAACAGCAGGTCCGACAGGCGGTTGAGGTAGGTCGCGGTCAGCGGGTTCATCGCCTCCGCGTGGACCTCGAGAGCCGCCCACGTGGAGCGCTCGGCCCGTCGTACGACCGTGCACGCCTGGTGCAGCAGTGCCGCGCCGGGTGTGCCACCGGGCAGGATGAAGGAGCGGAGCTTCTCCAGCTCGTCGTTGAAGCGGTCGCAGTCCGCCTCCAGCTTGTCGATGTAGAACTGCTCGACACGCAGCGGCGGAAACTTGGGATCCTCGACCACCGGGGTCGACAGGTCCGCCCCCACGTCGAACAGGTCGTTCTGCACGCGGGTGAGGACCGTGACGAGCTCCTCGTCGAGCCCGCCGAGCGCGATCGCCGTGCCGATCACCGCGTTCGCCTCATTGGCGTCCGCGTACGCCGAGATCCGAAGATCGGTCTTGGCGACCCGGCTCATGTCCCCGAGGGCGGTGGTGCCCTGGTCGCCGGTCCTGGTGTAGATGCGCGTCAGATTGACCATGACTCCAGCGTAGTTTCGCCCCGGCCGTCCGCCCACCATCGGCCGCGGGACGGAGGACCTGTTGGGTGAGGGGGCGCTCAACTGCGCCGTGCGGGACACGGGGTGAGCCATCCGGTGTGACGTCCGTCAGATGAGACGTGACGCGCATTACTTACCGGTCACACAGGCCCTCACGAGCGCTAGTGTCCGCCCGAGAGGCAGATATGAACAGCGCGTCAGGGGAGTCGCACAGTGGCACGGAAGCTCGCCGTCATCGGAGCCGGACTCATGGGGTCCGGTATCGCTCAGGTGTCCGCGCAGGCGGGCTGGGACGTCGTTCTGCGTGATGTCACCGACGAGGCGCTGACCCGCGGCCTCGACGGCATCAAGGCCTCGTACGACAAGTTCGTGAGCAAGGGCAAGCTGGAGGCGCACGACGCCGACGCCGCGCTCGCCCGCATCTCCGCCACCACCGACCTGGACGCCGCCGCGGACGCGGACATCGTCGTCGAGGCCGTGTTCGAGAAGCTCGAGGTCAAGCACGAGATCTTCCGGGCCCTCGACAAGATCGTCCGCGGTGACACCGTGCTCGCCTCCAACACCTCCGCGATCCCGATCACCAAGATCGCGGCGGCCAGCGAGCGCCCGGAGCGGGTCGTCGGCGTGCACTTCTTCTCGCCGGTCCCGATGATGCAGCTGTGCGAGCTGGTGCGCGGCTACAAGACGAGCGACGAAACCCTCGCCACCGCACGGGAGTTCGCCGAATCCGTCGGCAAGACCTGCATCGTCGTCAACCGTGATGTGGCCGGCTTCGTGACCACCCGCCTCATCTCCGCGCTCGTCGTCGAGGCGACGAAGCTGTACGAGTCCGGCGTGGCGAGTGCCGAGGACATCGACCTCGCCTGCAAGCTGGGCTTCGGCCATGCCATGGGACCCCTCGCCACGGCCGACCTGACGGGCGTGGACATCCTCCTGCACGCCACCGGCAACATCTACACCGAAACCCAGGACGAGAAGTTCGCCCCGCCGGAGCTGATGCGCCGGATGGTTGACGCCGGTGACATCGGGCGTAAGAGCGGGCAGGGCTTCTACAAGCACTGAAACCGCACGTGCCTCTCGCGTGTCACCTCATGGGGTGAATTCGGTATCGGTTCGCTTACAGACGGCAACCTGACCGCCACTCAGGCAGTCAGTCCTTGCACATCCACAGACACGGAGTACGAGAAGCACTCTCGGGGAGCGCATATGTACATCAGGGGCGACCACGCCGAGCTGGTCGTCGGGGGCCGCCTCGACGTACGCAGCGCGGCGGACGCCCGTACGGTCCTGCACTCGGCCGTCGACGACGGAGCCGGCGACCTGGTGCTCGACCTGTCCGAGCTGGACTCCTGGGACGCCACCGGCCTCGGTGTCATCATGGGAGCCCACCGACGAGCCGGGCGGTGCGGCCGAAGGCTCGTGCTGCGCGGCGTACCACCACAGATGCAGCGCCTGCTGGTGGCCACCCGACTGCACCGGATCCTGGCCATCGAGGGCGGCATCGGGGTCGAATCACTGCCCAGGGTGTGACCGCGTACGCGCCCACAGCGGCGTACGAAACACACCTCACGCACAATCCTCACGAAGCTGTGACGTCTCGGACGGCGCGGTACCCCGCCTGTTCATAGATACTGTGCGAAGGTTTAGGGTTCGGCTGCCCGCCGCCTGAAACCCTACGAGCGGGCACCGGACCAGAAGCGACAGCGCGGTGTGCAGCAAGGCCGGGAGGGGCCTGGGTACTGTCGCCGGACTCCCGTCTGCTGCGCGACGCCTGGCACGCACGCTCGCCGGGTTGCCGAAACGCCCTGGTAGCTCCGCTACGAGGGCATTCCGGCGCCTTGCGATCGGACGCACCAGACGCCGCGCGGCCCGCCCTTCGGGCGGACGCCGGGAGTCCGGCGACAGCACCCGCACACGACGCTTTTGGGGGGCTTGGAACATGGACCCGAACAACCGGGGACCCGAAGAGTACGGCCATGACGACGACGGCCAGGCGCCTCGCTCGCGCCCGCCGCGCGACCCGCTCACGGCCGACCTGGGCCCGAACACACCCGCACTCGCCCGCACCGTCCAGCTCGTGTCGGGCGACTACCTGCTCACCGTCAACCCCGTCGACGGCAGCGAGATCGAGGTCTGCCCGCCGGGGGAACGCCCGCCACGGCCCACGAAGTTCAATGCCGCCGAGCGCGCCGAACTGAACCGCGCCACCCGGCCGCCCGTACCGCCGGGACCGGCCCAGTCCCGACTGCCGCTCCTGGAGCGCGAGGAGGAGCGTGAGCGGCTCGTCCGCCTCCTGGCGCGCGGGCGCTCCGTACGCCTCACCGGCCCCGCGGGATCGGGCCGCACCAGCCTGCTCGACGCCGTCGCCGACGACTGCGCGGACCTCGCACCCGACGGTGTCGTACGCCTCAGCGGGTACCGGCGCACGGCGAGCGACCTGCTCCACGACCTCTTCGCCGCCGTCCACAACGCGCCGCTGTACCGGCCGGAACGGGACGAACTGCTCGAATTCGTCCACGGCATCGGCGCGGTGGTCGTCCTCGACGACGTGGAGATCGGCGGCAGCGCGCTCGACGAACTCCTCGACGCCACGCCCGAGTGCGCCTTCGTCATCGCCGCGACACCCGACGTGCCCGCCCCGTCGGCCGACTCGCTCCTCGAAGAGGTCCTCCTCGGCGGACTCGACCGCAGTGGTGGTCTCGAACTGCTCGAGCGGGCCGTCGGACGCGTCCTCACCGAGGAGGAGTCGAACTGGGCGGGCGACCTCTGGTTCGAGTCCGAGGGACTTCCGCTGCGCTTCGTACAGGCCGGGGCGCTGCTGCGGCAGCGCGACCAGCAGCGCGCCGAGCTGAGCGCCGTCGACGAGTACGGCCTCTTCGCCGACGCGCCCTTCGATGCGCCGGTGGACGCGCCCTTCGACACCGCGGACGGCCCCGAGGTGCCGCTGCCCTCGCTCGCCGAGGGCGCCGCACCCGCCTCCCTGCTCGCCTCCCGGCTCAGCGAGTCGGCCCGCGCCACCCTGCGATTCGCGGTCGCGCTGGGCGGCGAGGTGCCGCACCAGACCCATCTGCCCGCCCTCGTGGACGACACCCACGCCGATGCCGCGCTCGCCGAGCTGGCGAGCTGCGCGCTGGTCTCGCCGGTCGGCTCCCGCTACCGGCTCGCGGCCGGCGTGCAAGCCCAGCTGGAGGCCGACGGCTACGCCGACGGCCTGGCGGAACAGGCCCGCGCCGCGGCCCGGCACTACACCTGGTGGGCCGGACATCCCTCGGTCACCCCGGAGCGGGTCTGCGCCGAGGCCGACGCCGTGCTCGCCGCGCTCGCCGTCCTGGTCCCGCTCACCACGGCTCCGGTCGACGAGCAGGACGAGAGCCTCGCCGTGGAGCTGGCCCGCACGGCCGCGCCCGCGTTCGCCGGCGGCCTGAACTGGGGCGTCTGGGAGCGTGCGCTGCGCTTCGGCGCCGAGGCCTCCCGGCTCTCCGGTGAGGTCGGCGAACAGGCCTACTTCCACCACGAGTTGGGCATCCTCGCGCTCTGCGGCGGCCAGCTGGACCGGGCCCGCGCCGAGCTGGAGGCCTCCATCGGGCTGCGCGGCGCCCTCGCCGACAAGCGCGGCACCGTGGCGGGCCGCCGCGCCCTCGCGCTGGTCGCCGACCGCTCCGGAGCGGTGCTGCCCGGCGGGCTGCTGCCGGGCGGGCGTACGGCGGCGGGCGAGGAGGTGCCCGACGCGCGGCACGAGGAGTCGGCGTCGCCGCCCGGTGGCGTACCGTCCGCCTTCGCCCTTCAGGAGCCGGGCGGTGAGCCCTCGACGCTGGTCACCCACCGGGCCGAACCGGGTCCCGCGGCGAAGCGCGCGGGTGTCGCGGGCGTCGCGGGTCGGCTCGTCAGCGGCACCCGGCGCAACCTGGCAGCTGCGGGCGCGGGCGCGCTCCTGGCCGCCGTGCTCGGCACCGTGGTGACGCTCGGCGCGACCTCGAACAACAACACCGACGACCCGTCCGAGAAGGTCGGCGTCAACCCCTCGGCCAGCCAGGGCGCCGATGACGACAGCCTGGGCGCGGACAAGGCGAAGAACGACGACGGGGGCGGTGGTGGGGGGAGCGACACGGGCGCGGTGAGCGTGCCGACGGATCCGGGTCCTGACGGCACGTACGGGACGTCGGACGACCCGACGCCTCCGGTCAGCAGCGGTCAGCCGTCGGACGATCCGAGTGGGACGCAGGGGTCCGGCGATCCGTCGTCCCCGTCCACGACCAAGCCGCCGTCGACGTCGCCGACGACCAAGCCGCCGTCGTCCACGTCGAAGCCGCCGTCGCCGACGCCGACGACCAGTGAGCCGCCGTCGCCGACGACCAGTGAGCCGCCGTCGCCGACGCCGTCGACCGAGCCGTCCACCTCGGACTCCGCCAGCGGCCCCGCCTCCAGCGTCCCGGCGAGCACCACCGCCAGTGCCCCGGAGAGCAGTGCTGTCAGCGTTCCGGAGAGCAGCAGCGCCGCCGGTTCGCCCAGCGGCCCGGTGATCTGAGAGCACGGCAGAAAGGGAGGGAGGGCCGGGTCCGCCGACGGGACCCGGCCCTCCCTCTTTCTTGGCCGTTTGAGTCAGATTCGTGCGCGTCGGGACACGCGCCGGAACGTCAGAACAACCGCAGCTTGTCGTCCTCGATGCCGCGCATCGCGTTGTAGTCGAGGACGGTGCAGCCGATGCCGCGGTCCGTGGCGAGGACACGGGCCTGCGGCTTGATCTCCTGGGCGGCGAAGATCCCGCGGACCGGCGCGAGGTGCGGGTCGCGGTTCAGCAGCTCGAGATAGCGGGTGAGCTGCTCCACGCCGTCGATCTCGCCGCGCCGTTTGATCTCGATGGCGACGGTCTGGCCCTCCGCGTCACGGCACAGGATGTCGACGGGGCCGATGGCCGTCATGTACTCGCGGCGGATGAGCGTGTAGCCCTCGCCGAGGGTCTCGATGCGGTCGGCGAGGAGCTCCTGGAGGTGCGCTTCCACGCCGTCCTTGATCAGGCCGGGGTCCACGCCGAGTTCGTGCGAGGAGTCGTGGAGGATCTCCTCCATCGTGATGATGAGCTTCTCGCCCGCCTTGTTGATGACGGTCCAGACGCCTTCCTCGTCGCCCGAACCCTCCTTCAGGGTGCAGGGCGGAGACATCCAGTTGAGGGGCTTGTAGGCCCGGTCGTCCGCGTGGATCGAGACGCTGCCGTCCGCCTTCACGAGGATGAGGCGAGGGGCCGACGGGAGATGGGCGGTGAGCCGGCCCGCGTAGTCAACGGAACAGCGGGCAATGACGAGACGCATGGTCGGCAACGCTACTCGACGGGCACAGGTCCACGCGATTCGCCCTGGAAGACGCCTGTTCGGTGGTGGCTGATTGTGTGCCTACTGGGAGTCCACTGTGTGCGCATTCTCCTGGTGCCGTCACCGTCCGTTGCTTACCGTATAAACGGGTGGTCGCGATGCGTGTACTCATCGTGTTCGATATCGCGAATTCCCTGACCTGTCCGGCAACCCCCGAGGTCTGGGGGTGCGAGAGGAGAACCCATGTCGCTCGACGTCTCACCGGCCCTACTCGAACAGGCCGAGCGAGGCGAGGTCGACGAAGCTGAATTCGTCGACTGCGTCCGGACCTCCCTGCCCTACGCATGGGAGATGATCAGCTCCCTGGTGGCTCAGCTGAAGGTGGACGGCGGCAACTTCGCCGACAACCAGACGCCTCCGCCGGACGAGCAGGCACGTGGCCAGTTGCTGCGTGCGCTCGCGAGTGACGCGATACGCGGCGCGCTGCAGCGGCACTTCGGTGTCCGGCTGGCTTTCCAGAACTGCCACCGGGTGGCGGTGTTCCCACTGGACGCCTCAGTGGACGGCACGCTGACACGCTTCACCTCGGTCCGCAGTCAGGTGCTGAATCAGTCGCCGGAGTTCCGGGACTGCTGACGCCTTGATGCCGCATTGCTTGCCGCTCCGTACGCGGGAGGTGCATCTGTACCGGGGCGGCAAGCTCCCCGAGGGGCGGGGCGGGTCGCGAGGAGTGCTCGCGGCTGTGGACGGGCGCGTGGCTCAGTGGAGATGGGGGAGCACCTCGGTGCCGAGCCGTCGGACGTTCTCCTCCGTCGCCGCGAGGTCGCCCGAGCCCTCGACGAGGAGGGCGAAGTGGGAGATGCCGGTGCGTTCGGAGGTGGCCGCCAGACGGTCGGCGCACAGCCGTGGGGTGCCCACGGGGTGCAGCCCGCAGAGCAGTTCGGTGTACGCCAGCGGGTCCCGCATCGAGCGGGCGCGGCCGTCGACCGTCACATGGGCGTCCAGACCCTGCTTCAGCCAGCCCGGCATCGCCTTGGTGAGCGTCTCGACGGCGTCGCTGCGGCGGTCCGCGATCTGGCAGACGCCGGCCGAGACATGGGCGGCGGCGAAGATCTCGTCCGTCGGGTGGCCCGCCACACGCGCGTACTGCCGCCACAACGACACCATTTCAGCCTTCTCCTCGTCACCGACATGCATCCCGAGGAGCATCGGCAGCCCGCGCTCGGCCGCGAGCCGCACACTGGCCGGTGAGGTGCAGGCGACGACGACCTCGGGACCCGGCGCACCGCTCAGGGACTCCGACGGCCGTGGGACGACGGGGACTTCACGGAACGTGAACCGCTCGCCCCGGCCCTCGACGGACGGCTCGCGCAGCCAGCGCACCAGCAGATCGAGTGATTCCGGGAACCCCTTCTCGTACGCCTCGAGCCCCGAGCCGAAGACCTCCAGGTCGACCCACGGGCCGCCGCGCCCCACGCCCAGCGTGAAGCGGCCGCCGGAGGTCATGTGCAGCAGCGCGGCCTGTTCGCCGAGTGCGACGGGGTGGACGGTGGGCAGCACGCTCACCGCGGTGCCCACGCGGATGCGGTGGGTGCGGCCGAGCAGCAGCGCGGCCAGGGTGACGGCCGACGGGCATGTCCCGTACGGCACGAAGTGGTGCTCGGCCAGCCATACTGCGGCGAGGCCCGCTTCCTCGGTGAGTTCGGCGGTCCGCACCGCGCGGTGCAGTGCTTCTCCCTGGCCCTGTCCAGGGAATTGGGCCGCCAGTACAAAACTTCCAACGTGCATGGTGCTTCCTGCTTCCTCGGCTCCGACGTGGAGCTCCCCCACCGGCATAACCGTCCGACACGTGCCGAAGACACGGCTTGTCGGAGAGATTTGCGGATTGTCTGCAGAATGGGCCGACGGGAGGGCGATCTGTGAGGGTTGGCGGAGTACGCCTACCCTTGCGCGCGCCGCGTAGGCTGGACGAGGCCCCTGCTCCCTGTACAGCTCCGTGAGGTGTCCTGTGTCCCCGCGTCGCAACCGCCCCAAGGGTTCCGACTCGTCCGCCCGGGGCGCGTCCCCCGAAGACGGTGACCGCTCCGGGCGGTACGGCGGCTGGCAGTCCACGGAGAGCTGGCAGGGCGAGGCATGGAGCGTGCGCCACGTGGCGGGTG
Source organism: Streptomyces sp. SD15 (assembly GCF_054462255.1). NCBI lineage: Bacteria > Bacillati > Actinomycetota > Actinomycetes > Kitasatosporales > Streptomycetaceae > Streptomyces > Streptomyces sp. SD15. The sequence goes on along the minus strand of NZ_JBTLMO010000030.1, from coordinate 51,922 downwards.
CCAGCGCCGAGGGCAAGACCTACCGATGCCCGGGGTGCGACCAGATGATCCCCTCCGGCGTCCCGCACGTGGTGGCCTGGCCGGAGCACTCGGGCGTCGACGAGCGCCGCCACTGGCACAAGGCCTGCTGGAACGCGAAGGACCGCCGCACCTCGAGGGTGCAGCGGTCCCGTAACGCGCCCAGGTTCTAGTTCCAGGCGACTTGTCTCTGCGGCGACTTCACACGTCCCGGCGCTCCAGCAGCAGGAACGCGCCGGCGATCGCCGCCGCCGTCACCCCGACGAGCAGGCCCAGTTGCGCGCCGCCGCCCCCGCTCTCACCGTCGAGCTGGAAGATCGTGGCGAGGGAACTGGGCGCGTTGTAGTCCAGCATCTTCTCGCCGATGCTGCGCATGCTGTCGGTCAGCAGCAGAAACTCGGGCAGGATCGCGGGCACCAGGACGACACCGAGCATCGCGGTGATCGCGCCCGCCGAGTGCCGCAGCATCGAGCCCACCGCGAGCGAGAGAACCCCGAGCAGCGAGACGTACAGCGCGCCCTTGATCACCGAGCCGCCCGATGAGACCGCCGCGGAGCCGTCGTGCAGTCCCGCGGTCACCAGGCCGACCAGGCCGATGGAGAACGCCGAGACGACATACGCGACCGCGAAGAAGATGATCAGCTTGGCGGCGAGTACCCGGTGCCGCTGCGGCGAGGCCGTGAACGTGGTCCGGATCATGCCCGTGCCGTACTCGGACGAGACCACGAGGACGCCCAGGGTGATCAGGCAGATCTGCCCGAGGATCAGCCCGAAGAAGGCCGGGACCGTGTACGGCACGTCGCTGAAGTCGGAGTCCTGGGTCTGCACCGCGACCAGGAACCCGATGCCGACCACCAGGAGCAGGAAGATGCCGAGCGTCCACATCGTGGAGCGCACCGACTTGATCTTCGTCCACTCGGAGCTGAGCGCGTGACCGAGGTGGGTGCGGGTGACCGGGATCGGCGAGGTGTACGAAGTGCCGGGCGCCGCCTGCCAGTTGGGGGCAGCGGCGGCCTGCTGCGGCATCGGGGGCTGGGGCGTGCTCATCGGGCGTCCTCGGGCTTGGTCAGGTCAGGGGCGGCAGGGGCGGCGGGTGCCGCGGAAGCCTGGGGGGCGGGCTGGGCGTACGGGTTGACGGCCGCGGCGCCGGGGGTGGTCGGAGCGGCCGGAGCACCGTACGGGCCGGGCTGAGCCGCACCCGGACCGCCCGGGCCACCCGGAGCCCCCGGGACGCCCGGAGCGCCGTACGGGCCCGCCTGGGGCCCTCCCTGCGGCATCGCGAACGGCTGCCCGCCCTGCTGGGGCGGCGGCGGGGCGTACCAGCCCGGCTGGCCCTGGCCCGGCACCGGCATGTGCGGCGGCGGCATGGCGCCCGGCGGCAGCTCCTGCTGGAGTCCGGCCCGCTGGTCGATCGTCGAGCGGTAGTCGACGGCGCTCTGCGTCATCCGCATGTACGCCTCCTCCAGCGAGGCCTGGTGCGGCGACAGCTCCCACAGGCGTACGTCGGAGGAGTGCGCGAGGTCGCTGATGCGCGCCAGCGGCAGGCCGGTGACACGGAGGGCGCCGTCCTGCTCGGGCAGCACCTGGCCGCCGGCCTCGGTCAGCGCGGCGGTGAGCTTCTCGCGCTGCTGCGGCTCGGTGTCCGGGGTGCGGACCCGGGCGAAGTCGGCCGAGTTGTGCGAGATGAAGTCCTTGATGTTCTGGTCGGCGAGCAGCTGCCCGCGGCCGATCACGATCAGGTGGTCGGCGGTCACCGCCATCTCGCTCATCAGGTGCGAGGAGACGAAGACCGTACGTCCCTCCGCCGCGAGTGCCTTCATCAGGTTGCGGACCCAGAGGATGCCCTCGGGGTCGAGGCCGTTGACCGGCTCGTCGAAGAGCAGCACCTGCGGGTCGCCGAGCAGCGCCGCCGCGATGCCGAGCCGCTGTCCCATGCCGAGCGAGAAGCCCTTGGAGCGCTTCTTGGCCACGTCCTGCAGGCCGACGACACCGAGGACCTCGTCCACGCGGCGGGCCGGGATGCCGGAGAGCTGGGCGAGGCAGAGCAGGTGGTTGCGGGCGTGCCGGCCGCCGTGCACGGCCTTGGCGTCGAGGAGGGCGCCGACCTGACGGGGCGCGTTGGGCAGCTTGCGGTACGGGAAGCCGCCGATCGTGACCTGCCCCGAGGTCGGGTTGTCGAGGCCGAGGATCATCCGCATCGTGGTCGACTTGCCCGAGCCGTTGGGCCCGAGGAAGCCGGTGACGGCGCCCGGCCGCACCTGGAAGGAAAGGTTGTACACGGCCGTCTTGGCGCCGTAGCGCTTCGTCAGGCCGACTGCCTCGATCATGCTCCGCACCCATCGAAAGGTTCAGGACGTCGGGGCACACGCCCCCGTAAGGCTTAGGAGGATATCGGGGCGCTGACGGTTCCACTCAAGAGAAAGTAAAAGAACGCAGGTCACGCCCATGCTTTGTCAGGTGCGCGTCGTGGCAGGTCCGAGGGTGAAACGGAATCCCGAGGGGCGAAAAATGGAAACCTGTCAGTCGCTCTCCGGCATCACGCGTCGCGCTTCTTGAGTACCGCGTACCCCCCGATGAGAGCCACGATCACCCAGAGCACCATGATCGCGAGACCGCCCCATGGCCCGTACGGAGTGTCGTCGTCGATCGGGGTCACCACCTGCATGATCTTGCTGCCGGCCTGGTCGGGCAGGTAACGGCCGACCTTCTTGGTCGCGGAAACGGCGCCGAGGATGTTGGAGATCAGGAAGAAGAACGGCATCAGGATGCCGAGCGAGAGCATCGGACTGCGCAACATCGCCGCGACGCCCATCGAGAAAACGGCGATGAGCGTCATATAGAGCCCGCCGCCGATCACCGCGCGCAGCACGCCGGGGTCACCGATCGACGCCTTGTGCGGGCCGAGCATGGCCTGGCCGAGGAAGAAGGCGACGAAGCTGGTGATGATGCCGACCACGAAGGCGAGGCCCGCCGCGACGGCGATCTTGCTGAAGAGGAAGCTGCCGCGCTGCGGAACCGCGGCGAGCGAGGTGCGGATCATTCCGGTGCTGTACTCGTTGCCGACGACGAGCACCCCGAAGACGATCATCGCCAGCTGACCGAGGCTCATCCCCGCGAAGCTGGTGAACGTCGGATCGAAGGAGAGCTGGTCGTTCACGGCCATGCTGTCGAACTCGTTCTTCGACAGCAGCGAGATCAGGATGCCCAGGGCGATCGTGACGACCGCGGCGAGACCGAGCGTCCAGACGGTGGACGCGACGGACCGGATCTTGGTCCACTCGGACCTGAGGACCTGCGTCGCGGCCATGGTCAGTCGCCCTTCTTCCAGTCGCTGCCCCAGGCCGGGCCGGGAGTCGGTCGGACGTGGGTGTCCGCGTGCGCGTGGTACTCCACCGACTCCGCTGTCAGCTGCATGAACGCCGCCTCCAGGGAGGCCTGTTGCGGACTGAGTTCGTGCAGCACGATCTGGTGCTGCGAGGCCAGCTCGCCGATGCGCTCGGACTTCGCGCCGTCCACTTCGAGCGTTTCGCCGCCCGCCTCGACGACCGTGATGCCCGCCCCGCGCAGCACGTCGAGCAGCCGTTCGCGCTGGGGGGAGCGGATACGGATGTACGACCGGGAGTTCTGCTGGATGAAGTCGGCCATGGACGTGTCCGCCAGCAGCCGTCCCTGGCCGATGACGACGATGTGGTCGGCGGTCAGCGCCATCTCGCTCATCAGATGGGAGGAGACGAAGACGGTACGGCCCTGGGCGGCAAGGGATTTCATGAGGTTGCGGATCCAGTGGATGCCCTCGGGGTCGAGGCCGTTGACCGGCTCGTCGAACATCAGGATCCGCGGGTCGCCGAGCAGCGCGCCCGCGATGCCCAGACGCTGGCCCATACCGAGCGAGAAGCCCTTGGCCTTCTGCCTCGCGACCGAGGTGAGGCCCACCGTGTCGAGGACCTCGTGCACCCGCGCCTTCGGGATGCCGTTGCTCTGGGCGAGGCAGAGCAGGTGGTTGAAGGCGCTGCGGCCGCCGTGCATGGCCTTGGCGTCGAGCAAAGCGCCGATGTACTTCAGCGGGTTCTTGAGGTGGTCGTAGTGCTGTCCGTCGATCCGTACGTCGCCGGTGGTGGGGTGGTCGAGACCGAGGATCATGCGCATGGTCGTGGACTTGCCGGCGCCGTTCGGTCCGAGGAAGCCGGTCACGATGCCGGGTCTGACGGCGAAGGTCAGATGGTTGACTGCCACCTTCTCGCCGTACCGCTTGGTCAGCCCCTCGAGCTCGATCATGCGGCAACGCTAAGACGGGCCCTTTGGCTGTGCCACTTGAACGGGTCTGCCCTGCCGCGTGTTCGCCGTTGCTGGGTGCCGCGCCGTCGGGGCTGGTCGCGCCCACGCGGCGGAGCCGGATGATGTCCCAGCCCCGCGCCCCTGGAAGCCTCGTATACATGGCAACGGCCCGCACCCCCGATGAAGAAGGGTGCGGGCCGGAGTCGATACCAGGAACTTACCGGGTCTGCTGGGCCGGAACCCCGCGGGAGATCGGCTCTTCCTCGGCCGGGGCGGTCGTGGCGGCCACCGCGGCGCCCGTGAGCGTGGCGAGCATCTCGCGGACGTTCGTCAGCTGGGCGTTGATCGAGTCGCGACGGTTCGTCAGCGCCGCCAGCTCGCGCTCGGATTCCGAGCGGATGCGGTCGGCCTTGGCGTTCGCGTCGGCCACGATGTCCTCGGCCTGGCGCTGAGCCGTCTCCACCGTCTGGCGAGCGCGACGCTCGGCGTCCGTGCGCAGCTTCTCGGCCTCCAGGCGCAGCTGCTCCGCGCGGTGCTCGATCTCCGCGAGGCGCTTCTCGGCCTTGGCCTGACGCGACGCCAGGTCGCGCTCGGACTGCTCGCGACGCTTGGCGAGGTTCGTCTCGAAGTCGGCGGCGGCCTGGGCGGCCTTCGCGCGGGTCTCCTCGAAGAGGGCGTCCGCCTCCTCGCGCTTGGACTGCGCGTCCTTCTGCGCCTCCTGGCGCAGCTGCGAGGCGTCGCTCTTGGCCTTCTCGACGATCCGGACGCCCTCGTCCTCCGCCTTGGCCTTGCGGTCCGACGCGAACGATTCTGCGTCGTTGCGCACCTGCTGGGCCGCCGACTCGGCGAGCTCACGGTGCTGCTCGGACGCGCGACGGGCCTCCTCGCGCAGGTCCTTCGCCTCCTCCTCGGCGAGGCGGAGGATCTTCTCGACGCGCGCGCCGAGACCCGCGTACGACGGCTCTGCGTCGCTGACCTGGGCCTGGGCGTTCTGCGTCTCGAGGTGGAGTTCCTCGATGCGCTTTTCCAGAGCAGTGATACGGGCCAGAGCGCTGTCACGGTCGGAGACGAGCTTCGAAATGCGTTCGTCCACCTGAGCGCGGTCGTACCCACGCCGCACAAGCTCGAAGCCGTAGGGGGAAGTGTCGCTCATGGGGTTCCTGTCGAATGAGACCGGTGAGGTGATAGGGGGAATCCTAGGGGTCAAAGCGGCGAGTCATCGAGCGGATGCGTGTTTGATCTGGAGAATGAGACTCCTTTTGGGTGGCTAACTGTCGGAGGACTTGCCAGAGCCTGTGTCAAAGACCCCTGCAAAGCACGGAATAGGCACTTCTGGCTAGCCCTCTGACGACTTGCCACTCGAACGAGTCGCACCGACGGCAGCGCCCGCCTTGACCCCACCGTCCTTGTTACCGGATGGGGCCTCAAAGGACTCCAAAGCCTCGAGGACGTCCTGGACACGGGAAATCTCGGCGTTGATGTCCTCGCGCCGGCGGACCAGCACTTCGAGTTCGCGCTTGCCCTCCTCGACCGCGCGCCGCGCCTCGCGGATGGCCTCGGCCTTGATCTCCGTCGCCTCGGCGACGAGCGAGGTCTTCTTCTGCTCGGCCTCCTTGAGGAGACCCTCGGCCTTCCTGACGGCGGCGATCCGGACCTTGCTCGCTTCGGAGTTGGCCTCCGAAACCAGGTCCTTCGCCTTCGCCTCGGCCTCGGCGAGCTGCTCCTCGGCAGCCTTCACGAGCGCGTCGCAGCGCTCGCCGGCGGTCTTCATCGTCTCCGCCGACTCACGGCGGGCCCGTTCGTGCAGTTCCTCGATCTCGCCGGTGATCCGGTCCCGCAGCTCCTCCGCGCGCTCCCTGATGGCCGTCGCGTCCCGGCGCGCGCCGACCAGCAGCTCGTCCGCGTCCGTACGGGACCGCTCCACCAGGGAGTTGCCTTCGATGGTTGCTTCGGAGACCAGCCGCTCGGCCTCGTTGCGCGCGGCGCCGACCATCGAGTCGGCCTGCGCCTCGGCGTCCGCCGTGGTCTTCTGCGCGGACTGCTGCGCCTCGGCGAGCAGCTTGTCGGCCTCGGACGCCGTCTCCGTGATGAGCGTGTCGACCTGCTCGGCCGCCTCGGAGCGCCGCTTGTTGGCCTCCTGGCGTGCCGCGTCCAGCGTCCGGTCCGCCTCCTCGCGCGCGGCCGACGTGAGCCGCTCGGCCTCCGACTCCGCCTGGGACTTGAGCCGCTCGGACTCGCTGCGGATCCGCTCGGCGTGCTGCTGTGCGGAACCGACCGTCTCGGCGGCCTCGGCACGCAGCCGCTCGGCCTCCCCGGTCGCGTCCGAGACCAACTGGTCCGCCGTGGCCACGGATTCCGCGCGGACCCGCTCGGCCTCCGCGTTCGTCTCCGTGGTGAGCCGCTCGGCCTCGGAACGCGCCTCGTTGATGAGTGTGTCCGCCTGCGTGGCCGCGTCCGAACGGATCCGGTTCGCGTCCTCCCGAGCCTCGGCGCGGCTGCGCGAGGCGTCCTGCTCGGCGCCGGCGATCGTGTCCGACGCCTCGGTCCGGACCCGCTGGGCGTGCTCGGCGGCGTCGGAGCGCAGCCGCTCGGACTCGGCGATCGCCTCCGAAACCGTGCGCTCCGCAAGCGACTTGGCGGCGTCCGTCTCCGCGGCGGCCTCGCGCCGGATGCGGCTCGCGTCCTCGGACGCCCGCTCCCGCTCCGCGTACGCGTCGGCGCGGACCCGGTCCGCCTCCTCCTGCGCCTCGGTGCGGGTACGGTCCGCGGCGTGCTCGGCGGCGCTGCGCAGGCCGGTGATCTCGTCCTGGGCCTGCTCGTGCAGCCCGGCCACGGAGTCACGCACCTGCTGCGCGGTCTGCTCGGCGTTCAAGACCATCTCGGTCGCGCGCCGGTCGGCCTCCTCGACCAGCCGTACGGCCTCGGTCTGGGCCTCCTCCACGCGGTTACGGGCGGACGCGAGGAGTTCCTCGCTCTGCTCGCGGGCCCGCTCGCGCTCCTGGCCGGCCTCCTGGCGTGCCGAACCGAGGAGCTCCTCGGCCTCGCGGCGGCGCCGGACGGCCTCCTCCTGGGCGGCGGCCAGCGTCTCGGCGCCCTCGGACGCCAGCCGCTCGGCCGCGGCCTGCGCCTCCGCCCGTACCCGATCGGCGCTGTCCTGGGCCTCCGACTTCAGCCGCTCGGCCTCCGCCGCGGCCTCCGAACGCAGTCGTACGGCGATGGACTCGCCCTCGGCCCGCGAGGCGGACGCGTCCGCGGCGGCCTCGTCGCGCAGCCGCTCGGCCTCCGCCTCGGCCTGCGCCTGGAGCGTACGCAGCCGCTCGGCGGCCTCGCCACGCAGCCGGTCCGTCTCCTCGGCGGCCTCGCGGCGGATCCGCTCGGCCTCCGCGCGCGCGTCGCTGAGCGCCTGCTCGGCCGAGGCGAGCCGCTGCTCGGCCTCGGTGTGCAGCCGGGTCAGCTCCTCGGCGGCATCCGCCCGACGGGCCGCTATGGCCCGCTCGGTCTCCTCGCGCATCCCCTCGGAGGCCCGCTCGGCCTCCGCCTTGATCGTGTCGGCCAGCTCGACGGCCTCGGCGCGATTGCGCTCGGCCTCCTTGCGGGTGCGCTCCAGGGTCTCCTCGGCCTGCCGGCGCAACGTGGTCGCCCGCTCGATGGCCTCGGTGCGAACGCGCTCGCTGTCGGTGGTGGCGGTGGCGCGCAGTTCGTCCGCGTCCGCCTTGGCCTTCGCGAGCAGTTCCTCAGCGGTCTTGGCCGCTTCCTCGATCTGCTGTACGGCCTCACGGCGGGCCTCGGCGCGAATGCGCTCGCCCTCGGCCACCGCGTCGGCGCGCAGCTGCTCGGCGTCGCCGCGCAGCCGGCGCGCCTCCTCCTGCAGCTCGACCGTCTTGGCCCGGTACTCCTTGGTGTCGTCCTTCGCCGTGCCCTTGAGCTGCTCGGCGATGTCGTGTGCCTCGGCGCGCAGCCGGTCCGCCTCGGTCTCCGCCTCGGTGCGGATCCGCTCGGCCTCCTCGGCCGCCGCCTTCGTGGTCGCCTTGGCCTCGTCGGACGCCTTGTTGAGTACGTCCTCGGCGGTACGGGCCGCCTTGGCCAGCTGGGACGCCGTCTCCTCGGCGGTGAGGCTGCGGGCGGTCTCCTCGGCCTCCGTGACGATCTGCTCGGCCTTGGTACGCGCGTCCGCGACGACCTGCTCGGCCTCCGACTTGGTGGTCTCGGCCTCCTGGTTGGCCTCGCTGACCAGCCGGGCGACCTGCTCCTTCGCCGTACGAGTGCGCTGCTCGTTCGCCGACTCCGCGCTGGAGAGGGCCTTGGCCGCGGCCTCCTTCGCCTCGGCCACGAGCTTGTCCGCCTCGGACCGCGCCTCGCGCAGCGCCGCCTCGGCCTCGGTCATGCGCTGCTCGGCGGCCCGGCTCAGCTCGGTGGCCTGGCGACGGGCGGAGTCCGACTCGCTCGCCGTGGAGCTGCGCAGTTGCTCGGCGTGGTCGGTGGCCTCCTGGGCCTGCGTGGACGCGGCGTTCAGCAGCCGCTCAGCGTCCGTGCGGGCCCGGCGCAGCAGCGCCTCGGCCTCCGCGCGGGCCGACTCGGCGTCGGTCGTGAGCCGCTGGCGGGCCTCGGCGGCGATCCGCTCGGCCTCGGCGCGGGCGGTGCTCAGCGCCTGGTCGGCCTCGGTGCGCGACTCCTCCAGGAGCCGGCGGGCCTGCTGCTCGCTCCGGGCGCGCAGCTGCTCGGCCCACGCCACGTTCTCGTTGACGTGCGACTCGACGGTCTGGCGGCGCTCGGCCAGCTCCTGATCGAGCTGCTGGCGCCGTGTGACCGCCTCGGCGTGCAGCTCGGCCTGCAGCCGGGCGGCCTGCTCGGCGTGCTCCTGCAGGATGCGCTGCGTCTGCGCACGGGCCTGACTCATCTCGCGCTCGGCATCGGCGCGCAGCTGGTCGGCCTGCATCTGGGCATTACGGAGCAGCTGCTCGGCCTGATAGCCGAGGTCGCCGCCGCTCTCGTAGGCAGGCCGGGTCGCCAGACTGCGCCGCGCCTCGTGCAGCTTGGCGCGCAGCACCTCGACCTGGTAGCCGAGGTCCTCGGCGTGCTGGATCGCCTTTTCCCGCTCGGTCTTCAGCCGCTCCATCTCGGCCTCGAACCGAGAGAGGTGGTCGACGTCAGCCGCCGGCTCTCGCTCCTGGCGTTCGTAGCCCCGCACTGCGCGGTCCCATCCGTCCCCTGGTCGCAAGTTTCTCCAAACGAGCCCCGTCCATCCGCCGAACGGTGCCCCCGGGGAATGGTGTCAGATCAGCAGCGGAGCACGGGCTGTCGCCCCGACGCTCGTCCCCCGAAACCTGGACCCCGGCCCTTGGTCAAGCCACCGCGAGGACGGCATGACCTCGGGGCCTGTCACCGGACAGGCCCCGGTGCCGCCCCGAAATGGCAGCGGCTGTCCCCAACCCTACCGGCCCCGATATACGGAGGTCAGTGCTCAGGTGACTCAACAGCCGCCGAAGTGACCAGTTCTGTCAGGACACCGTGGCAATCCTTTGGGTGAAGGAAGGTGATTCGGGAGCCCATGGAGCCGCGCCGGGGCTCGTCATAGAGGACTCGTACGCCTTTGCCCCTGATGTCGGTGGCATCGGCGTCGACGTCCGCCGTGCCGAAGGCGATGTGATGGACACCCTCACCGTTCTTCGCCAGCCACTTCCCGACGGCGGAATCCTCCCGCGTCGGCTCCAGGAGCTGGAGGTAGGAGGCGCCGCCGTCGGACGTCTCATTGATCTTGAGCATGGCCTCGCGCACGCCCTGCTCTTCGTTGACCTCGGAGTGGTGGACCTCGAAGCCGTATGTCGCCCGGTAGAACTCGACTGTCTTGTCGAGGTCGAAGCAGGCGATCCCGATGTGGTCGATTCGCGTCAGCATGGTGTCAGTGCAGCGCTCCCGCGGCGGTTACGCAACGTGCGCGCTGTCACACTGACCGCCGGATGACGGGTGGCCTACCGCTCAGTACATTCAAGTAAACCCTCGTTCACTCCTCAGCTGTGCAGGCTGAAAGGGGATCGCACCACATGTCTGGAACGAACAGCACGACCTCCGTGATCGTCGCGGGTGCTCGCACCCCGATGGGACGGTTGCTCGGCTCGCTGAAGAGCTTCTCCGGAGCCGACCTCGGTGGCTTCGCGATCAAGTCCGCCCTCGACCGTGCGGGTATCGGTGGCGACCAGGTGCAGTACGTGATCATGGGTCAGGTGCTGCAGGCCGGGGCAGGGCAGATCCCGGCACGACAGGCAGCCGTCAAGGCGGGCATCCCGATGAGCGTTCCGGCGCTCACCATCAACAAGGTGTGTCTGTCCGGCCTCGACGCGATCGCGCTGGCGGACCAGTTGATCCGAGCCGGTGAATTCGACGTCGTCGTCGCGGGCGGCCAGGAGTCCATGACGAACGCGCCGCACCTGCTCCCGAAATCCCGCGAGGGATTCAAGTACGGCGCCATCGAGATGCTCGACGCCATGGCGTACGACGGTCTCACGGACGCCTTCGAGAACATCGCCATGGGTGAGTCGACCGAGAAGCACAACACACGCCTCGGCCTCGCCCGCCCCGAGCAGGACGAGATCGCGGCCCTGTCGCACCAGCGTGCGGCCGCCGCGCAGAAGAACGGAATCTTCGAAGCGGAGATCACGCCGATCGAGATTCCGCAGCGGCGTGGTGAGCCGGTCGTCTTCAGCCAGGACGAGGGCATCCGCGCCGAGACCACGGTGGAGTCGCTCGGCAAACTGCGCCCCGCGTTCACCAAGGACGGCACCATCACGGCCGGTACGTCCTCGCAGATCTCGGACGGCGCCGCCGCCGTCGTGGTCATGAGCAAGGCGAAGGCGCAGGAACTCGGCCTCGACTGGATCGCCGAGATCGGCGCGCACGGCAACGTCGCCGGACCGGACAACTCCCTCCAGTCCCAGCCCTCGAACGCCATCCAGCACGCCCTGAAGAAGGAGGGACTCGAGGTCGAGGACCTCGACCTCATCGAGATCAACGAGGCGTTCGCCGCGGTTGCGGTGCAGTCAATGAAGGACCTCGGTGTATCCACGGAAAGGGTGAACGTCAACGGTGGCGCCATCGCCCTCGGTCACCCGATCGGAATGTCGGGCGCCCGGCTCGTACTGCACCTTGCCCTCGAGCTGAAGCGGCGCGGTGGGGGAGTCGGTGCGGCGGCGCTGTGTGGTGGCGGCGGGCAGGGTGACGCGCTGATCGTGCGGGTACCCAAGGCCTGAGTCCTTCTGTACGTCTGTTCTTCCGAACAGGTGTTACGTCTCTACTCGGAACGGAGCTGTGATGCAGGACGTCTCCTCGCTGGTGGCCCAGGCCAGGGAAGGCCGACCGCGGGCCGTGGCCCGGCTGATCTCCCTGGTGGAGGGGGCGTCCCCGCAGCTGCGCGAGGTCATGGCGGCGCTGGCTCCGCTGGCCGGCGGGGCGTACGTCGTCGGGCTCACCGGGTCGCCGGGTGTCGGCAAGTCGACGTCGACCTCGGGGCTGGTGACCGCGTACCGGCGGCAGGGGAAGCGGGTCGGCGTCCTGGCCGTCGACCCGTCGTCCCCGTTCTCCGGGGGCGCGCTGCTGGGCGACCGCGTCCGCATGTCCGAGCACGCGTCGGACCCCGGGGTGTACATCCGCTCGATGGCGACGCGCGGCCACCTCGGCGGACTCGCCTGGGCGGCACCCCAGGCCATCCGCGTCCTCGACGCGGCGGGCTGCGACGTGATCCTGGTGGAGACGGTGGGCGTGGGCCAGTCGGAGGTCGAGATCGCCTCCCAGGCCGACACCTCGGTCGTCCTCCTCGCCCCCGGCATGGGCGACGGCATCCAGGCAGCCAAGGCCGGAATCCTGGAGATCGGCGATGTGTACGTGGTCAACAAGGCCGACCGTGACGGCGCCGACGCCACCGCCCGCGAGTTGAACCACATGCTCGGCCTCGGCGAGTCCCGGGGCCCCGGCGACTGGCGTCCCCCCATCGTCAAGACGGTCGCCGCTCGGGGCGAGGGCATCGACGAGGTCGTCGAGGCCCTGGAGAAGCACCGGGCGTGGATGGAGGAGCACGGCGTCCTCGCCTCGCGCCGCCTCGCCCGCGCCTCCCAGGAGGTCGAGACGATCGCCGTCACGGCCCTACGGGAGCGGATCGGGGACCTGCATGGCGACCGCCGCCTCAGCGCACTCGCGCAGCGGATCGTGGCGGGCGAGCTGGACCCTTACCGGGCGGCCGACTCACTGGTGGAGGGGCTGACGGAGGGCTGACCGGTGGGCGGGTTCTGCTCGCCCCCGCCGCCCCTACCCTCCCCCAAGCTCTCGGCTTCGCTCGAGCGGGGGGGGACCCCCATGACGGGCTGGATATCCCCGGCCGGGGCTTGGTCCTTCAGCCCGTCCGGCGTTTGAGGACGAGGCTGTCCAGGCCGAACGGGGGTCTGGGGGCGGAGCCCCCGGGTAGGGATGGGACGGGTAGGGGCGGCGGGGGCGAGACTCCCTCCCTGGTCAACTCCCAACGCTCGCTGTTAAGTTAAGTCGCATGTTCCTCCTCGTGGCATAGGGCCCGCCCAGGCCCGCGACGAACTCGCAGCACTTCGGCTGCAGCCGTCGCGGCACTCAGGCGTCCCCCTTTCCCGCCTCGCTTTTGAGGAACACTCCACATGCTTACGTCACCTCCGCGGCCGTCGTACGCCGCCGTACTCCGCATCCCGTACGCCCGCCGTACCTTCACCACCGCCCTCCTCGGCCGGCTCTCCTACGGGATCGTCTCCCTCTCCGTGATGCTGACCGTGACCCGGGCCACCGGGTCGTATGCCGTGGCCGGCACGGTCATGGCGCTGTTCGGCGCCACGAGCGTGCTCCTGTCGCCGGGTCGGGCGGCCCTGGTCGACCGTTATGGCCCCCGCCGCGCTCTCGTCCCCATGGCCCTGACCTACGCCGGCCTCCTCACCGCCCTCGCGGCAGTCGGCTGGCGCCCGGGCGCACCCCCGGTGGTACTGGGCGCGGTCGCCGTCGCGGCGGGCGCCTGTACGCCCCCGCTCGGCCCCACCATGCGCACCGTCTGGGCCGAACTCGCCGGCGACCGGCCGCTGCTGTTGCAGCGTGCGTACAGCCTGGACGGCGTCGCCGAGGAGGTGCTGTTCGTCTCCGGGCCGCTGCTGGTCGGCGTGGTGGTGCAGTTCGCGCCCCCGGCGGCGGGTGTGGCGCTCAGCGCGCTGCTCGTGGCCGTCGGGACCCTCGCGTTCGTCACGTCCCCGGCGGTGCGGGACGTACCGCCCGCCGCCGTGAAAGCGGCGCACTCCGGGGCAGCCCGGCCGCATGGCGCGCGGGCCCTGGCGCGGCCCGTGGTCGTGGCCGCGACGGTCGGGCTCTCGCTGGGCGCCGTGGACCTGCTGGTCCTGGCCTTCGCCGAGCAACGGCACCAAGGTGACGGCGCCGTGGCCTGGGTGCTCGCCGCGCTGTCCGCGGGCAGCGCGGTCGGCGGCCTGCTCAACGGCGCCGTCAACTGGCGCGTCAGCGCCCGCGTACGCCTGCCGCTACTGGCCGCCGGTCTCGGGCTGGCCCTGGCCGCCGCGGGGCTGGCCCCGAGCCTCGGCACGCTCACGGTGGCGGTGGCGTGCGCCGGGTTCTTCGTCGCCCCCGCACTGACGACGTCGTACCTGATCGCCGACGAGTCGGTACCGCCCGGTCACCGCACCCAGGCCGGGGCGTGGGTCAACACGGCCGTGAACGCCGGCATTTCGGGCGGCACGGCGGCGACCGGCCTGCTGGTGGGGCGACTGCCGCTGAGCGCGTGCTTCGCGATCTCAGGGGGCGTGGCACTGCTCGCGGCGCTGGCCTCCTCCGCCAGGACCGCCGGCAGTGCCACGGCATCGCCCACGCCGGGTGACGGGCCGCAGCAGCTGTGCCGGAACACCCGCCCCGGGTCCGGCGCGGAACGGGACGCGGTACCAGTGGCCGGCGCCGACGCGTCGGCCACCGCGGGCGAATGCTCCGGCACGTCGACTTCTACCGGCGGACGTCTTTGACATCCTCGCCGCCCTGCGCATTGACGATTTCGGTCTCCGCAGGCGTGGCTACCCGTCCCCCCTAGGCCCGCCAACTATGTGGTCGGACAAGGTGAATTCACCAGTGGCTCGGCGGCCCTCAGGGCTGGGCAAGTGTCTGGTAGTCGGCCCTGGGCGCGGGCGGCCGGGGGTGGGTTCGACTCGCCTTCTTGGTCGCGACAGGCCGGGGAACGCTCACGGTCCGCTGCCCACCGATGGTGAAGCACTGCGAACTCCGCCTACCGAGCGCCCCGTAGGGAGCGCGAGGCCCTGACCTGTGTGGCTCCGCCGCGGGCCGCCGCACGCCGACCCGCAGGCCCCCCGCACACCCCAGCGGAGCGCTACGGCTTGCCGCGCTGCCCCCGCAGATGCTCCGCGATGGGCCGCAGCGACTTGTTGAGGTCCTCCAGGGCCTCGGGGGACAGCAGGTCCATGAAGTGCCTGCGCACGGATGCCACATGATGCGGGGCGACCTTCGTCATCGTCTCCCTGCCATGCTCGGTGAGGACGGCGAACAGGCCCCGGCGGTCGGACTCGCAGTTCTCGCGGCGGACCAGGTCCGCGTTCTCCATGCGGGTGATCTGGTGCGAGAGGCGGCTCTTGGACTGGAGGGTGGCGGCCGCGAGGTCGCTCATCCGCATCCGGTCGCCCTCCGACTCGGAGAGGTTCACCAGGATCTCGTAGTCGTTCATCGTCAGCCCGAACGGCTGCAGATCTCTCTCGAGCTGGTACGTCAACAGCCTGTTGACCTCCAGGTGGGTGCGCCAGGCGCACTGCTCCGCATCGGTCAGCCAGCGCGTGGCCGTCTCGGTCTCCATGAATGAAGTCTACCTAAAATGTTGAAAGGCGAACTAGTGAGGGTGGCGTGACGGCGCGCACACGTTCGACGTCACACTCCGCAGACTACCGCTCACAGCCCGAAGCGACGTTGGAGGTCTCCGAGCTGTCCGGGAAGACGCGGTGCGCCGGCCTGCTGTCCGTGTTGACCATGCTGGCCTGGTGTCCCGCCGCCGCCGGGTACTCCCGGCTCGTGCGGAACCGCCCCCGTGGCCTGCTCGGCCATGAGGACCTCGGTGGACTGGAGCAGCACGGTGCCGGCCCCTACGAACTCGAACTGATGCTCCTCTCCGGAGGCCCCGCCGAGGCCTGTCAGCGCACGTAGGCCGCCCATCACACCGGTCATGTACCCGTGGTCGTAGTGATGACACGGGGACGGGCAGTCGGCCCAGCCGACGAGCGCCTGCGGATCAACCCGGATCGGAGGTTCCATGAACACCACCGGACCATTGGAGGCCGCCACGAACTTGCCGGTTCCGATCAGCGTCAAAAAGCCCGGCACGATCGACTGCTTGAGCGCGAGGGTTGGCTGAAAAGCGAGGAGGTTGCCGGAGCGAATGGTCAGATTGCCGTTCTCGAGGTCGTACGAATTGACGTCGAAGGCCCGGTCGGCGAGGAGCATCTTGCCCGAGCCCTCGGCCACCACCCAGTCGCTCGCGTGCAGAGGCGAATGGAACGACGTACGGACGAGGCGGTCGAGGCGACCGTGCCCGATGCCGTTGAATTCCATCGTCCCGTAGTAGGCGATCATCTTGCCCTTCTGCAGGAACCACTGGCTCCCCTTGAGCTCCACGCAGAAGGTGTAGTTGTTGACGTTGTCGTCGACCGGCAGGGTCATGGGGTCGTAGACCGCCGGGCCGCCAGGAGTCCCGTACGCGCTCACAGCTTCTCCTCCGAGGCCTGGACGTACACCGCACCGCTGCCGCTCAGCTCCAGCTGGAACGCCTCGCCCGAGCCGCGGCCCACCATGTCGCGCCAGCCGAGCGCCGTGGACAGCTTGTTGCGTACGTCGCCGTGGTGCGCCACGTACGCCTGGGGGTCGACGTGGACGGGACGCTGGGGAGTGATCGGGACCTCGATGACCCCGCCGTGCGCCATCACGGCGACCGAGCCGTGCCCCTTGAGGGTGGTCGTGAAGAGCCCCTGGCCCGTCACCTGACCCCGGACCAGGCCCATGACACCGCCCTGCGAGCCCATGAACATCGTGCCCTGCTGGAGGGTGCCGTCGAAGGCGAGCAGTCGGTCCGCCTCGACGTACAAGGTGTCGCCCGCGAGGCTGATCACCTGGATGTGGTGGCCGCCGTGCCCGAAGAGGACGGTGCCGCTGCCCTCCACGGTCATCAGCGGGGTGGACTCATTGGCGACCCGGCGCCCGAGCATCGACATGACCCCGCCCTGGCCACCCTGCATATTGGGCGTGAAGGAAACCTCGCCCTTGTAGGCGAGCATCGCGCCGCGCTGGCTGAACAGGCGCTGGCCCGGCATGACGGTCGCCTCGATCATCTTGGCGTTCACTTCGCGGAACGGCATCTCACACATCACCCGCGATCGTGTTGCGCTCGCTGGGCTGTACGTAGACCAGGCCGTCGCCCTCGAAACGGATCTGGAACGCCTCGCCGCCGCCCTCGCCCATGAAGGTGCGGAACGTCACACCGGCCTGGAAGGACTGCCGGACATTGCCCTGGTGCGCGATGTACGCCCCCGGGTCGACCGTCAGCGGGTACTGGGAGCTGACGCGCAGCACCACCGCCGGACCGTCGGAGGTGATCGCCGCCTGGCCGTGCCCCTCGACGGTCGTGGTGAACAGCCCGTTGCCCTGCGAGGCGCCGCGCAGCCCGGTGAAGGACGTGCCCGTCCGCAGTCCCGCGTCCGTCGCGAGCAGATTGCTCGACTCGACGTACAGCTTGTCGCCCTGGAGGTTCACGAGGTTTATCTCGGAGGCCCGGTCCGCGAACCAGCAGGTCCCGTGCCCCTTCACCTCCATCACCGTCATCTGCTCGCCGGTGATCCGCCGGGTCACCATCCCGCGGATCCCCTCGCCGCCACCGCTCATCTTCTTGAAGGCCATCTGACCGTCGTACGCGACCATGGAGCCGTTCTTCGCCTTCACGGCGTCGCCGGTCATGTCGACGGCCAGCACCTTGCTGCCTTGGAGTCGGAACATCGCCACGTTGTGAAGGTAACCAACAGGTGGCGCTGTCAACCAGGGCCTACGGGATGATCCGGACCCTGAGGACACCCCGAGGACACCCCGAGCCCCCTGTCGGGGGCGGCGGGGCCTCAGATGCCACAATGGCCGGGACGTTTGTGCTTGCGTTCACAAAGCGTCGGCGACTCTCCCCGCCGAACCCACCAAGCCCACCAAACCCACCGAAGGTGAACCGTGGACATAAAGACCGCCTCCGCCCTCCGCCGCCTCCGCCTGGTCTCGGCCCCCGAGGCCGTCTCCTTCCTGCTGCTGCTCGTCTGCTCGGTACTGAAGCGGACCACGGACTTCAACGCGGTGCCCGTCATGGGCGCGATCCACGGCGTCCTCTTCATCCTGTACGTGATCTTCTGGGCGGACGCCTGGAACCGCACCAAGTGGAGCGCGGGCACCGGGATCCTCTACTTCGTCCTCTCCGTGCTGCCCACCGGCGGTTTCTTCGCCGAGCGCAAGCTCAAGCGCGAGGCCGAGGACGCGGTCATCGCCTCCCGCGCCCGCCGCGAGGGAGTGGTGAAGGCGTCATGATCGTCGCCTTCTCCGTGACACCGCTGGGTGTCGGCGAGGACGTGGGGGAGTACGTCGCCGACGCCGTCAGGGTCGTCCGCGAGTCGGGTCTGCCGAACCGCACGGACGCCATGTTCACCTCCATCGAAGGTGAGTGGGACGAGGTGATGGACGTGGTCAAGCGCGCCGTCGCCGCCGTCGAGGCGCGGGCGCCGCGCGTCTCCGTCGTCCTGAAGGCGGACATCCGCCCCGGTGTGACGGACGGCCTGACCTCCAAGGTGGAAACGGTGGAGCGGCACCTGTCCGCATAGCCCGCCGGCGGGCTGTGCGGCAACGAAGAACCCCGGTCCAGTGGGCCGGGGTTTTCGCTCGTGTGCGGACGCCCGCTTCCCCGGGGCGAGGGTGCGCGACTCTCCGGGGCGAGGGTGCGCGACCGAAACCCGAGACGATGCTGACCGCGATGTGACCGGCGGGTAAGGTCTTATGCCGTGCCGAAGCCGCTCAGCCTTGCCTTTGATCCCATCGCCCGCGCCGACGAACTCTGGAAGCAGCGCTGGGGCTCCGTGCCGTCCATGGCCGCGATCACCTCGATCATGCGCGCGCACCAGATCCTGCTGGCCGAGGTGGACGCGGTCGTCAAGCCGTACGGGCTGACCTTCGCACGCTACGAGGCGCTGGTGCTGCTCACCTTCTCCAAGGCGGGCGAGCTGACGATGTCCAAGATCGGCGAGCGGCTCATGGTGCACCCGACGTCGGTCACGAACACCGTGGACCGCCTGGTGAAGTCGGGGCTCGTCGACAAGCGGCCCAACCCCAACGACGGGCGCGGCACGCTCGCCTCCATCACCCCGAAGGGCCGCGAGGTCTGCGACGCGGCGACCCGTGACTTGATGGCGATGGACTTCGGGCTCGGGGTGTACGACGCCGAGGAGTGCGGGGAGATCTTCGCGATGCTTCGGCCGTTGCGCGTGGCGGCGCACGACTTCGACGGGGAGTAAAGGCGTAGGGGCGCCGGAAGATCGCGCATATGGGGTCGTTACGCTCGTCCTCATGAAGAAGAGCGTGCTGACCAGGTACCGCGTGATGGCCTACGTCACCGGTGTGCTGCTGGTCCTGCTGACCCTCGGTGTGATCGCCAAGTACCTGCTCGACATGGACGGTGCGGTGGACTTCACGCGCGTCGTCGCCATCGCGCACGGCTGGCTGTATGTCCTCTACCTGGTCTTCGCCTTCGACCTCGGCGCCAAGGCGAAGTGGCCGGTCGGCAAGCAGCTGTGGGTGCTGCTCGCCGGGACGATCCCCACGGCCGCGTTCTTCGTGGAGCGCAAGGTCTCCCAGGAGCTCGAGGCGAAGATCACGGACGACTCGCCCGCGGTCGCCAAGGCCTAGGCCGGACCTCGGGCGCCGCTTGATCGTCGCTCGAGGGGGATCGGTTTTCACCGCCGTGACAAGGCTCGCGGCGGTTTGCCGTCGACATTTACTAGGACGTCCTAGTAAATTCATTGGTATGGACGCTGACGCCATCGAAGAGGGCCGCCGTCGCTGGCAGGCCCGGTACGACGCCTCGCACAAGCGCGATGCCGACTTCACCACGCTCTCCGGTGATCCCGTGGACCCGGTGTACGGGCCGCGGCCCGGCGACAGGTACGACGGCTTCGAGCGGATCGGATGGCCCGGTGAGTACCCCTTCACCCGCGGGCTCTACGCGACCGGCTACCGAGGGCGTACCTGGACGATCCGCCAGTTCGCCGGCTTCGGGAACGCCGAGCAGACCAACGAGCGCTACAAGATGATCCTCGCCAACGGCGGCGGTGGACTGTCCGTGGCCTTCGACATGCCCACCCTCATGGGACGCGACTCCGACGAGCCGCGCTCGCTCGGCGAGGTCGGGCACTGCGGGGTCGCGATCGACTCGGCGGCCGACATGGAGGTCCTGTTCAAGGACATCCCGCTGGGTGACGTCACGACGTCGATGACGATCAGCGGACCCGCCGTGCCGGTCTTCTGCATGTACCTGGTCGCGGCGGAGCGGCAGGGCGTGGACCCGTCCGTCCTCAACGGCACGCTCCAGACCGACATCTTCAAGGAGTACATCGCGCAGAAGGAGTGGCTCTTCCAGCCCGAGCCGCACCTGCGCCTCATCGGCGACCTGATGGAGCACTGCGCGTCGAAGATCCCCGCCTACAAGCCGCTGTCCGTCTCCGGGTACCACATCCGGGAGGCGGGCTCCACGGCCGCGCAGGAGCTGGCGTACACGCTGGCGGACGGGTTCGGATACGTGGAGCTGGGGCTGAGCCGCGGCCTTGACGTGGACGTCTTCGCCCCCGGCCTCTCCTTCTTCTTCGACGCGCACGTCGATTTCTTCGAGGAGATCGCCAAGTTCCGGGCGGCGCGGCGCATCTGGGCGCGGTGGATGCGGGATGTGTACGGTGCCCGGTCCGAGAAGGCGCAGTGGCTCCGCTTCCACACGCAGACCGCCGGGGTCTCGCTGACCGCCCAGCAGCCGTACAACAACGTCGTCCGTACGGCGGTGGAGGCGCTCGCGGCGGTCCTGGGCGGCACGAACTCCCTCCACACCAACGCGCTGGACGAGACGCTGGCCCTCCCCTCCGAGCAGGCCGCCGAGATCGCCCTCCGTACGCAGCAGGTGCTGATGGAGGAGACCGGCGTCGCCAACGTGGCCGACCCGCTGGGTGGTTCCTGGTACGTGGAGCAGCTCACCGACCGGATCGAGGCCGACGCGGAGAAGATCTTCGAGCAGATCAGGGAGCGGGGGCTGCGGGCGCATCCCGACGGACTCCACCCGATCGGGCCGATCACCTCCGGCATTCTCCGGGGGATCGAGGACGGCTGGTTCACCGGGGAGATCGCCGAGTCCGCGTTCCAGTACCAGCGGGCGCTGGAGAAGGGCGACAAGCGGGTGGTGGGTGTGAACGTCCATCACGGGTCCGTGACCGGGGATCTGGAGATTCTGCGGGTCAGTCATGAGGTGGAGCGGGAGCAGGTGCGGGTGTTGGGGGCGCGGAAGGTCGGGCGGGATGACGCGCGGGTGCGGGCGTCCCTGGACGCGATGCTTGCCGCCGCCCGTGACGGGTCCAACATGATTGCGCCCATGCTGGACGCGGTGCGGGCGGAGGCCACGTTGGGTGAGATGTGCGATGCGCTCCGGGACGAGTGGGGGGTGTACACGGAGCCGGCGGGCTTCTGAGGGGTTTCTTCGCCCCCGCCGCCCCTACCCGTCCCCTCCCGTTCCTGGGGGCTCCGCCCCCAGGCCCCCGTTCGGCCTGGACGGCCTCGTCCTCAAACGCCGGACGGGCTGGGATGCCTGGCGGGGTCTGGGGCGGGTAGGGGCGGCGGGGGCGGGCAAAACCCGTGCCGCGCCGCTCAGGTCTCCGCCGCCGCCCCCGTGAGCCCCAGCAGAAGTACCCGGGTGAACCGGCGTACCCACTCCTCGTCCGCCGGCTCCGCGCTGACCAGCGTGCGGTGCAGGACCGCACCCGCGACCACGTCGAAGATGAGGTCGGCGGTGCGGGCGGCCGCGTCGGGGTCGGACTCCGGAGGGAGCTCGCCGCGGGCGGTGGCGCGGGCCCGGCCCTCCAGGACGAGACGTTTCTGCCGGTCGACGATCGACGTGCGGATGCGTTCGCGCAGGGGCTCGTCCCGGGTGGACTCGGCGATGACGGCCATGAGGGCCGTCTTGGTCTCCGGACGGTCCAGGATCGCCGCGAATTGGAGGACCACGCCCTCGATGTCCGTGGCGAGGCTGCCACGGTCGGGGAGTTCCAGTTCGTCGAAGAGGACGGCGACGGCGTCGACGACGAGTTCGTTCTTGCCCGCCCAGCGGCGGTAGAGGGTCGTCTTGGCGACCCCTGCCCGCGTCGCCACGTCCCCCAATGTCAGCTTGGACCAGCCCAGTTCGACCAGTGCCGCCCGCGTCGCCCGCAGGATGGCGGCGTCCGCGGCGGCGCTGCGCGGGCGCCCCGTACGAGGGGCGGCGGAAGTGCGACTGTGCATGTCGGTGACCCTATCCGCCGGGTCTGTGAGGTCGTATCGGGCGGTTGTGTGAAGCCGTGAGGGAGATCACCGGGGTGGGGCGGACAGGGGTGCCCTCGGACAGTTACGCTACGACTCGTAGCGAAAGCTCGAACGCGGGTGACAACCGCATCGGCGCCAGGTGGGGACCCGGCGCCCTGTAGTGCCGAACGCAGTGCCAGTGCGGTACCCGATCAGGGTGTGACCCGCCTGGGTTTCACAACGCTTTTCACACACGCGCGGGAACGGGGGAGGATAGACGCATGCAGCCACGGAACATGTCCATGAGCGGAGTCGTCGACCTCGCCGCGGTGAAGGCGGCCCAGGAGGCCAAGGCGAAGGCGGAGCAGGCGCGCGCCGAAGCGGCCAGGCAGGGCGGCGGAGGTGGGGCCGTATCCCCCACCAGTCTCGTCATCGACGTAGACGAGGCGGGGTTCGAGCGCGAGGTCCTGCAGCGATCCACCGAGGTCCCGGTCGTCATCGACTTCTGGGCCGAGTGGTGTGAGCCCTGCAAGCAACTGAGCCCGGTGCTGGAGCGGCTGGCCGCCGAGTACAACGGGCGGTTCCTCCTCGCCAAGATCGACGTAGATGCCAATCAGATGCTGATGCAGCAGTTCGGGATCCAGGGGATCCCGGCCGTCTTCGCGGTGGTCGCGGGGCAGGCGCTGCCGCTCTTCCAGGGCGCCGCGGGTGAGCAGCAGATCCGCGAGACGCTCGACCAGCTCGTCGAGGTCGCCGAGCAGCGCTTCGGCCTCACCGGCCTGACGGTGGACCCCGATGCCGAGCCGGGCAGCGCCCCCGCTGCCCAAGAGGTGCCGGCCGGACCGTACGACGCGCTTCTCGAGGCCGCCGTACAGGCTCTGGACGCGGGCGACTTGGGCGGTGCCGTACAGGCGTACAAGAACGTGCTCAATGACGACCCGGGCAACACGGAAGCCAAGCTGGGCCTCGCCCAGGCGGAGTTGCTGCAGCGCGTGCAGGGCGCCGATCCGCTTCAGGTGCGCAAGGACGCCGCGGAGAAGCCTGGTGACGTGGCGGCACAGATCGCGGCCGCCGACCTGGACCTGGTCGGCGGGCATGTCGACGACGCGTTCGGGCGGCTCATCGGCACGGTGCAGCGCACGGCGGGCGACGACCGTGACGCCGTACGGGTGCGACTGCTCGAACTGTTCGAGGTGGTCGGCGCCGACGACCCGCGGGTGATCGCGGCGCGCCGGGCACTGGCCAGGGCTTTGTTCTAACCGGTGCGCTGACCTGTTCCTAAACGCCGGGACCTGTGATGCCCAGGTGAAAGGTTGGCCGAGAGAGCGACATGTGGCCGCGCTTTACCAAATCTTGGTAAACGCGGCCGCTGTTACTGGGAGTAAGTCGGGGGCGTCGATCTGCCGGATTCCGTCCAGGGATCAACAGTTTTGTCACCACCCCTGACACCACCCTGTGTCGCCGACCGATACCGACGGGTCGTTGTTCGGTTATCCGGCCGTTACTAGCCAGTAACGAACCCCCTTGTGCGGGCGGCGAGAATGCACCACGATCGGCGACGCTCGGTCCATTCCCCCTACCCCGACAGCCAATCGGGTCAAGGCGTTTCGTGGGTCCCCACCGGGTGGAGGCGGCGGCAGTGGAGCCGCCTCGTGGACAGGGGGGTCTCTGCCGTTCGGCGGAGCCTGTCCAGCAGGTTGTGCGTGATGTGTGTCAGGCGCGACCAGTGGTTGTCGCTCGGGGGTGATCGCCAGTGATTCGGGCACGGTTCGCGCCTGAAGAGTACGGGCGCTCTCCTTCCCGAGGACGTAGCACTTCTCCCATCCCTGCCCGGCTGAGCCGCCGATGTGGGTCAGTCAGGGCCAGGAGATGTACGTCCGAGAAGGAGGAAATATGGAGTCCCAGGTGCGTGGCGGGACCAGATGGAAGCGGTTCGCTGTGGTCATGGTGCCCAGCGTGGCCGCCACAGCAGCGATAGGTGTCGCCCTCGCGCAGGGTGCTCTCGCGGCGTCGTTCAGCGTTTCCGGTCAGTCGTTCAAGGTGACGGCGGACCAGCTTGTCGGTACGGGCTTCTCGCAGTACGGAGCCATCGACTCGGGGTACACCCTCGACGGCAAGAAGACGGCTCACCCCGTCGCGGTCTCCGCGTTCAAGAACGCGACGATCACCAACATGTGCCAGTCGGTGGTCACCCCGAACATCCCGCTCATCGGTTCCGTCAGCCTGCAGCTGAAGGCCGGCGGGGACGGTAAGCCGGTCGAGGCCGACAACCTGTACATCGACGTCGAGGACCTTCAGGCCAACGCGACGTTCACCAACATCGACATCGGTGTTGCGGCCAAGGACGCCAGCAAGGGTCCGGGCATCAAGAGCGGTGACACGGCCAACCCGTATGGCTTCGCTCAGCAGGCCGAGAAGGCCGTGCTGACCGACGTCAAGCAGACGGCGTGGGCGACCACCGCCGGTACGTTCAAGCTCAGCGGCCTCAAGATGTCGCTGTCCACGGGCGTCAAGGAGTGCTACTAGGCACTCCATGGGGCGGGCGAGGGGGCCCCGGCTGTCTCGCCCGCCCCGCTCCTTATCGCCGTACGCGGAACACTCGCGCGTACTTTTCACAGTAAAGCCGTTCCAGGGAGCTGTTTTCCATGAGCGCCGAGACTCCTGCCGCGCCCGGCCAGAACGAGCACTACCTCCGGGTCTTCCGGCGGCACTTCCGTATCTGGAGGGGGCAACGCCCGTTCTGGGCCGGCCTGTTCGTGCTGCTCGGCGGTTTCCCCATCGCCTACTTCCCGTACGCGAACCTCCAGATCGGCCACTTGACGCTGGCGATGGCCACCACCGCCGGCGCCGGCTCTCTGATCATCGGCGTGCTTCTCGGGGTGCTGGGCGTGAGCCTCTGGTTCCAGAAGCACGTACGGACCTTCGCCGGAGTCGCGGCGATTCTGCTGGCGCTCGTCTCCATCCCGGTGTCCAACCTCGGCGGCTTCCTCATCGGCTTCCTGTTCGCCATGATCGGCGGCGCGATGGCGGTCTCCTGGGTCCCGGGCGAGCCCGGCGAGGAGCAGGGCGCCGTGGCGCACAAGACCGAGGGCGGCACCCCGAGCGCCCCGAGCAACCCGAACACCCCGATCACCCCGCACCTCCCGGAAACCCCGGCATCCCCGGTATTCCCGGACAGCGCGAACGGCGTGAACAGCGACGCCCCTGCGGTCGCCGACGAGGTGGGCGAGCCGAAGGATCTGTCAGGTACGAGCCCCGCCATTGGGGCGAACGGGAGGCACAGTGCCGGCTGACGAGGTGACCCACGGGACTGATGTGGACGAGTCCCGTGTGAGAACCGGGCCGCGCCACGCGGCCCCCAGGAAGCCGCTGTTCACCAGGTTCCACATGCCTGCCGGGAAGGCCGTGGCGCTCGCGGCGATGCCGACCGCGGTCCTCATGGGGATGGGTTTCACGCCGACGCTCGCACAGGCCGACGACCAGGCGTCGACGTCGAAGACCCTGACGGCCGACGAGTACCAGGCGTGCGTGGAGGCCGT
This sequence comes from Streptomyces sp. SD15, assembly GCF_054462255.1. Classification (NCBI taxonomy): domain Bacteria; kingdom Bacillati; phylum Actinomycetota; class Actinomycetes; order Kitasatosporales; family Streptomycetaceae; genus Streptomyces; species Streptomyces sp. SD15. Next base: position 26,492 of record NZ_JBTLMO010000030.1, on the reverse strand, counting down.
GGACGGCTCCACGGACGGCGAGGACGCGTCGGTGAGCGCCACCCCCAACCCGTCCGCCTCCGCCTCGGCGAGCGCCACCGCGTCCCCCGACGAGGCCGAGCCGACCCCTTCGGACACGGCGTCCTCGGGCGAGAGCTCTTCGCCGGATTCAGGTTCCGACGACGAGGCCGAGCCCACGCCCACGCCGTCCGCGAGCAAGACGGCCCAGAGCGGCGGCAGCGACGACACGGCCACGGCGACCCCCTCGGCCTCCGCGAGCAGCGACAACGTGCTGGAGACCATCGGCGACGCGATCACCGACGCCTTCACGGGCGACGAGGACGCCGCGGCGAGCGCCACCCCCACGCCGTCCGCGTCCGCCTTGGCGAGCGCGAGCGAGGGCGAGGACACGTCCGACACGGCCACCACCGACACCGTGAAGGACACGACCGACAAGGTCACCACGACGGTCGACGACACCGTGAAGGACGCGACCGACACGGCGTCCGAGGTGGCCGAGGACGCCACGGAGACGGTCACGGAGGCGGCCGACGAGGCCGCTACGTCGTCCCCCAGCCCGTCCGAGAGCTCCGCCGTGGACCCGGACGACTGCCCGGTCGCCACGGACGAGGAGGGCGGCGTCGACAACCCCGTGACGCTGCCCGACGACCCCTGGTACCTGAACGCCAGTTCGCTGCTGCTCAAGGGTGCGGACTACCAGGGCATCGTGAAGGTGAAGACCGCCAACGGCACGGTCAAGAAGGTCCTGAAGTACGTGATCTCCGACGGCACCGACATAGGCGATCTGCACCAGACGGTGGACGACAAGCAGGCGGGCAAGACCTACCACGTGCAGGCGGGCAGTGGCACGACGTCCACCATCCGCGACGGCAAGACCGTCATGTACACGGAGAGCATCTCCGGCAACCTGCTCGGCCTGATCCCGGTCGAGTTCAGCCCGGAGAACCCTCCGCCGCTGAACATCCCGCTGATCTACTTCACCAAGGTGAAGGTCGTGCAGGCGGGCCAGTTCGGCGGAACGCTGACCATACCCGGGCTGCACCAGTACACCACCTGACCGTCACGCACACAGACCCGTTCGGGAGCCGCGCACAAGCACTGTGGCCCGGTACTTCACCATCAGGTGAGGGACCGGGCCACAGTGCTTGACCGAGCCACAGTGCTTGTCACGTGACGGCCTTTTCGCGCTGGAGGCAGCGATGCGCGGCTTGTTCGAGGACCTGGGCCTGCTCGGTGTGATGGGCCCGCGCGGGGACGAGCCCCTGTTCGATCCCGGACCCGTGCTCGAACGAGTCCTGGACGCCATGCCGATGAGCCCGGAGGCGGCCGCCGCGCTCGCCCTGACGCAGCGAGGGCGCCCCCTGTCGCAAGGGGCGCCCTCGGCGGCGTACGGAAAGTGCGCGGGTCAGGCGCGGCCGCCCTCGCCCAGGTGGTGGACGCGGACCATGTTGGTGGTGCCGGGGACGCCGGGGGGCGAGCCGGCGGTCATGACGACGACGTCGCCCTCGTTGAAGACCTTGAGCTTCTGCAGCTCGCGGTCGACGAGGTCGACCATCTCGTCGGTGCTCTTCACGAACGGCACGACGTGGGACTCGACGCCCCAGCTCAGCGCGAGCTGGTTGCGGGTGCCCTCGTCCGTGGTGAAGGCCAGGATGGGCTGGGAGGCGCGGTAGCGGGAGAGGCGTCGGGCCGTGTCACCGGACTTGGTGAAGGCGACCAGGCCCTTGCCGCCGAGGAAGTCGGCGATCTCGCAGGCGGCACGGGCGACCGAACCACCCTGCGTACGCGGCTTCTTGCCCGGGACCAGGGGCTGCAGGCCCTTGGAGAGGAGCTCCTGCTCGGCCGCGACGACGATCTTCGACATCGTCTTGACCGTCTCGATCGGGTACGCGCCCACGCTCGACTCGGCGGACAGCATGACCGCGTCGGCGCCGTCCAGGATCGCGTTGGCGACGTCGGAGGCCTCGGCGCGGGTCGGGCGGGAGTTGGTGATCATCGACTCCATCATCTGGGTCGCGACGATCACCGGCTTGGCGTTGCGGCGGCAGAGCTCCACGAGGCGCTTCTGCACCATCGGGACCTTCTCGAGCGGGTACTCGACGGCCAGGTCGCCACGGGCCACCATGACGGCGTCGAACGCCGCGACGACGGCCTCCATGTTCTCGACCGCCTGCGGCTTCTCCACCTTGGCGATGACGGGGACCCGGCGGCCCTCCTCGTCCATCACCTTGTGGACGTCGTTCACGTCGTGGGCGTCGCGCACGAAGGACAGGGCGACCATGTCGCAGCCCATCTTCAGGGCGAAGCGCAGGTCCTCGATGTCCTTCTCGGACAGCGCGGGCACGTTCACCGCCGCGCCGGGCAGGTTGATGCCCTTGTGGTCCGAGATCACACCGCCCTCGATGACGACCGACTTGACCCGGGAACCGTCGACCTCGACGACCTTCAGCTCGACATTGCCGTCGTTGATGAGGATCGGGTCGCCCTTGGAGACGTCGCCGGGCAGGCCCTTGTAGGTCGTGCCGCAGATGTGCTTGTCGCCGGGCACGTCCTCGATGGTGATGGTGAACTCGTCACCGCGCACCAGCTCGACGGGTCCCTCGGCGAAGGTCTCCAGGCGGATCTTCGGACCCTGCAGGTCGGCGAGTACACCGATGGCCTTGCCGGTCTCGGCGGCGGCGGCCCGGACGCGGTCGTACCGCCCCTGGTGCTCGGCGTGCGTGCCGTGGCTGAAGTTGAAGCGGGCCACATTCATGCCGGCCTCGATCAGCGCGACCAGCTGCTCGTGGGAGTCGACCGCGGGGCCGAGAGTACAGACGATTTTCGAACGGCGCATAGGGCGATCCTATCGGTTTGTTTCGCTACGGAATATTCCGACTGGTGGAAGATACAAAGGGGCGGGGCGCCGCTCAGGTGAGGTTCTGGCCATCGCTCACGCCATCGCTCACCAGGGCGTACGTCTGCGTGGCGATCTCCAGTTCCTCGTCGGTCGGCACCACGGCGACCGCCACCCGCGCACCCTCGGGCGAGATGAGCCTGGGCCCGTCCGCTCGTACGGCGTTCAGGTCGGCGTCGACCGCCAGACCGAGCTCCTCCAGACCGGCGACCGCGGCCTCGCGCACCGGCGCGGCGTTCTCGCCCACTCCGGCGGTGAAGGCGATCGCGTCCACCCGGCCCAGTACCGCGTAGTACGCGCCGATGTATTTCTTCAGGCGGTGGATGTAGATGTCGAAGGCGAGCTGCGCCTGCTCGTCACCTTCGTCGATACGGCGGCGGATCTCCCGCATGTCGTTGTCGCCGCACAGACCGATCAGGCCGCTCTTCTTGTTGAGCAAAGTGTCGATCTCGTCGGTGGACATCCCGCCAACCCGCATCAAATGGAAGATGACCGCCGGATCCATGTCGCCCGACCGGGTCCCCATGACCAGTCCCTCCAAGGGCGTGAGCCCCATGGAGGTGTCCACGCACCGGCCGTTTTTGACCGCCGACGCCGAGGCGCCGTTGCCGAGGTGCAGCACGATGACGTTCACGTCCTCCGGCGCCTTGCCGAGGAGCCGCGCCGTCTCCCGGGACACGTACGCGTGCGAGGTGCCGTGGAACCCGTACCGCTGGATGCGGTGCTCGTCGGCGGTCTTCACGTCGATCGCGTAGCGCGCCGCCGACTCCGGCATCGTCGTGTGGAACGCGGTGTCGAAGACGGCGACCTGGGGCAGGTCCGGGCGCAGTGCCTGGGCGGTACGGATGCCGGTCAGGTTCGCCGGGTTGTGCAGCGGCGCCACCGGGATCAGCCGTTCGATCTCGGCGAGCACGGTGTCGTCGACGACGGTCGGGTCGGAGAAGAACTTGCCGCCGTGCACGACCCGGTGGCCGATCGCGGCCAGTTCGGGGGAGTCCAGGCCGAGCCCGTCCTTGGCCAGCTCCTCGGCGACGGCCTTCAGGGCGGCGGCGTGGTCGGGGATGGGGCCGTTCGCCTCGCGGGACTCACCGGTGGTGAGCGCGGTGTGCTTCAGGCGGGAGGTTCCCTCGCCGATGCGCTCGACGAGGCCCATGGCGAGGCGGCTGCTGTCGCGCATGTCGAGCAGCTGGTACTTCACCGACGAGGAGCCGGAGTTGAGGACGAGGACGCGGGTGGCGGTCACTGCGGGGGTGCTTTCTGGGTTGGGGACGGTGGCGGTCATGCGGTGCCGGCGGTCTGGACCTGATGGGCAGACTCGGCCTTATGGGGAGTCTGGGCCTGGATCGCGGTGATGGCGACCGTGTTGACGATGTCCTGTACCAGCGCGCCGCGGGACAGGTCGTTGACGGGCTTGCGCAGGCCCTGCAGGACCGGGCCGACGGCGATCGCGCCGGCCGAGCGCTGCACGGCCTTGTAGGTGTTGTTGCCGGTGTTGAGGTCGGGGAAGATCAACACGCTGGCCTGACCGGCGACTTCGGAGTCGGGCAGCTTGGTGGCGGCGACCGTCGGCTCGACCGCGGCGTCGTACTGGATCGGCCCCTCGATCCTCAGATCGTCGCGCCGCAGCCGCACCAGGTCGGTGGCCTCGCGCACCTTGTCGACGTCCGCGCCCGACCCGGACGTACCCGTCGAGTACGACAGCATCGCGATCCGCGGTTCGACGCCGAACTGCCGGGCGGTGGCGGCCGACTGGATGGCGATGTCGCAGAGCTGCTCGGCGTTCGGGTCGGGGTTCACGGCGCAGTCGCCGTAGACGAGGACCTTGTCGGCGAGGCACATGAAGAAGACGGACGACACGATCTTCGCGTCCGGCTTGGTCTTGATGATCTCGAAGGCGGGCCGGATGGTCGCGGCGGTGGAGTGCACCGCGCCCGACACCATGCCGTCGGCGAGCCCCTCCTGCACCATCAGCGTCCCGAAGTAGTTCACGTCGGCGACCACGTCGTAGGCCAGCTCGACCGTGACCCCCTTGTGGGCGCGCAGCGCGGCGTACTTCTCGGCGAACGCGTCGCGCAGCTCGGAGGTCGCCGGGTCGATCAGCTGGCAGTCGCCCAGGTCGATGCCGAGGTCGGCGGCCTTCTTGCGGATCTGGTCGACCGGGCCGAGCAGCGTCAGATCGCACACGCCGCGGCGCAGCAGCACCTCGGCAGCGTGCAGGACGCGTGCCTCGGTGCCCTCGGGCAGGACGACCCGCCGCTTGTCGGAGCGCGCCTGTTCGAGCAGCTTGTGCTCGAACATCATCGGCGTGAGCCGGTCGCTGCTCGGCGCGGAGACGCGCCCCAGCAGGTCGCTCGTGGCCACGTGCCGCTCGAAGAGGCCGAGGGCGATCTCCGCCTTGCGGGGCGTGGCGGCGTTCAGCTTCCCCTCCAGGGAGAAGAGCTCGGCCGCGGTGGGGAAGGAGTTCCCGGCCACGGAGACCACCGGGGTGCCCGGCGCGAGGCGTGCGGCGAGGGTGAGGATCTCGTCGCTGGGCCGCTCGCCCAGGGTGAGCAGCATGCCGGCGATCGGCGGAGTGCCCGCGCTGTGCGCGGCCAGCGCGCCCACGACGAGGTCGGCGCGGTCGCCGGGGGTGACGACCATGCAGCCCGGGGTGAGGGCCTTCAGGAAATTCGGCAGCATGGCGCCGCCGAAGACGAAGTCGAGGGCGTCACGCGCGAGCCCCGCGTCGTCGCCGAGGAGCACGCTGCCGTCGAGGGAGTGGGTGATCTGCGCGACGGTGGGCGCGGCGAGCGCGGGCTCGTCGGGAAGGACGTAGCAGGGCACGGGGAGCTGGGAGTCGAGCCGCTCGTTGATCCTGGCGCGGTCGGCCGGGGCCACCCGGTTCACCACCATCGCGAGGACGTCGCAGCCGAGACCGTCGTACGCGCGATAGGCGTTGCGTGTCTCCGCGCGCACGGACTCGGCGGTCTGCCCGCGGCCGCCGACGACCGGGATGACGGAGGCGGCGAACTCGTTCGCGAGGCGGGCGTTGAGCGCCAGCTCGTCGGGGAGCTGGGTGGCGGCGAAGTCGGTGCCGAGGACGAGGACCATGTCGTAGTCGCGGGCGACGCGGTGGAAACGGTCGACGAGGGTGGAGACCAGCTCGTCCGTCCCCTGCTCGGCCTGGAGCGCGGACGCCTCGCGGTAGTCCATGCCGTACACGGTGGCCGGGTCCTGGGTCAGCCGGTAGCGGGCGCGCAGCAGCTCGAAGAGCCGGTCCGGGCCGTCGTGGACGAGCGGGCGGAACACGCCCACCCGGTCGACCTGACGGGTCAGGAGTTCCATGACCCCCAGTTCGACGACCTGGCGGCCGTCGCCGCGGTCGATCCCGGTCACGTACACGCTGCGGGTCACGCGTGCTCTCCATCCGTTTCGTCGCTGGGGTGAGCCGCGTGGCACACCGTGATGTTCGGGGCTGATTTTTGGGGCTGTTTTTTGAGGCTCGGGAAAATAGCCCACCAGGGTGAGCAGAACCCTCTTGACAATACCTGTGTGGGTGGTTAAGGCGCTCGCCAGGACAAACGTCCTGGTGAGGCCGGGATGGGGGGTCGGCGCGGGGGGTGTTCCCCGGCTGTTCTCCGGGCGGAATCGGCGATGGTCCAGCTGCCGTGAAACAATCAGACCGGCTCACACGTACCAGCAGCGAGCAGGAGACACAGCACGATGCGTATCGGAGTTCTCACCGCAGGCGGCGACTGCCCGGGCCTGAACGCCGTGATCCGGTCGGTCGTGCACCGAGCGGTCACCAACTTCGGCGACGAGGTCATCGGCTTCGAGGACGGCTACGCGGGCCTGCTCGACGGCCACTACCGCAGCCTCGACCTCAACGCGGTCAGCGGCATCCTCGCCCGCGGCGGCACCATACTCGGCTCCTCGCGGCTGCAGCGCGACCGGCTCCGCGAGGCCTGCGAGAACGCGCAGGACATGGCCCGCGAGTTCGGTATCGATGTGCTGATCCCGATCGGCGGCGAGGGCACGCTGACCGCCGCCCGGATGCTGTCGGACGCGGGCCTGCCCGTGGTCGGCGTCCCGAAGACGATCGACAACGACATCTCGTCGACCGACCGTACGTTCGGTTTCGATACGGCGGTGGGTGTGGCGTCGGAGGCGATGGACCGCCTCAAGACCACGGCCGAATCCCATCAGCGCGTGATGGTCGTCGAGGTCATGGGCCGGCACGCGGGCTGGATCGCCCTGGAGTCCGGCATGGCGGCCGGCGCCCACGGCATCTGCCTGCCCGAGCGCCCCTTCGACCCGGCCGACCTGGTGGCGATGGTCGAGGAGCGCTTCGCCCGCGGCAAGAAGTTCGCGGTCATCTGTGTCGCCGAGGGCGCCCACCCCGCCGAGGGCACCATGGACTACGGCCACGGCGAGATCGACCAGTTCGGCCACGAGCGCTTCCAGGGCATCGGTACGGCACTGGCGTACGAGCTGGAGCGCCGCCTCGGCAAGGAGGCCAAGCCGGTCATTCTCGGCCATGTGCAGCGCGGAGGCACGCCGACGGCGTACGACCGCGTGCTCGCCACCCGGTTCGGCTGGCACGCGGTCGAGGCCGCGCATCGGGGGGACTTCGGCCGGATGACGGCGCTGCGCGGTACGGACGTGCTGATGGTGCCGCTCGCGGAGGCGGTCACGGAGCTGAAGACGGTGCCGAAGGATCGGATGGACGAGGCGGAGTCGGTGTTCTAGTAGGTACTCCTCTGGACTGTTTCAGTACGTACTCCTCTGGATCGTCGACCAGAAGTGGTCGACGATCCGGTCGAGGAAGTCCCGGCCCGAGTCGCCGGCGTCGGCGGCGGCCGAGCCGGCGCCCCAGCTGAGCGTGGCGACCATCTGCCCCTGATACTCCGAGTGCATCTCCTGGAGGGCACCCTCCAGGAGGCGCCGGTCCAGCGGCACCATCTTCCCGAGTGGCCGCACGTACGCCTGCCAGCGCGTCGTGACCGCGCTGCGCAGCAGCTCCGCGAGCTTGCCGTCGCGTCCCGTGACGGTGATGAAGTCGGGCAGCGACAGCTCGAGCACGTCGGCGAGCATGGCCGACTGTCGCTCGTTGCCGCGCCACTCGCCGGCCTCCTCCATCCGCTGGTACGCCAGGAGTTCGAGGCCGACGGCGCGGGCGACGTCCTCCTGGGCGAGGCCGCGCGCGACGCGGTGCTCACGCAACGTTCGTGGCGCGCCGATGAGTTCGCTCGGAGAGCACCACAACACCGCCGCGAGCGCGGTGAGTTCGGGTCCGCTCGGCTCGGTGGTCCCGCGCTCCCAGGCGGTGACGAGATCGGGTGTGACATACGGCAGCCCGTACGAGGCTCTCATCCCGTACGCGACATGCTCGGGCCCCATGCCGAGCGCCGTCCTGATTCGGCGGGCGGCCGGAGCGTTGAAGGGCGGGGTGGGCCGGTGGGCCTGCGGTGGTTGCACGCGCACAAAATATGGGGCTGGGGCCAGCGGGGACTACGTTCTGTTCGGCCACAATCACAGATTGTAGGAACATACGGTTTCGGATGTGGGCGAGCTTCGTCAGCGCGGCGGAAGCCGGTCGTACGCCTTGAAGGTGTAATGCGCGGCTCCGCGCTCACCCCTTGACCGCCCCGCCCAAAGCGAACCCCCCACCCAGCCGCCGGGCAACCGCCACGTACAGCACCAGCACCGGCGTCGAATAGATCACCGAGAACGCCGCCAGTTGCCCGTACACCACCATCCCCCGATTCCCGAAGAACTCGTTGATGCTCACCGACGCCGGCATCTGGTCCGGTGTGAGCAGCAGCATGAACGGAACGAAGAAGTTCCCCCACATCATCACGAAGGAGAAGACCGTCACCACCGCCACCCCCGGGCCCATCAGCGGCAGCACGATGCGGACCAGTGACTGGAGCGACGACGCGCCGTCCGTCCAGGCCGCCTCCTCCAACTCCTTCGGTACTCCGTCCATGAAGTTCTTCATCAGCCAGATGGCGAAGGGGAGTTGGGAGGCGGCGAAGAAGAAGATCGTGCCCTGCATCGTGTCGATCAGATTCACCTGTACGAACAGCGCGTACACCGGCACCATGATCGCCGTGATCGGCAGGCTCGTCGCGAAGAGGATCGTCAGCAGGAACGGGCGGTTCAGCCGTGAACGGAAGCGGGACAGGGGGTAGGCCGCCAGCGCCGCGCAGACCACCGTCAGCAGTGTGCCGCCGCCGCACAGGATCAGGCTGTTGAGCAGCGGGGTGAACGTGATGTCCGGCTTCAGGACGGCGTCGAAGTTGTCGAGGGTCAGGCTGCCCGGAGTCTTCAGCCGGAGGTCCGCCTGCGCGTCCAGGGACGACAGGATCACCCAGGCCAGGGGGAGGGCGAACGTCGCCGCGACGACGAGGAGCCCGGCGTCCGCCGCGAGTCGGCGGGTGGTGCGGCGGGACACAGGAGTCTGCGGCATGTCAGACCTCCGTCCGCAGCAGCCGCATGTACACCAGCGAGAACAGTGAGCCCACCACCAGGAGCAGCAGCGCCACCGCCGTCCCGTACCCGATCATGCTTTTCTGGAAGGCCTGTTCGTACATGAAGAGGGGCAGCGTCTGACTCCTGTCGCCCGGCCCGCCCCTCGTCATCACCCAGATCAGCCCGAACACCGACAGCGTCTGCAGGGTGTTCAGCATCAGATTCGTGCCGATCGAGCGACGGATCATCGGCAACGTGATGTGCCACATGCGGCGCCAGCCGCCCGCTCCATCCACCTCGGCCGCCTCCGTGATCTCCTTCGGGATCTCGTTCAGGGCCGCCGAGTACACCAGCATCGAGAACGCCGTCCCCCGCCATACGTTGGCGAACGACACCGCGAGGATCGGCAGTGTGAACAGCCAGTTCTGGGAGGGGAGATGGAGCCAGTCGAGAAGGGCGTTCAAGGTTCCCTCCCGGCGGAAGAACGCGTACAGCAGGAAGCCCGCCACCACCTCCGGCAGTACCCACGCCGTGATCACGATCCCGCCCACCAGCGTCCGCACCGGCTTCGACGCCCGCTGCATCAGCGCGGCCAGCGCCAGGCCCAGCGTGTTCTGGCCGACCAGCGACGACAGCACCGTGAACACCAGCGTCAGCCAGACCGCGTTCAGGAACGCCTCGTCCTTGAAAGCCGCCCCGAAGTTCTCGAAGCCTACGAAGGACGAATGGGCCTGGCCCGTCAACTGCAGGTCCGTGAAGGCGATGTAGGCGCAGTAGGCGATCGGGCCCGCCAGGAAAAGGAGCAGCAGGATCACGGCCGGGGTGAGCGGGAGCGCTCGGGTCAGGGAGCGGCGGAGGCCTCCCCGGTGCGGGGAGGCGACCTTCGTAGCCGCCGGGACTGCCGACGCCGCGCCCGTGCCGACGCTCACTTCTTGATCACTTGGTCGTCGGTGGCCGTCTTCAACTCCTCGTCATAGCCGCTCGCCGCCTCGTCGACCGAGTTGTCGCCCGTCGTCACACCCTCCATGGCCTCCTGGATGGCGGTCGAGACCTTCGGGTACGCCGGATACGCGGGCCGGTAGTGGGTGCTCGCGACCAGATCCGTGAAGAACTTGATGCCGGGCTGCGCCGCCACGTACGCCGGGTCTGCCGCGACGTCCTTGCGTACCGCGATACCGGAGTTGGCGATGTACCACTTCTGGGCGTTCTCCTTCGTCATCATCGTCTCGATGAAGTCGAAGGCCAGGTCCGGGTTGGCCGCCTTGGCGGGTATCGCCCAGGTCCAGCCGCCGGACATGCTCACCTTGCCGGGAGCCTGGCCGTGCTGGGTGGGCATGTGGGCGAGGCCGAGTTTCTGCGACCACTCGGGCCATTCGTGACCCGAGCCCTCCAGCCAGTCCTGCGGGAGCCAGCTGCCGTCCAGGTCGATCCCCAGCTTGCCCTGGGGGAGCAGCTCACCGCGGACGCGCGTACTGAAGTTCGGGTCCAGGGCGTCCGAGACGTCGGGGCCCAGCTTCTCCTTGTAGACCGTCTCCACGAAGGTGAGGGCGTCCTTGAAGGCCTGGCTGCCCGCGATCCACTTCTTCGACGTCGTGTCGTACAGGGGGTCCGACGTGCCGTCGCCCGTCCCGTACAGCAGCATCTCGAAGCCCTGCATGGTGGCGGCCTCGCCCGCCGGCTTGCCGGTGTACACGTTCAGCGGCGTGACGTCGGGGACCTTCGCCTTGATGGTGCGGGCGGCGCTGAGGACGTCGGCCCACGTCTTCGGCTGCCAATCGGCGGGCAGGCCCGCCTTCTTGAAGATGCCCTTGTCGAACCAGAGCCCGCGGGTGTCCGTCCCGTCCGGGATGCCGTACGTCTTCCCGTCCTGCGCCTTGGCCGCCGACTTCGCCGAGTCGATGAACTGGTCCCAGTCCTTCCAGCCGCTCAGGTAGGTGTCGAGGGGCTTCAAGTACCCGCTGGTGATGTCCGAGTTGATGAGGAAGGTGTCCTCGTAGACCAGATCGGGGGCCGTCTTGGGAGACCTCAGCATCTGCTGGAGCTTCGTGTAGTACTCGGAGTCCGCCGCCTTGATCGGCACGAGTTCGACCTTCTTGCCGGGGTTCGCCTTCTCGAACTCCTTCTTCATGTCGCCCAAGTAGGTGTCCATGACGCGGATGGAGTTGTCCGTGGACTGTTTGAAGGAGACCTTGACGGTGTCCGGATCGCTTCCGGATCCCGATCCGCAGGCGCTGAGCGCGGTGGCGGTGAGCAGGGTGGCGAGGAGCAGTGGGGCGGCGGTGGGGCGCACGGGCACGACCTCCTACTGGCCGACGTCGTTGTGGGCCGGGTTGTCTGCCCGGTGAACCTAGGAGAGTGGACTAGTCCAGGTCAATGACCTTGCACGCGATGGCACGCACTCGTTCTTCCGGCCGTCGCCGCGGTGGAGGGCGACATCAGCATCGTCGGCATCTGCGGGGGCGCGCTGCCCGTCGGCTTCGGCGCGCTGCCCTTCGAGGTGTCGGTCGCCGCGCCCTACCGGGGCTCCCGCGGCGAGCTGATCGAGATCCTCGATCTCGCCCGAGCCGGTGCCGGCTCCGTCCACACCCGAGACGTACTCGCTCGACGAGGCGCCCCTCGCCCACGAGCGTCTGCACGCGGGGAAGGTGAACGGGCGGGCCGTCATCCTGCCCAACGGCTGACCCCGTCCCCGCCCCCGTCCCCGCCCCCGCCTCCGAGGAACGTCAGCCTTTCACCCACCGGTACTGCAGCTCCGGCCGCCCCACCTGCCCGTACTGCGGAGCGCGCGCCGCGCGCCCCGAGTCGACCAGGTGTTCCAGGTACCGCCGGGCCGTGATCCGGGAGATGCCGACCGCCTCGGCGACACCGGCTGCCGTCAGGCCCTCGGTGGAGTCCCGGAGCGTCAGGGTGACCCGCTCCAGCGTCGGCGCGCTCAGCCCTTTGGGGAGGGCCGCCGGGCCCGGTGCGCGCAGGGTGGCCAGGGCGCGGTCCACCTCGTCCTGGCCGCTGGCCTCGCCCACCGACGCGTGGAACTCGGCGTACCGGACGAGGCGGTCGCGGAGCGTGGCGAAGGTGAACGGCTTCAGGACGTACTGCACGACCCCGAGCGAGACCCCTTCCCGTACCACCGCGAGGTCCCGCGCGGACGTCACCGCGATCACGTCGGCGTGGTAGCCGGCGGCGCGCAGCGAGCGGGCGAGTTGCAGGCCGTGCACATCCGGCAGGTGCAGGTCGAGCAGCAGCAGGTCCACCGGCGTGCGGTCCAGGGCGCGGCGCGCCTCCGCGCCCGTGTGGGCCTTGCCGACCGCCGTGAACCCGGGCACACGGCCGACGTACATGACGTGGGCGTCGGCGGCGACCGGGTCGTCCTCGACCACGAGTACGCGGATGGGCTCGGTCATACGTCGCCTCCAGGCACGACGGGCTGGGCGGTCTTGGGCTCGGCAGAGGCCCTTTCAACGGTGTTCGGAGCCGCATCCACCGTAGGCAACGGCAGTCGGACCTCGAACTCCGCCCCGCCCCCGGCCGCCTCCGCCACCGTCAGCGTGCCCTGGTGACGGCTCACTGCCTGGCGTACGAGGGCCAGTCCGAACCCCCGGCCCCCGGGCCCCGCCGGTTTCGTCGACCAGCCGCGCTGGAACACCTCCTCCGCGTGGGCCGGGTCGACCCCCGCCCCCGTGTCGGCGACCCGCAGCACCAGGCCGGTGGCGTCCGTGAACACCGTCACCGTGACCTGGGCCCGCGCCGTGCCCTGCGCCGCGTCCATGGCGTTGTCGATCAGATTGCCCAGCACCGTCACCAGGTCCCGGGACGGAAGGCCGGCCGGCAGCAGCTCGTCGTCGATGCCGCTGTCCTGCGATACGACCAGCTCCACGCCCCGCTCGTTCGCCTGGGCCGCCTTGCCCAGCAGCAGTGCGGCGAGGACCGGTTCGCTGACCGCCGAGACGACCTCGTCGGTGAGTGTCTGGGCCAGTTCCAGCTCGGCCGTGGCGAAGTCGACCGCCTCGTCGGCGCGGCCCAGTTCGATCAGCGAGACCACCGTGTGGAGTCGGTTCGCGGCCTCGTGCGCCTGTGAGCGCAGCGCCTGGGTGAAGCCGCGTTCGGAGTTCAACTCGCCCATCAGGGACTGGAGTTCGGTCACATCGCGCAGGGTGACGACCGTGCCCCGGTGTTCGCCGCCGGACACCGGGGAGGTGTTGACGACCAGGACGCGCGACGCCGTCAGATGTACCTCGTCCACCCGCGGCTGCGCCGACAGCAGCGCGCCCGTCAGCGGTGCGGGCAGCCCGAGTTCGGCGACGGAGTGGCCGACCACCTCGTCCGTCACGCCCAGCAGCTCCCGCCCGCCGTCGTTCATCAGCGCCACCCTGTACTGCCCGTCCAGCATCAGCAGACCCTCGCGTACGGCGTGCAGCGCGGCCTGATGGTAGTCGTGCATACGGCTGAGCTCGGCCGCGTTCATGCCGTGGGTGGAGCGGCGCAGCCGGGCGTTGATGACGTACGTGCCCATGCCGCCGAGGGCGAGGGCGCCCGTCGCCACCCCGATGAGGGCCGTCACCTGATCCTGCACCCGCTTGGTGATCGCCTCGACCTTGATGCCCGCGCTGACCAGCCCGACGGTGCGGCCGTTGTCCACGATCGGGGTGACGGCGCGTACGGACGGGCCGAGGGTGCCCGTGTACGTCTCTGTAAAGGACGTGCCGTTCAGGGCGGGGCCGATATGGCCGAGGAAGTGCTTGCCTATCAGCGCCTCGTCGGGATGGGTCCAGCGGATGCCCCGCTTGTCCATGATCGTGACGAAGTCGACGCCGGTGTCCCGCTGCACCTGAAGGGCGTACGGCTGGAGATCCTTCGTGGGGTCGGCGGTGCGGATGGCGTCGTGGACGGACGGGGCGTCCGCGACCGAACGGGCGACGGCCATGGCCTGGCGGCCCGCCGCCTCCTCGGCCTGGCTGCGGTCGCTGACGTACGTGAACAGCGCGTATCCGGCGACGAGCACCGCGATCAGCACGGCCTGCATGGCGAAGAGCTGGCCGGCCAGGCTGCGGGGTCTCGGGACGCGGGGAAGGCGCATGTCGTCAGTCTGCCTCTCCTTGTAAGTGTGAACTAAATGAACGGAAGGGTGACCGCCCTCACAGGGCGGGAGATAGTCACCGCATCCCCCGGGAGTCCACGCCTCCCGGATCCCCCGGACGTGAGCCGCACGCCGGGTTCCGCCGGTCGTGAGCCGCACGCCGGAAATGATGCCGACGACGTCGTCAAGGAGGGCAGCCGTGGCCAGCACCCCAACCGCACCTGCCGCACCCGCAGCCAAGCGGGACCGTACGCACTATCTGTACATCGCCGTGATCGTCGCCGTGATCCTCGGTATCACCGTGGGCCTGGTCGCTCCCGACTTCGCGGTCGAGCTGAAGCCCATCGGCACCGGCTTCGTGAACCTCATCAAGATGATGATCTCCCCGATCATCTTCTGCACGATCGTGCTGGGCATCGGCTCCGTACGGAAGGCAGCGAAGGTCGGCGCCGTCGGCGGTATCGCGCTCGGCTACTTCCTGGCCATGTCGCTGGTCGCGCTCGCCATCGGTCTGGTCGTCGGCAACATCCTGGACCCGGGTACGGGCCTGCAGGTGACCGACGCGGTCAAGGAGGCCGGTCAGGGCCAGGTGTCGGCCGAGGCGCTGCCGCCGGTCGAGTTCGTGCTCTCGATCATCCCGACCACGATGGTCTCCGCCTTCACCGAGGGCCAGGTCCTGCAGACCCTGCTCGTGGCGCTGCTCTCCGGGTTCGCGCTCCAGGCCATGGGGTCCGCCGGTCAGCCCATCCTGCGCGGGGTGGAGCACATTCAGCGGCTCGTCTTCCGCATCCTCGGGATGGTGATGTGGCTGGCCCCGGTCGGTGCCTTCGGCGCCATCGCCGCCGTCACCGGTTCGGCCGGTCTGGACGCGCTCAAGAGCCTCGCCGTTCTGATGCTGGGCTTCTACGTCACCTGCTTCCTCTTCGTCTTCATCGTGCTCGGCGTGATGCTGCGCGTCATCACGGGCCTGAACATCCTCACGTTCTTCAAGTACCTGGGCCGTGAGTTCCTGCTCATCCTGTCCACCTCCTCCTCCGAGTCCGCCCTGCCGCGGCTCATCGCGAAGATGGAGCACCTGGGTGTGAGCAAGCCGGTGGTCGGCATCACGGTCCCGACCGGCTACTCCTTCAACCTCGACGGCACCATGATCTACATGACCATGGCGTCGCTCTACATCGCGGACGCGCTGGGCACCCCGATGGCCATCGGGGAGCAGATCCCGCTCCTGCTCTTCCTGCTCGTCGCGTCGAAGGGCGCGGCCGGTGTCAGCGGGGCGGGCCTGGCCACTCTGGCGGGCGGTCTGCAGTCGCACAAGCCCGCGCTGGTCGACGGCGTCGGCCTGATCGTCGGCATCGACCGGTTCATGAGCGAGGCTCGCGCCCTGACGAACTTCGCGGGCAACGCGGTGGCCACGGTGCTGATCGGGACGTGGACGAAGGAGATCGACAAGGAGCGGGTGAACCGGGTTCTTGCCGGGGAGCTGCCGTTCGATGAGAAGACGCTGCTGGACGACGACGAAGAGGGTGCTGTTGCGGAGGTACCCGAGCAGGGCGGCGAGAAGGAACTCGTGAAGGCGTAGGCGCTCCGCTGGAAGGGGGGCTGCGGGTTGTTTTTTGGCTGCGGGTTCGTCGTGGCTGGTCGCGCCCCGCGGCGGAGCCGCTGATGTCACGGCCCCGCGCCCCTTAGGGGGCGCCTCCGCCTGGGGCGTTGACAAGGTGCCCCCCCATATACGCCGAGCGGCTGGGTCCTCCCCCGTAGACCTGGCCGCTCGGTGCATCACTGTAAAAAAACTCAGTCGCTTGGCTTGGCCGCCAGTTCGGTGGCTCGGGAGGCGGGTACGCCCGCCGCGGTCAGTATGGTGACCGCGGCGGAGCGGCCCGCCTCTTCGGCTGCCAGCAGGCCGTCGTTCACGGCCTCCATGAGCGCGAACAGCATCTGCTCATGCACGTACGCCAGGGCCGGCGCCGGCAGCGGGGACGCGAAGACGCCTTGGTCCAGGCCGCGCTGGAGTACCTCCACGCAGGCCTCGCGCACGGGTGTGAGGCGCTCGCGGATGCCCTGCACGGTGACGCTGCGCTGGGCGAGGGCGACCAGCAGCCGGTAGCGGTCGGCGATCTCCCAGACCGCGAGCGTCGAGCGGACCAGCGACTCCGCGGGGTCCTCGATGCCCTCCCGGCCGGCGGCGTGCGCGGCCTCCACCGCCTGCGCCGCGCCTTCGAACAGTGTCCCGATCAACGCCTCACGGCTCGGGAAATGCCCGTACACCGTGCGCCGTACGACGCCCGCGGCCCGCGCGATCTGGTCCATGGACGCGTCGGGGTCGCGCAACAGCTCCGCGAGCGCGACATCGAGGATGCGGCGGCGGTTCACGTCGGCGCGGCTGGCGTTACCCATGGTCATGGCTGCCATTCTGCACGCCTCGCGGGGTGATCCCGCGCTCCCTCCACAAGGGCTCCGTCAAGGGCTTCATCAAGGGCTCCGGCAAGGGCTCCACCTCCGCCATTTGCACAGTGCTGTGCATCGGCCGTACATTGCACAGGGTCGTGCAATTGCACGTCGCTGTGCAAGTCGAGTGAGGAAGGGGCGACCGTACCCATGCGACCCATGCGTCTCGTCATGAACGAACCGGTCGAGAGGATGGACCGGCCCTATGCCAGGCGCTGGTGGGCGCTGCTGGTGCTCTGTCTGAGCCTGCTGATCATCGTGATGGCGAACACCGCCCTCACCGTCGCGGCCCCCGACATGACCCAGGACCTGGGCCTGTCCAGCGCCGACCTCCAGTGGGTCATCGACGGCTACACCGTCCCGTACGCCGCGCTGATGCTGCTGCTCGGCGCGCTCGGCGACAAGTACAGCCGGCGCGGCGCGCTCGTCCTCGGGCTGGTCGTCTTCGGCGGCGGGGCGGTCGCCGGCTCGCTCGTGGACAGTTCTACGGGGGTCATCGCGGCCCGTGCCGTGATGGGCGTGGGCGCCGCCCTGATCATGCCGGCCACGCTCTCCCTCCTCGCCGCGACCTTCCCGCGCGCGGAACGGGCGAAGGCGATCACCCTGTGGACCGCGACGGCCGGACTGGCGATCGCCGCCGGTCCGCTGGTCGCGGGCGCGCTGTTGCGGCAGCACGGCTGGTCGTCCACCTTCCTGATCAACGTGCCGATCGCCGCCCTCGCCATCATCGGCGCCCTCGTCCTCGTACCGCCGTCCAAGGCCGGCCACCACCACCGCATCGACTACGTCGGCGGCCTGCTGTCGGTGGTCTGGATCGGCTCGCTGATCTACATGATCATCGAAGGGCCGCACTTCGGCTGGGGCGTGAAGGCCGTGACCGCGGCGGTCGTCGCGGGCGCCGGCCTGGTGGCCTTCGTGGCCTGGGAGCTGCGGCACCCGCATCCGGTCGTCGACGTACGCCGCTTCGCCGGCCGCCGGTTCGCGGGCTCGAACCTCGCCGTCGCGCTCTTCTTCCTGGCCGTCTTCGGCGCCTTCTACTTCCTCACCCAGCACCTCCAGTTCGTCCTCGGCTACGACGCCTTGGACACCGGAGTGCGGATGCTGCCGCTCGCCGGAGCCGTCTTCGTCGGCTCGGCGCTCACCGCGTACCTCACTCCGCGCCTCGGCATGAAGGTCACGGTGACCGCGGGCATGGTCGGCGGCACGGCGGCGCTGGCGCTGCTCACCCAGGTGGACGCGGCGTCGTCGTACGGCGACTTCGTGCTGCCCCTCGCCGTCCTGGGCCTCGCGATCGGGCTCGCGCTCTCGCCCTGCACGGACGCCATCATGGGCGCGTTCCCGGAATCCGAACTCGGCGTCGGCGGCGCCGTGAACGACACCTCGCTGGAGCTCGGCGGCTCGCTCGGGATCGCCATCCTCGGCTCGGTCCTGGCGAGTTCCTACTCCTCGCACCTCTCGGACGCGACCGCGGGCAGCGAGCTCCCGGCGGGCGCCCTGTCCACGGCGCAGGACTCCGTGGGCGCCGGATACGCGGTAGCCGACGGCATCGGCGACAAGGCCCGGCAGCTCGGCGAGCAGGCCGCACAGGCGGCGAACCCGGAGCAGGCGGCACAGTTGAAGGCACAGGCCAACCAACTCACCGACGGCGCCCGACAGATGGCCGACGCGGTCGGTTCGTCCTTCGCCGACTCGGTCGCCCACACGAGCCTGATCGGCGCGGTGATCCTGGGGGCGGGGACGGTAGTCGTGGCGGCGCTGCTGTCGTGGAAGGAGCGGACGGCCGACATCGCCGCGGTCACGTGTGAACCTTCGGCGGACGCCGAGCGCGAGGAGAAGGAGGAGAGCGTCGCGGCGCACTGACCGCCCTGAGTGTTTCCCGTCCGGGAGGTGTACGGACGCCGGTGTATGGGGGCGGGGGAAGGGCTCCGGCCTTGCGCGGCACAAGGCCGGAGCCCCTCAGCGATCAGCCGAGGGCCAGACTGGCGAGCCAGGTGGTGTTCGCGCGCCTGATCACCACCACCGCAGGCAGCCACACCCTCTACCTCGACGGCCAGGAACTGTCCACGGACGCCAACGGCGCCGTTGCCTACTCCCAGCGGTCGTACTCCCAGGCCGGCGCGCCGACAGTCCTGCGCCACTCCTCCCGCGGCTCCGCCACCTCCACCCTCCTGGCGCTGATCCCCGACCACCAGGGCACCACCCTGTTCACCATCGCCCTGGCCTTGGGACAGGAGGTCAAGCGAACCAAGACCGACCCGTTCGGCGTGGAGCGCTCCACCAGCGACACCTGGGCCCTGCACCGCGCCTACATCGGCGGCACCGACGAGAACACCACCGGTCTCATCCACCTCGGCGCCCGCGAGTACGACCCGGAGACCGGCCGTTTCATCTCGGCGGACCCCTTGCTGGACATCGCCGACCCGCTGTCGATGAACGGGTACGCGTACAGCAACAACAGCCCCGTCTCACACTCGGACCCGAGCGGCCTGAAGACGGTATTCGACGGCGGCGGCGGTGGTGGTAGTGGAACCACCTGCTACTACGTTCTCCTGGACCCCTGCGGTACGGGTTCCGGCGGTGGCGGAGACAAGTCGGGATCCGGTACTGGCTCCAGTTCCGGCTCCCAGACCGTCACTGTCACCGTCACCAAGACCGTCACGGTCACCAAGCCCGCCCCCGAGTGCAACTGGTGGTGCACGGGCGACCAACTGGCTCGAAGAACACACCACCGAGATCATCACGTTCACGGTCGAGGTCACGGTCGGCGCGGCCTGCTACGGCGCGGCCGGTGCAGCAGGCGCCGCCACTCTCAGACAAATGGCCCTGGCGGACGTGCGGCGCGAGCGGCGGGTGAGGGGCAACCGTGCCCGGAATTCGGCACGACGATGACAACAGGAACTGCCCACGCCCCCGTTCCCGAGCATGACCCGCCGCTGGTTCTTCACTACTATCGCGGCGGAGGGTCAGCGATGACGAACGCAGAGCGAAGAGCCTACGCAAAGAATGACGGCATCAATGGGGCTGCATGTCAGGTCTGCCAGCGATCACAAGGGGCTGAAATGGCGAAGGTCTCCAAGGCAATAAAAAGGAGTCTGGGGCTATGACCGAAGAAGGCGAACGACTGTCGGCTCTTGAGCGGCACGTTCGGGAATTCTGGGATGGTCATATTGTGGAATCTGCCTCCTGGGATCGGGGGCCGATCCTGGAGCGAGTTCCGCATTTTGCCACCTACCGAATCTTTCCCCAGCGTGCTGGCGAGGCTTGGGTTTACGTGACGGCGGGGTCCTCGGTACATGGATCCACAGTCGGCGGAATTGAGTTCTTTGTCATGTCGCCCGTGGCTACCGACATTCACTCAGAAACGTTGGCGATGGTGAGTCACTATCACTCGTTCGGGGCCCACCGGCTGGACGTAGGATCGGTCATCAATATTGGCCGTCCATGGATGCCGGATTCGCGCATGGATCACCTCCTGGTGAGTCTGCCTTATCCCTACGGGCCTGAACTTGAATGGGCTCCGGCGGAGGCAGGGGGTGCGCGATTCTTGTGGCTGCTGCCGATCCATCAGAGTGAGGCCGATTTTATTAAGCGTGAGACCCTTGATGAATTCGAATCCATGCTGGATGCGGAAGGCGCGAACGTGCTGGATCCCAATCGAAATCCAATTGTCTGATAAAAGCCTTTCCGCTTCATGGTTCGTATAAAGGAGGGCGTTGACGCGGGGCGTCGGCAACCGACGACAACGCCGCAGGTGGGCGTGCCAGGCCCCGCGTCTGCGGCATGATCCGCCGGACAGGCCCTAGCGTCCCGCCGCCCCGTCGAGCCTCGCCATGTCGTCCGGTGTCAGTGTCAGATCAGCCGCCCCGGCGGAGTCCCGGATCGTCTCCGGGCGGCTGGCTCCCGGGATCGGGATCACGGTGGGGGAGCGGGTCAACAGCCAGGCGAGGCAGATCTGTTGGGGGCTGACGCCGTGCTCGCGGGCCACCGAGTGGAAGGCGGTGAAGCCGTCGGGCTTCAGCCGCGACGGGCCGTCCAGGGAGCTGCGGGAGATGCCGCCCAGCGGACTCCACGGCAGGAAGGCGATGCCCAGCTCGGCGCAGAGCCGTAGCTCGGGGTCGCTGTCCCGCACCGCGGGGGAGTACTGGTTCTGGACCGAGACCAGGCGGTCGCCGAGGATCGCGCGGGCTCGGCGGATCTGGTCGGTGGTGGTGTTGGAGATACCGGCCAGGCGGATCTTGCCCTCGTCGAGGAGTTCGCGCAGGGCGCCGAGCGAGTCCTCGAAGGGGACGGCGGGGTCGGGCTTGTGGAGCTGGTAGAGGCCGATCGCGTCCACGCCGAGCCGCTTCAGGGAGGCCTCGGCCGCCGACTTCAGGTGGCGGGGAGATCCGGTCACCGTCCAGCTGCCGTCGGCCGGTCTGCCGCGCCCGCCCTTCGTGGTCACCAGGATGTCCGCCGTGTCGCCGCCGTACGTCGCCAGGGCTCGGGCCACGAGCCGTTCGTTGTGGCCGGGCTCGGCACCGGGCAGGTGGTAGGAGTCCGCCGTGTCCAGGAGTGTCACGCCCGCGTCGAGGGCGGCATGCACCGTGGCCAGGGCCCGCGTCTCGTCCGGGTGGCCCTCGATGGACAGCGGCATCGCGCCGAGTCCGATCGCGCCGACGCGGAGGTCTCCGAGAAGCCTGTGGTGCACGTCAGTCGTCCTTTCCAAGAGTTTCGGCGACCGCGCGCGGCAGCCAGTCCCTCGCCTCGCCGAAGCTGAAACCGAGCCGTGTGGCCCGGGAGTTGTCCATCCCGTACGAGCGGGCGAAGGAGAACGGCGAGACCTCCCCGGCCTCCACGCCGTGGAGCAAGGTCTTCCCGCCCAGAACATGGGCGGCCACGGCCTCGCACAACTCCTCGGTGGTCAGCACTCCGTGGGACGCGGCGTTCACCGGCCCGGTGAATTCGGCGCCCACGGTCCAGGCCAGGAAGTCGGCGATCTCCTCGACGTGGATGTACGTCGCCGGATGGTTCACGGCGGGGACGGCGATCGGCTCACCGGTGCGGATGCGCTCGGCGTAATGGCTCAGACGGCCGGTGAAGTCGTCCGCCCCGCCCAGTACATGGGCGACGCGTACGGCCACGTACGGGAACGAGGGGCCGGCCGCCGCGAAGACCGCCTCGGCCTGGCGCTTGCCCTCGCCGTAGTGCGTGTCGCGGAACTCCTGGTCGTCCCAGGGGAGTTCGAGGTCGACCGTGACCGTACGGGGGTCCACGGCGTCCTCCCGTACTAGGTCCGCCGAGTCCTCGTACTCGTACACCTCGACGGTGGACGTCATGACGTACCGCCGTGTGCGGCCCGCGAAGACCCGTCGGGCGATAGCCGCCTGTCGCGGCGTGTAGCAGACCTGGTCGACGACGACGTCGAAGGTGCTCGAACCCAGCGCCTCTTCCAGGGAGTTCTCGACATCGCGGTCGGCGACGACGTGAAGGGCGCCGGTGGGTGGTGCGGCCGAACCTCGATTGACGACCGTGACCCGGTCACCGGCCGCCAGCAGCCGACCGATGAGGCGCTTGCCGAAATACCGGTTTCCCCCGATGACACATACCTCGCGCACGCCGTGCCTCCCGAATGCCATTCCCGTACTCATGTCCCGTACCCATGCCTACTCGCATCCTGTGGCCATAATTCTCCCGGCGCACGAGGAAGCTCTGAAGGGGGAGTCATGGGAGATCCGGCCGCTGCACCGAAGGAACCACGGCAGCTGCGCGCCGCCGCCCACGAAACGTCGGTGGCCTTCGACGCGCTGGACCGGCAGATCCTGGAGCTGTTGCAGGGCGACGGCCGGATCAAGCTCAGCGAGCTGGGCCGCCGGGTCCGGCTGAGCCCCGCGGCCGTCGCGGAGCGGGTGCGACGGCTGGAGGCGGCGGGTGTGATCACCGGGTACGGCGCCCATGTCTCGCCGCCCCGGCTGGGCTACGGCGTCCAGGCCTTCATCCGCGTGAACCCGCACGGCGGCTACAACCTGAAGCACCCCAGGACCCTGGAGCTGATCGCCCGCCCGGAGATCATCGAGGTCCACCACGTCGTCGGCGAGGACTGCTGGATCCTCAAAGTCGCCGTCGCGGACACCCTCCACCTGGAGGAGATCCTCGAGCAGACCTCGGCCCTGGGCCGCACCACGACGTCGATCGTGTTGTCCTCGCCGGTGCGGCGGAAGTCGCTGCTCCCGCCGGCCTGACGTTCCCGTTGCCTTGACGTCGGCGTCAAGGACTACGTTCGTGGACATGCGAATCGGCGAGCTGGCAGCGCGGGCCGGGACCACCACGCGGACTCTTCGGTACTACGAGTCGCGGGGACTGTTGCCCGCGCGGCGCACCCACAACGGGTACCGCATGTACGACGAGGACGACCTGAAGCTGCTGCGGCAGATCAGGACGCTGCAGGACTTCGGGTTCGACCTGGAGGAGACGCGGCCCTTCGTGGAGTGTCTGCGGGCCGGGCACCCGGAGGGTGACTCGTGCCCCGCGTCGCTCGCCGTCTACCGCCGCAAGCTCGGCGAGCTCGACGCGCTGATCGGCGAGTTGCAGGCCGTGCGCGCGCAGGTCGGCGAGCAGCTGGCGCGGGCCGAGCAGGCGCGGGACGAGCTGGCGGCCGAGGCGGAGGTTCCGGGCGGTCCGGAGCCTGTATGCGCTGTGTTTTCCCGGGGGACGACCCCCGGACCCCCAGCAGGAGCTGTGTTTTCCCGGGGGACGACCCCCGGACCCCCAGCAGGAAAAACAGGAGGGTGACCGGAGTGATCAAGGTGGCAGGCGTGGCTGCGGTGACGGACGCGGACTTCGAGGCGGAGGTGATCGGCGCGGAGCTGCCCGTACTCGTGGAGTTCACGGCCGACTGGTGCCCGCCGTGCCGGCAGATGGGGCCGGTGCTGAGCGCCCTCGCGGCGGAGGAGGGCGACCGGATCAAGGTCGTCCAGCTGGACGTCGACACGAACCCGCTGACGACGAACGCCTACCGGGTGCTGTCCATGCCCACGTTCATGGTGTTCCGCGGCGGTGAGCCGGTGAAGTCGATGGTGGGTGCCCGGCCCAAGCGGCGGCTGCTGGAGGAGCTGTCCGACGTGCTGTGATCACCTACCGGAACCACCATCGGTCTCACCGGTGACACAAGAAATCCCCCGAGCAATTGCGCTCGGGGGATTTCTTGGCGTATATTGAATGATTCGCGACTTCAGGGAATTGAGTCGCGAAGAAGTTCGTTGAGCAGAGTATATCCGGGCGGGAGTGGAATTGTCAAACAGGGGCTCACACACAGAATTTCCCGACGACGAATTCAGGCGTGAGCAGGAATTCATCGACGGGTTGTACGCGCGCGTGGACGTCCTGCGTGGCGACACCGAGGCCTCCGTCGGCGACGCGCTCGCGCAGGGCAACACGCCCATGCAGGCCCGGCTCGAACGGGACGTGCTGGTCGCCGAGCGCTCCGGCCTGCTCGCCGCGCTGAACGCCGTGGACGGTTCGCTCTGCTTCGGCCGGATCGACCTCATCTCCGGCGTCAGCCACCACATCGGCCGCATCGGTATCCGCGCGGGAGACGCCGAACACACCCCCATCCTCATCGACTGGCGGGCTCCGGTCGCCCGTCCCTTCTACCTCGCCACCGGCCACACACCGATGGACCTGCGCCGCCGCCGGCACATCACCACCGACGGCCGCCGCGTCACCGACCTGCACGACGAGATCCTCGACCTCGGCGACCGTGAGCGCACCGGCCACGAGGACCCGACCGGCGACGCGGTACTCCTCGCCGCGCTCAACTCCGCCCGCACCGGCCGCATGGGCGACATCGTGCAGACCATCCAGGCCGAGCAGGACCAGATCATCCGCGCCCCGCACCGGGGCATCCTGGTCGTCGAGGGCGGCCCCGGCACCGGCAAGACGGCCGTGGCGCTGCACCGGGCCGCGTATCTGCTGTACGAATACCGGGAGCTGCTCGCCAAGCGTGCCGTCCTGATCGTCGGCCCGAACCCCGCCTTCCTCGGCTACATCGGCGAGGTGCTGCCCTCGCTCGGCGAGACCGGCGTGCTGCTCGCGACCGTCGGCGAGCTGTTCCCGGGTGTACGGGCGACGGCCACCGACACCCCCGAGGCGGCCGCTGTGAAGGGCCGCGCCGACATGGCCGAGGTGCTGGACGCGGTGATCCGGGACCGGCAGGCGCTGCCCGACCCGGTGATCGCCATCGAGCACGACCGGGACATCCTGATGCTCGACGCCGGGCTCGTGCAGATGGCCCGCGAACGCACCCGCGAGGCGAAACTGCCGCACAACGTCGCCCGCGAGTACTTCGAGGGCCACATCCTCAACACGCTCACCGACATGCTGGCCGAGCGCATCGGAACCGACCCCTTCGACGGCTCGAACCTCCTCGACGCCAGCGACATCACCCAGATCCGCGACGACCTGGCCGAGAACCCCGAAGTCTGGTCGGCCATCGACCAGTTGTGGCCCCGGCTGACCCCACAGCGAGTCATCGCCGACTTCCTCGCCGAGCCCGGCGGGTACGTCTCCGACGCGGACGCCGCCGCGATCCACCGCCCGGTCACCCGGGCCTGGACCACCTCCGACGTCCCCCTCCTCGACGAGGCCGCCGAGCTGCTGGGCGAGGACGACCGGGTCGCGCGAGCCCTCGCCGACCAGGAGCGCCGCACCCAAGTCGCCTACGCGCAGGGCGTGTTGGACGTCTCCTACGCCTCCCGTACCTACGAGTTCGAGGACAAGGACGAGGAGGACTCCGAAGTCCTCTCCGCGCACAACATCATCGACGCCGAGCGGATGGCCGAGCGGCACGAGGAGGATGACCACCGCAGCGCCGCCGAGCGGGCGGCGGCCGACCGCACCTGGGCGTTCGGCCACATCATCGTCGACGAGGCGCAGGAGCTGTCGCCGATGGCCTGGCGGCTGCTGATGCGGCGCAGTCCGACCCGTTCGATGACTCTCGTCGGCGACCCGGCGCAGACCGCCGAGGCGGCGGGCGTCGGTTCCTGGTCCAAGATCCTCTCCCCCTACGTCGAGGACCGCTGGGAGCACACGCGTCTCGCCGTCAACTACCGCACCCCGTCCGAGATCATGGACGTCGCGGCGGGTGTCCTGCGCGCCGAGCACCCCGACTTCGAGCCGCCTCGTTCCGTGCGATCCACTGGCGTACGGCCATGGGTGCGGGACGCCGGCGACGACCTGCCCGGCGCCGTCGCGAAGGCCGTCGCCGAGCTGACTCCCGCCGAGGGGCGGCTCGCGGTGATCGCGCCGCGCGAGCTGCACGGGTCGCTGGCCGCTCGGCTGGACGGGGTGACGGCGGGCGAGGAACCCGACCTGACCCGTGCGGTTGTCCTGCTCCATCCGCGCCAGGCCAAGGGGCTCGAGTTCGACTCCGTGCTGGTGGTGGAGCCGGGGCGGTACGGGACGAGTGATCTGTATGTCGCGCTGACCCGGGCCACTCAGGCGCTGGGGATCGTGTACGCGGAGGAGTTGCCGGAGGTGCTGGCGACGACGGGCTCCTGACCGGGGGGGGGGCTCGCCCCCGCCGCCCCTACCCGTCCCATCCCGTTCCTGGGGGCTCCGCCCCCAGACCCCCGCCAGGGGCGCTGCGCC